>NZ_LMRY01000004.1:0-185533 GCF_001427935.1 Paenibacillus sp. Soil724D2
CACGACCTGTATTCTCAGTTCGTCAAACTTGCTATGCTTTACCCTCATACGAACAACCTCCGGCTAATTTCATTGTATTTTCTTAGCCTAAAAGTGTCTAACTTAATTAGGGGGCTTTATAGAAATGTTGTACAAACTGCAACTTCAACGTACAAAATAGCCTTTTGGCATATGAATTGTTGCAGAAATTGCAACATTGGTAATTACAATAGTCGATCGCATTAGCATTCAAGGCTAGCTGTGGTTAAAGCTAACCAAGAGGGCAGGGCACTTTCTGAGCACCATCTTTTAACAGCTTAATCCAGGTCTTCCTTTGAAGTGTAGTGTCACGAACGGGGGTTCAGTTCAGAAGTGGCTGAGGGATAGCCTTTTTTGCGTTTAATGAGTACAAACATTCGCCCATGGTGCTATACTAAAACGTGACGAAAAAAAAGGTTGGAAATTGAAGTGGAAACATCAGTATGATAAAGTCTGTTTGGGCTTAATCGCTTAAACAGGCTTTTTCTATTGGATGGATGGAACTACTTCCCAATGGCCTACCAATCCTTCAACCTTTGAAATTTTGATATAATAGGCATATATTCTCAAACAGGAGCAAGAAATATTACCCACACACGAGCTTTGTACGATTTGGAGGCACACAGCATGGATTACATAGAAATTGGTCAGGTTGTTTCCGGGTTTCGGGAACGTATGACCAAGCTGGCACTTTTTGATCCTCTCTATGAGCTTCAGAGAAAGCGGCAAACCGATCGGCAAAATAAACCGATAGATTTCATGGAGCTTGGGCTGTTGACGCTGCTTTACTTTTTTGAGCAGAAGTTGATGCGAAACAATAAGGTGGGTGTCAAAGACTTAGCCGAGTTTCTTTTGAAGGTGACAGGGATTTTCATCGATTTGGATGAAGCCGAATTTGAGGATCTGGCAAGGCAGATCACGCAAGTTTTTCGTCCAACGACAGGGAAAAAACGGGATTTCACCTTTATGAATTGGGAATCCGGCCAGTCGGAGCATATTTATATATCGATTCTGAAAGCGAATGCCTTCGACTTAAAAACGAATACGCAGTACTACACGCTCGACGAAGATGGGTTGGAGCTTATTTTTGCGACCAAGGAATTTTATACCGAATTTCAATTATCAATTCATCAGTTGGTACTGCGCAAGCAATTGGAAAAGGGCGAGTTCGAAGGAGCCCTGCGGCAGATTAATGAAATGCGGATTGATGTGGAAGCTTTGCAGGAGCGGATGGTCAAGCTGGAGCATGAGTTGAAAAGAAATATCGTGTCGGAAGAGACGTTCGGACGTTATAAAGGTCTGCTCGACGATATTTATTTGCGCTTGCAGATGGAGAACGAAGAATTCGAAGAACTGCGGCAATTCGTGAAGGAGACGAAGGATCGCGTTCAGGCACAAACGGTTAGACAAGCAGATCAACGGCCTTATGAGTTAATTTTACGTATATCCAATGAGCTGGAGAAGGTTCATGGCGAGCATTCGGATCTATTTCATGAAAGTATGGTTTTAAAATCACATGCACTTGGCGCAGCGCAAGAATCTTTATATTATACCGGGTTGGATTCCTTTAATTTTGATCAGGATATTGCTTCTCTTATCTTTAGTACGCCACTGCCTTTGGAGACGATGAAAGGGGTGCTGGCCCCGTTCTTACCAGTTCAAGAGACGAAGGCGTGGTCGCTTTTGACGGTGTGGGCTGAGCAAAATATGCTAGAAGATGGCAGTGGACAAGAACGGGATGATAAGTTCCTGGAACTTGGCGGAGACAGCGACGAATACCGTTACCAAACGATGCAGAAAAAGTTGTACAAGCTTCTGATGGAGCAGCTGCTGCAAATGATGGAAGAGCAGGGCCAAGTTGAATTAAAACTGTTTATTCAGCTGTTCAAAGAGAGCGAGCTTGCAAGATTGCTGGGCGAAAGAGCTTTCTATGATTTCTGGATCTATCTGCATCAAAGAAGCCCCCTTCGGGCGGATGATAGGGATAAGCAGCAGAATGAAGAGCAGGGGACGTTGCTGGAAGATATGTATATGCTTCTGGGAAGCCGCTGTCTGGTCATCATTGAGCAAGAAAATATTATTAAGGTAAACGATAGATTTAGCATTCAGAATATGTTGATTTCGTGGGGAGAACAGGATGACAATTGGACTTGAAAATGGGACAGTAATGAGAGCTTTTCGCATCTATACCTTGTTAGCTCGCGATAACGCAGTTGGCAAAGAGCGGCTCCAAGAATACATGGCCGACGATGTGGTGCGAGGGCTAGTGGATCAATTCGCGCGAGAAGTCGATTGCGTAACGGTTATTGCCGGCGAACAGCTGTATATGATTCCAGAGACACGGTTATCGCCTTTTCATATGAACAACGAAGTGATTAAACGTACCTATCTGCGAGCGAATGCCGTGAATGCGGATCTTTATCTGATGTATGTCAGCATTATTGTGTTGATTGGCGGCTTTTATGACAGCTACCAAACGATGGAGCCGACGAGAAGTTTTATCGGAATTGAAGAGTGGACGGAACTTGTGAATGAGCGAATAGCGTTATTGAAGACGCATCCTGAAGCTGAACTAAGAGAGATGGAGCAAGAGTTTTCCTATAACTGGACGGCCTTGATTGAAAAATGGAGTGCCATGGACGATATCAAGGAAACAGCTGCGAGGCAAAGCGGGAATACGATTAGCCGGGTTAGCTTTATGGATTCTGTCCGCAAGTTTCTCGTCGCGCAAGAGTTAGTGATCGATATTGGCAACCAGGAAATTACGTTAACCGAAAAGGCGAAAGTGGTCGTGCAGCGTTATTTTATGGAGCTGGAATATAACCG
Source organism: Paenibacillus sp. Soil724D2 (assembly GCF_001427935.1). Lineage (NCBI taxonomy): Bacteria > Bacillati > Bacillota > Bacilli > Caryophanales > Paenibacillaceae > Paenibacillus > Paenibacillus sp. Soil724D2. The sequence goes on from NZ_LMRY01000004.1 coordinate 2,845, forward strand.
TGGCATTTTGGAGTTTTTATATCAAAGCAATACGTTTGAGGAGGAGGGAAGCGAACATGCCAGCCATCTCTAAAATACGTTTTACCAATGTGGTCTATGAGGATGGAAATAAGCGCTACAACGATGAATTGTTTCATTTCGATGGGCATAATGGCGCGATTCTTCTGGAAAATGGAGGGGGCAAGACGGTTTTTATCCAGTCTGCCATTCAAGCCATACTGCCGCATGCGGAACTTGCCGGACGTAAAATGAAGGATACGTTAAGTCTCGAAAACGGCCCTGCGCATATCGCGATCGAGTGGATTCTGAGTGAACGGCCACGGAGATATGTGGTCACTTGCGTTAGTTTGTTTCTAACAGCAACGGGGGTAGATTCCTATCGGTATGTCTATGATTATCCGGAGCTTGATGCCGATGCCATTGATCGGATACCTTTTGTCAAGGAAAGTGCAGGCAGCCTCCGAGCAGCCGATAAGGGCGAAATCCATGATTATTACCACCAAATGACGTCGAAACGGATGAACGCGAAGCTGCCGTCATCGATTAAAGAATACAAAAAAGTATTGGAAAACGATTACCACATTATCGCATCAGAGTGGGATCGAATTGCGAAGATCAATAGCTCAGAGGGCGGTGTAGAGAGCTTTTTTGATGAATGTAAAACGACGAGTCAATTGTTCGATCGCTTGTTGATCCCAACGGTAGAGGATGCGATGGCCGGGTATGAACAAGGCGAGTTCGCGAATAATTTTGAAATGCACAGGGACAGCTTCAAAAAATATAAAGAATTAAAAGAAAAAATCGAAGAAAATAAGAAGATCCTCGTTGAATTGGATGGCTATGTGCTTCATTTTGCCAAAATGGATGCCAAACAGATGGCTTATGCAGCTGCCCAGGCTGAAACGAAGGCCTATTGGTTATTAGTGAATGAGCATAAAAATGAGGAAGCCTCTAAGCTTTCACAATGGCACCGGCAAATGGCAGAATGCGATCAGCAGCTGCTGTTATTGGCTCGGAGGAAAGAATCCCTTCAGATTGCCAAGCAAAAACAAGATCAATCCGCTTTGGAAACAAAGCTGAGATTGGTCGAGGAAGACGTTGAGCGGAAAGAGGCGCAAGTACGAAGTGCTAAGCAGCACTACTATTCTCTGCGTTTGGCTGACTACAAGCAGCAGTGGACCTCTGCAGAAGAGCGCATGAATTATTTGCAGCGCGAACTTGATCAGTTCGGTAATACCCAAGAAGAGGGGGATCTTCGCGAAGCATGGAACAATAATAGCGGGCAAATTCGCAGTATTTACAGCAAGATGGAGCAAGAGTGGCAGGTGGAAGAAGAGAAACTCAGGCAGGAATTAGATGCTCATCAGAATAGGACGGCTTTAGAGGAAACGATTCTGAGAGATCTGTCGAGCGAACTTGAGGGATTGAACAAGCAGCTCATTGAACATAGATCCATTGTGCAGGCCCGCGAGAAAGATAAAGAAGTGCTTAGAGCTAATGTTTTGGCAAATCCAGCAGTCGAGAGCATGGAAGGCAGTATGACGGATTGGATTCAGCGTTATCAGAAGTTGGATGACAGCAATGTGCTGCTTGTGCAGAATAACAAGGATTTGGCATTCGGTAAAGAGGAAAGCATGAGAGAGCTGGAACGAGTGAGTGAAAGCCTTAAGATCGCCTATGTGGGACGCGCCAGCTCGGAGCAAAATCTCGAAGCATTTAAAAAAGAGCATCAATCCATGCTTACCGAAATTTCTGCGTACAGGTCATCATGGGGGAGACTCTCATCCGTATATGAGAAGCAGAGTTCGATTGAAGAGCGGCTTAGGGAGGATTTGGAAAAGCTGCACCTGCAGAAAGAAGCATATTTGCTGAAAGAACGTCTCGCTTTCCGGTATATCGATGATTACAGCTACCAGCATACATTTTTTGCGGATACCTATGTGGCAGGCTTGGTAGACAAGTGGAGAAATCAATTCGCGTTATTGGAGACAGGCATTCAATATTTGCAGGGCTTAGACCTAAGCGAGCGGGCAATGACACATCCTCTGTGGTCAGTGACTTTGATTACGACAGAAGAAGAGGTTGGGTTATTAACGAGCAAGCTTGGGCAGTATGCGGAGGATATGCAGTTTCCGATTCAAGTCATCTCATCGCAGGAAGCATCACGTCTAGCCAATATGGATACGCCGATAGCTGTGCAAGACAAAGCTTGGGTTGAACCGCAGCATTGGCGTGAAAATGCCGATGTCGCTGAATTTGCGAGCTGGAAACGAGCGATATCTCAAAAAGGTGAAGAGGTCCTGACAGCACGTAAAGTAAAGGAAAGCGAATTGCAGCGTACTTCTGATTTACAAACCTCTTTCAGTCGATTCACTGCTTCATACCCTCTAGAGGTCGTACAAGAAATGGAAAGGCAAGTTGGACTTAAGCGCGAACAAGTGCGTGAATTAGAAAGCCAGGAGGATTCCATCAGGAAATCCGTTCGTCAGGCTGAGCAAACGATTCAGCAGCACAATAACATCATGGACGAGCAAAAAGGTGAAATGGTTCAGCTCCAACAGTGGATTGAAAAAGGACGGACATATGTCGAGCTGGGGAAAGAAATCGCTGCATTGAACGTGGCGATTGATCAGCTTGTTGAACAGGCAGAAGATCAGCAAAGCAAGTTGGATAGCAGGCAGCGCTCTATGGAGCAAGTGAAGCTGCAGATCGAATCAGTGAAAAGCAGCATGAACTATTTGAGGACCGAGAAAGCGAGTCTTCAAAGTCAAGATACGTATATAGAGACTCTCGATGTACAGCCGATTGAAACGAATCATAGTTTAGATTGGTTGAAAACAGAAAGAAAAGATTTGCATCTCAAGTTAAATCGCATATCTCAAGGACGTCAGCAGCTTGAAACGGAGTGGAATCATGCCAAGACCAGCAGAACAACGCTGGAGAAGGAGATGAACAAGCTTCGACTGGAACAAGCGGACTTGGATTTGAATGAGGATCTTGCGTTTTCTGTGACCGGTGAAGACCAGATGTCGCAGCTGTTATCGGAGCTCAAGGACCTTGAATCTCGGTTGTCTCGTGACAAAGAAGAATTTACGCGAGTTGAGAAGCAATTTGATGCACTAGCGACGACAATTAAACTACTCATTGAGCAGTATGGCGCTGCGCATTCGGGGGGGCTGCCTGTAACCTTTACAGAGTCGCTGACAGTGGTGGATGATCAAGTTCAAAGCGAAGAAACACGCCTGCATCAGCAGAAGACGGGATTACAGCAGCAGCATACACAAATTCAGGCCCAATTAGGTAAAATCGAAGACGTTATCCAATACTTAAATCAATATAAAATCATGCATGGGTTTGAAAATTCACTCATTCAGGCGTCATTAATCACGCAAGAATTGAAAGCCGAGTTTCTGAATGACAGGATGAAAATGGTCCGAAAATCCGTGACTTTGTTATCCGCCGTTATGAAAGAACTGGAAGCCGAAGAGTCTTCTGTGAAAAAAGCCAGAGTTCATTTCGTTGATTTTTGCCGGAAACAAATCAAAGATATCAAAATGAGAGATATGGCCGAGCAAGGTGTCGAGAAAAAAGACAACTATCAGGAGTTAATGCAATTTCAACAGAAAATGCACAGCCGGATTGAACGTGTCAATCATGTCGCAGAAGAAACGATGCGTACACACAATCAACAGCTGGAACAGTATATTATTCATGTGCATAGCCATATCAAGCTGATTGCTTCTGAGCTTCGAGATATTCCTAATAAAACGAGAGTCAAGGTCGAGGATCAGTGGAAGCACATTTACTCGTTTCAAATTCCGGAATGGGATGAGCTTGAAGCCAAGGACCATCTGCGCAAGCATCTGGAGTGGATTTTGGCCGAACTGGACAAAGGTCATTACCTTGATGACAACGGTCAAGAAGTGAAATCGACGGTTCGCAAGGAGATCGAAAAATGGTTGGATACCAAGCAGCTACTGCACATTGTTTTGCAAGAAAGGCCGATGAAAGTATCCTGCCGCAAAGTAACCAATGAGAATAACGTGACGAAGGCCTCCTTCTCTTGGGAGCAGTCTAATAATTGGTCCGGCGGGGAAAAATGGAGCAAGAATATGACCTTATTCTTGGGATTACTTAACTATGTCGCCGAGAAACGACAGCATATTCAAGCGAATATGAAAAGACATCGGACCGTGATCCTGGATAATCCCTTCGGAAAAGCATCGAGCGACCATGTATTAAGTCCTGTATTTTTTATAGCCGAACAGCTTGGGTTCCAAATTATCGCGCTCACCGCGCATGCGGAAGGGAAATTTCTTAAAGACTATTTCCCTGTCGTCTTTAGCTGCAGGCTTAGACAAGCGGCTAATGGAAGCAAACTAGTCATGACCAAAGAAAAGGAAATTAATCAGGCCTATTTCCGTGATTATGCGCCGATTTCACTGGAAAGATTAGGGGATGTCAAGCAGATGGAGTTATTTATATAGCGGCTTGAAAAGTAAATAAACCTTAAGAAAGTCTGCCTGATCTCCCGCAATTACGCATCGGAGATCAGGCAGACTTTTTGTTACTTCTGAAAAACCTTGATTAAGCAGACTACTAGGGGGATTATTATGTTAATTCTTGAAGAACAGCCTGTTTCTTCATTTCCCACTCATTTGTGTTACTTTTTTTTCCAGACTTTAACAACAGTTCAATCATCCAATCGTAGTACCTGATTTCATGCTTCCTTAAAAATATGGCATAACTAACGAAATTCATTGCTTTCTCATAGTTTAATTTTTCTTGGTGAAATAGTATGAAATATTCAGTTAATTTGAGTAATTTTCTTTCAATATTATCTCTTAAGGTTAAAATCCAATTATCATAATATCCGCTAAGCCAATCAAGTGGTAAGTTTTCGATGATATCTAAAACCAATTTTTCCTTTTTTTTAGGTATCTCTTCGTTAGCAGCTCGGTGAAGCATTTCAATTAAATCATTTAAGTCACATTGGATTTGCCCCTTGAGGTAAATATGCTCCCTGTCTGTGTGTAGAAAACTAAATTGGTCCGTATAAATTAATTTGTTTAAATAATTAAGCGATACCCTGAGATTATTTTGAGCTTTACCTATTTCTAGATCTGGCCAAAATTCATCATAAAGTTCTTCACGTGTGGATGTGGGATGCAACAATAGATATATAAGTATTTTTTTTGCATTTCTTTTATTCCATCCCTCTAGAACTTCGGTATCATTAATGTAAACACGAAAGGTCGTTAATACCTGGATTTTCAATATGCCTGTTTGTTGTTTCTTTTGTTTACGGTTTTTAATTATTTCAAATAATTCTTCTTTTGTATCAATAAGCAATGGATCATTATATTGAGTGCAAGGTGTTGACAGATCTGGTGATTCTAAAAATCCAATGATCTTTTGAGCAGTTTCCTGTGGTTGATCAATAAAAGTTACATTTGAAGAGTTGGCAATTGTGATAAAGGTTGATTTAGGAATTAGGCTGGACATAACTCCTGACAAATATGGTTGTAGCAAGAGATCTGAGGATCCTGCCATGACCAGCGTTGGTACATGGAGCAATGAAAAATCATCCAATGATGGTCTTGCATCAATAAATAAGTTGAAAAGTTCAAAGTATTTTGTGACTATAACTCGTTGATATGCATTGTGAAGTAAATGAACTTCTTGTGAATCGGATGGTTTATTCGAAATCGTTTTAACTAAAAGAGATGATAAGGGCTCAATAGATGTTCCGCTAGCTAGGGAATGTCGGAATTCAACGGATTTCTTGAGTACATTCTCAGAGTAAAATCCAGGTGTAGAAATAAGCGTTAGTGATAGGATAGAGTTTACATTTTTTAGAGAGTAGTATATTCCGATAATGCCCCCAATCGCATGCCCGACTAGATGAAAACACTTCATTTTTAAATCTGAAATAACTTCATTTAAATCCTCACACATTAAATCCCAAGTAAAAGGAATGTCTCCAGCAGAAGTTAATCCATGTCCCCTTAAATCGTACAAGACAATATTATATTCTCCTTTTAGAAAAGGGACAATGTAATGCCAAGTTGTTAGATCTAGGCCTAAGCCGTGTATAAATACAATGTATTCCGCATCTATTTTCTCAGTTAAGTGAATTTCTCTATGTATTGTCACGTCATTGTTATGTAAGTTATTCAAGTTGCCTCCGAAAAATGGGATATTCTTGTAATGATAGTGTAATGGTGGAACTGGTAGTATTGTACTATAGATATGACAAAATAACTAATATCTAATCAATTTTTATTGTTTGATAGTTCGTCGGTCGGTTTTACCTAAGTGAAAAGACCTAATTTACTGAGGGTATTTATTTTTTAAACTTTGTTTTACCAATTATTAGGTACTAAGGATCATGGAACATTCGTTCCTATTAATGAAAAGCTAAGTAGGGTATGTGAGCATTTTGTGTCGAAAAGTGCATGTATCCACGATGCTGCTGACTGAAAAGCTAGAGAAAAAAAGTTTCACGGAAAGGGATGGGTGGATGGGAATCGGGACATTTAAGCAAATTTGATTGAAATACAAGCGACAAGCCCTGTGGAGGAACTAAGTATGCATGAAAGCTCAAATGTCGAACAAGGTATTTGTGAGGATGTGGAGCAATCCGCAACATAGAGGATTTAAGAAGTTTTAAATCTGCAAACGAAGATATTCACGGCGAAAGCGAAAGCGGTTATTTCTGTAAGGATGCTTGTCCAAAGAAAGGTTAAGTTTTATTTTATAGAAGTTATGTCCAAATCATACAATTATAATAATCGGAGGAACACAAAAAAATGAAGAAAATTTTACCAACAATTGTATCAACAGCTATGCTATTATCCCTTACAATTCCTGCACTAGCAGAAGAAACTAATCAATTCTCAGACATTACTAATTCATTCGCTAAAGACGCAATCATTCAGCTTCAAAAAGATGGCGTTCTAACAGGTATGGACGCTGAACACTTTGATCCGAAAGGCACGCTTACACGCGCTCAATTCGTTACTATCCTAGTAAAAGCTTTAAAACTTCAAATTGATAATAGCGCTGTTTCTAGTTTCACTGACGTTGAAGGTTGGGCAGTACCTTACGTTGAAGCAGCTAAAAAATATGGCATCATTGATGGCATGGGTGACGGTACTTTCGCACCAAACGGAACTGTAACACGCGAACAAACGGCTGTAATTATGGTTAAGGCATTGCAAAAGCAAGGTAAAATCGAAGATTCAGCAGAATTGACATTCACGGATGCTGATAAAGTATCTGATTGGGCTAAAAAATATGTTGCACTTGCTCTTAAATACAAATTGGTTTCTGGTAATCCAGACGGTTCATTCAATCCGCAAGGCAATGCAACACGCGAACAAGCTGCACAAATGGGTTCAAACTTCATTAAAGGCGCAGAAGAAGTTAAAGACCAACAAAAACCAGAAACACCACAACCAACACCTTCGACGACACCTGCTCCAAGCGCAACTCCTGCACCTAGTACTGGTGGCGGTGGCGGTGGTAGCACAGGCGGTGGCGGCGGTGGAAATAACACAACTCCGGCAACAACAAGCCTAACAATCACGGCACCTAATATTTCGAATGCTGTTCAAGGTACGCAATTTAATTTAGCCGTAACAATGAAAGGCGCAATAGAATCAGACCATGCAAATGATAAAGTAAGACATTATGTAGCCATTAGTGGTCTGACTTCAAGCGATATCGTCTTGACCGCAGTTAATGGTGTGGTTCCAGTAGTCGTTCAAGAAGGTACAGCGACTTTACCACTAATAATTGCAGCCGGATCAGCAGACGGTTTTAGATTGGGCGATTTTGTTTCCCAATATGCAGCAGGCGTAACAACTACGTACCCTGTCACTATTAAAAAAGTAGGCAATTATACATTTAATTATAGCCTAAAAACGGTTGGCGCTAGTCCAGTAAGTCTAGTAACGGGAGCAAGCACAGTGGCAGTTCAAGCTTCAACTACTACGCCTGCACCTGTAGTAGTTGACGGAGTAAGCATGAGAAATCTTACACAGTCCGAAGTAGCTGCAAATGGTAAAACTTCTTCTGGCGGTATTGAAGCCGTTGTTACTAATAGTGATGTTCCAGATTCCGTAAAAGACTTTAAATATATTGCTGTTCGCGGTTCTAGTAATGAACGCACAAACCTCACTTTAAATGATTTGGTACTAGGAGAGAATGAACGTACTGTAGAAAAAGGAAATAGTACAACAGTTTTTAATTGGGCTTTTTCAGTTTATAGCCTTGACCAAGAATGGTTTACAGTTATGTTCTATGATGCAAACAAAAATCCAATTGGTTACTACCAAAAAAATCAAGTTGTCGATTTCTTCCCTGCTGAACTAGGTTCGATATCATACCTAGTTGGCAAAGGGCTAGATGATGTTCTTTTTGCAGAAGACGTTGCTAGGGCGCGTGAGCGTTACGAAGAGTTAAACGAGCAACAAAAAGCATTAGTATCAAACTACAATGTTTTGTTAGCAGCAGAAGCTTTGCTTGAAAATCCAACGCCTGCAACTTTAGAATTGACTGCCATTGGTATCTTTTCAAGTAATGCTAATGACAAAACGATAGCAGTTAAAGGTGACACAGTTTCAGTATTGTTCCTATCCACAGAAGAAACGTTTATGCTTGACACTTTCAAGATCAACGGAAAAAATCCTACTTCATTTACATCAGAGCTAAAAAGCGGTAAATGGCTAAATCAAGCTAATTACGTTCTTGATGGAACTGAACCAGAAGGTCTTGTTACTTTCAAGATCAACGTAAAAAATAGTGCAGGCACATTATCAAAAACTATTGAAACTACAACAATTGGCGGTAGCGTTACAGTGGTAGTGCCTGTAGTAGAATTGCCTGATACAACAGCAATTGATACAGCTATTGCAGCAGCAAATGCAGCCAAAGCAAATGTTGAAATCAGTGTTAACGGATCAGATGTTGAAGTAACTTCTAAATGGGTAACAGAAGAAGTTAACGATGCATTAGTAGCTGCTATCACAGCGGCAACAACTGCTAAGGCTACAGCAACAACGGCACTTCAAGTAACGAACGCAGCAGCAGCATTAGATGCGGCGGTAGTAACGTATAATGCAGCTAAAACAAACGGAACAAAAGTATTGGTTGATACAACAGCACTTGACCAAGCAATTATTGCCGCTGAGATAGCTAAACAAGGTGTAGCAATCAGTGTAAATGGTACAGAAGTTCCAGTAGCATTCTCATGGGTTACAAAAGAGGTTTGCGATGTATTAGACGCAGCGATTGCAACGGCTAAACTTGCTAAAACAAATGCAACAACAACACAACAAGTAACAGATGCAGTTATTGAGCTGAATGACGCGGTACTAGTTTACAGCGCAGAAGTAAAAAATGGTACTTATGTAGCTCCTGTATTAGATACAACGGTAATCGACACAGCAATTTCAAATGCTAACACTATTAAAATGAGCTTCGAAATCAGCACAAACGGTAATGACGTTATACCTGCTGCTAAATGGGTAACACAAACAGACTTCAACACTTTACAAGCGGTAATACTAGCTGCTACGACTGTAAAAAATAATGCGGCAACCCAACAAGAACTAGATGATGCAGTAACATCATTGAATCTAGCCGTTGAAACCTTCACGGCTGCTGCACAATCTGGAACAAAGCCGCCGACTCCACTTGACACAACTTTGTTGGACGAAGAAATCACAAAAGCGCAGCTTCTACCTTCTTCGGTTCAAATTAGCTTAAATGGTTCTGACGTTGATCCGGCGAAACAATGGGTAACAACAGAAGTTAATGAGACATTGCTTGCTGCAATTACCGCTGCTCAAAACGCTAAATCAGCCGCAACAACGCAACATGAAATTACAGTAGCAGTAACAGATTTAAGTACTGCTCAACAGGTTTTCGAAAGTGCCAGAGCTTTTGGAACTAAAGTCCAACTAGACACAACATCACTTGAATTATCAATTCAGTCGGCTACTCTTAGTAGTGCCGCAATATCAGTTAGCGAAAACGGCTTAGACATTCCAACTACTAAATATTGGGTAACAGAAGACGTTATGAATACATTTAACGCGGCGATTCAAACCGCTACAGATGTAAAAACTAACGCAGATACGCAACAAGAAATTGACAATGCAATAATAGCGCTACAAATGGCTCAAGGTATGTTTTCAGTAAATCAGCAAAAGGGTACGCTTGCTGATCCAACGCTTACGACTGTAGCGACAGCGGAAGAATTAGCAACTGCTTTAACGGATACCTCTGTAAAAACAATTAAATTGAGCGATGATATTACTTTAGCTGCTGATTACTTGATGATTAATCGCGCAGTAACTATTGATGGAGGAAATTATCATTCAATCAATAAAGGTATCGCGGTAGAAGCTTCCAATGTTATCATCAAAAATATTCAAATCACTCCATCTAAGTTCTACACTGTAGAAGGTTTTGATTGGTTCTATGGAGTAATGGTTGGTGATGGTATGACAGGTGTACAAATTAATGATAGTCTTATTAATGGTATAAATGGGATTGATTCTATTGGTATCAGCGATAAAACAGGAAGCAATGGTACTCAATTTACTGTAAGCGGAACTAGCATCAGTAATGGATGGATTGGTATTATCGTTGATAGCCCAAACACTACTGCTACACTTACTGGTAACATCATTAATGATGAAAAACATGCAATCTCATTGGAAAATGCAACGTTAGGTAAATTAACCGTGACAGGAAATACGATTAATAGCCCGAAAAAGTTGAGTGATGGTGTTACAAATGGTGATGGAATCACATTGCCAAATGGTGCGCCAGAAACAGCGAAAGCTCCAGTACTAGCAGCTAACTTTTTCTCAGGTGTTGCAGAAGGTAGCGAAGTTGTAATTAAAGTTGCAGCAGTATTGCCAGTAACTATCAGCAATATTAGTATCACTTCAAGCAATGCAGACCCTAGATATGCTGTCACAGGCGACACAGTTACATTAACGTTCCGTACAGCAGAGCAAGTTACAAAGCTTGGTAGCTTTAAAATTAATGACAATGATCCTACTGATTTCACAAGCGTTTTGGATGGCAGCGACTATCTAAACACAGCTACATACACCATAACTGATTCTGACCTTGATACACTAATGACTTTCAAAATCAACGTTCAAAATGCATCAGGCGTTAGTTCTGCAACAACAGAAGCAACAACAGACAATAGCAAAGTACAAGTATTGAAAGCAGCTATTATCTCCAATGTTCATATCGAATCTAACAATGCTGATACAACAAAAGCAGCAGCAGGCGACACAGTAACTTTAACATTCACATCATCGCAAGGAGTTTGGGCGTTAAATGATTTCTTGATTAGTGGAAAAACTCCTACTACGTTTAATCTTGCAGGTGACTTTGGTGGTATCAATACTGTAACATACGTCTTAGACGGAACTGATCTAGTAGGTCTTATGACGTTCCAGATCAACGTTAAGAATGTAGCAGGATTGAATTCTGCACCAACCGCAGCGACAACAGATAGCAGCTCTGTAACGGTTATAACATCTACACCATAAAGACTAGTCTTCAATATAATCACTTCCTATAAACGGGAAGTGGTTATATTTTGCCCAATTAAAGAACATTCGTTCCCATTTTGACTACTTCACAAAACTCGTTTTTATACATATGTATGGCTATAGCAACTTTTCGGTTTTTGTGAATTATTTGCGACGACAAACAAAAAAAACACAACACACACTCACTGGTTGGTGTTCGCTAGGTAGATTGTTTAACGTTAAAAAATAATGTAATATTCAAAGGCTGTCCCGAAATCTGTAAAAGATTTTGGGGCAGTCTTATTTTTTTATCACCGTATGAAAAAGACAAGAAATGTGAGCCTACGACTGCTATTCATTTAGGTCTATTAATGGATAACACATAGAAATGCTATGCTATAATATACAGCAGGAGGGGTAATATGGAAGCGCTCGCACTTCTGCTTTTTGAGCGTATGGGTATTCTGTTGATCGTAACGTTTATCCTGACGCGAATTCCTATCGTTCGTCAACTGCTGGACAGAAAAATGTCCGTTATGAATACCATATATTTCATCTGTTTATTTGGCTTGTTCGGCATTCTTGGCACCTATGCAGGCGTGGTGATCGAGGGCGGAGTTATCTCGTCTTCCTTTTGGATCTTTCCTCTGCAAGCCAATCAAGCATTAGCCCATTCCGCTCTGGTTGGCGTTGTCATCGGAGGTTTAATGGGAGGTCCTATTGTGGGGATCGGTGCAGGTTTAATTACTGGAAGCCACTTATATGTGATGAGTGGATTTACAGGTTTGGCGGGTGGAATCGCCGCTCCTCTGACCGGATTATTAGCAGGCGGAGTGGCGAGATTCTTCTTGCAGGAACGGGTCATTTCTCCGGCTAAAGCCATTTTTATCGGCATGTTCGCGCCCATCGTGCAGATGGGAATTATCCTTATTGTATCAGTGCCATCTAAGAAAGCGATTGAACTTGTGGACTTGATCGGAATTCCGATGGTGCTCACGAACAGCATCTCCATCGCGATTTTCACAACCATGCTGCGTGTTGTATTCCGGGAAGAGGAACGCGCGGTTGCTTATGAAACTCAGCGAGCCCTGCATATTGCAGAAGCTGCGCTGCCTCATCTGAAGCAGGGACTAACTTATCAATCGGCAGATGCGATTGCTAGGTTACTGCTAAGGGAGCTTAAGACAGCTGCGGTTGCTATTACCGATACGGAGAACATTCTTTCCCACGCGGGGCTTGGTGATATGATTCTAATACCCGGTGAACCGATTCGCTCTAAGCTTTCGAGGCAGGCCATTAGCACAGGCAAGTTGCAAATCGCTCTTAACCACGAGGATATCCAACCGAATCATAGATTGCTTAGAGCTGCGATCATAGTTCCGATCAAGCAGGCTGGACAAGTTGCCGGTTTGATCAAGCTTTATTTTAAAAAACCACAGGAGATTCGTTCGGTTGAAATCGTACTTGCAGAAGGATTGGGCAAACTGCTTTCCTATCAGCTCAGTGTGGCCATGCATGAGAGTGTGGAGGCATTAATGAAGGAATCCGAACTAAGGATCCTGCAGTCGCAAATCAATCCTCATTTTTTATTCAATACGTTGAACTCCATTATCTCCCTGATTCGAATTGAACCTGATATGGCAAGGCATATTACCATGCAGCTTAGTACTTACATGAGGCTTAACATCAAGCTTATTGCGTCTCATACGATTTCGATCCAACAGGAAATCATGCATCTTAGCTCGTATTTGGAAATTATCCAGATTCGATTTAAGGATCAGATCACGATGGAAGTTCAGTTGGACTCTGATTTGCTAATAGCTATGATTCCTCCCGTTACGCTGCAGCCATTGGTTGAGAATTGTATCAAACATGGATTGAAAGATAGGAATCACGGGGGGCGAATCCGAATAGAAGTGTTGAACCATGAGGATACTTTACAAATATCAATCGAAGATAACGGAAGCGGCATACCTCCTGAATTGCTAGAGCAACTAGGCAATGAGCCGGTTAATAGCAGCGAGGGGAACGGGATTGGTGTTTACAATGTCAATCAGCGGCTGATCGGCTTGTTTGGCGAGGAGTCTCGACTTTTTATCGAAAATAATGTAAATGGCGGATGTAGATTTTCATTTAACATTCCTGGGACAAGTACCGAGAGGAGGGGATACGTAGGTGAGAACCATGAAGGTCATGATTGCTGAAGATGAGTGGTTAGCCCGTAAAGAGCTGGTCTACCTGTTGGGGATGGAAGAGGATATAGAGCTGATGCCGCATGCCTCCAACGGTAAGGAGTTATTAGAGCTTGTAAATGAATGGGAGCCAGACGCTATATTTTTGGACATTCAAATGCCGGAATTAGATGGCATGCAAGCCGCCCGTATGCTGAAAACTGCTGCACAAGTACCCCTAATTGTATTCACAACGGCCCACGATGATCATGCGGTTGAGGCGTTCGGGTTGAATGCTGTTGATTATTTACTTAAACCTTATAGTCATGAGCGTCTAAAGGAATCACTGGCACGGATTCGCAGCAAGCTTTCCAATAGCCCACTAACGACATCACTGCCCAGCAAAATGCAATTTTCCTCCAAAGCAAGGAACTGGAATAAGCTATTGATCATAGATGGGGAGAAGCATGTCCTGCTTGATCCTGAGACCATCCTTTATGCCGAGAGGGAAGAGAAAAGCATCCATATCTATACGTATTCCAACCAGATTTATATGTCCAAAATGAGCCTGCAGGAATTGGAAAATAAGCTCGGGGAACTACCTTTTTTTCGTCCTCATCGCAGTTATTTGGTTAATTTAAATGGTATCGATGAATTAGTTCCATGGTTCAATGGCGCTTTTAATTTGATTTTGAGAAATGAAAAAAGAACGCAATTACCCGTTTCGCGGGAGATGGCCAAAGAGCTGTTTAGGCTGCTCAAATGAAAATGAAACCGTTTAAAGCTCCTTATTAGGCAATTCAGGCGGGGAATATGACGATTCGCGACAGTCTCGATACAGAGGGCAAAAAATCGCATATAATCAATTTGAAGACGCTTACATCGGGAGGGACGAAGCAAATGTCAAACGGCAAGCCTGTTCAATATGGGGAAGTGGCACAGTCAGAAAAATTCAAGAAATTAATCGGCAACAAAAAACGATTCATCATTCCAATGACAGTTTTTTTCCTCCTTTTTTACTTTACTCTACCCATCTTAACCTCTTACACCAAAGTATTGAATAATCCGGCAATCGGCCCTATTTCGTGGGCATGGGTGTACGCATTTGCCCAGTTTCTGATGACTTGGGCACTCTGTATCATTTACTCCAGGAAATCCAAGGAATTCGACCGACAAGTTGAAGAAATAAAATCGGAAATTGGAGGTAATCCGTCATGAGTCCAACTGCCGTCATTCTATTTCTTTGCATTATTTTATTAACGATGATAATTACGTATTATGCAGCTAAGAAAACCGATAGTTCGAATGAGTTCTATACGGGTGGCGGAGGATTAACGGGGTGGCAGAACGGGCTTGCCATTGCCGGAGATTATATGTCGGCAGCCTCGTTCTTGGGAATCGCAGGGACGATTGCCTTGACTGGATTTGATGGATTCTTCTACAGTCTAGGTTTTCTAGTTGCTTATCTTGTCGTTCTTTATTTAGTGGCGGAACCGCTTCGGAATTTAGGGAAATATACGATGGCGGATATGATCGCGGCTCGATTTGCTAATCAGAATGTTCGTTCGGTTGCCGCATTAAACACGATCACCATTTCCATTTTCTATATGATCGCACAGCTTGTTGGTGCGGGTGCTTTGATCAAACTGTTATTCGGCTTTAATTACTATACCTCTGTATTAATTGTGGGCATCCTGATGACCATCTATGTGGTATTTGGCGGAATGCGGGCCACGAGTTGGGTACAAATTACAAAAGCTGTTCTTCTGATGGGTGGGACGCTGATCCTGTCACTTATCGTTCTAGCTAAGTTTAATTTCAGTATTTCCGAAATGTTTACCCAATTGAAAACAGCAACACCCTTGAAAGAGGCGTTTTTAAATCCTGGCAACAAATATAAGATTCCGGTTGAAACGCTCTCCCTCAACCTTGCACTGGTGCTCGGAACTGCCGGATTACCGCATATTCTTACTCGCTTTTATACAGTAAAAAATGCGGCTACGGCAAGAAGTTCTGTCGTCTCGGCAACATGGGTCATCGGTATTTTCTATGTCATGACCTTATTCCTTGGCTTTGGAGCTGCAGCATTTGTTGGTGCAAAAGATATTACAGCGATCGATAAAGGTGGAAATATGGCTGCGCCGCTTTTGGCCAAAGCACTAGGTGGGGACTTCTTATTTGCTTTTATTTCCGCGGTTGCTTTTGCCACGATATTAGCGGTAGTTACCGGATTGGTGCTTTCTGCTGCTTCGGCCTTCTCCCATGATTTTTACGGACAAATCGTTCGTAAAGGCAAAGCAACGGATAAGGAAGAATTGAAAATAGCCCGTTTCGCTTCGATTGGTGTAGCCTTGCTCTCGATTATCTTGGCACTGTTTGCTCAAAAGCTCAATGTAGCTTTCTTGGTATCCATTGCCTTCGCTGTTGCGGCAAGCGCCAATTTGCCAGTCATTCTCTTCACCGTCTACTGGAAAAGGTTTAACACGACTGGCGCGATTGTCGGTATGTTAAGTGGACTATTAAGCTGTATCCTACTTGTTGCCGTGGGCCCAAATATTTGGGGAGAGGCAGGAAAGGCTATTCTGGTGGGCAATCCGCTTATTAATTTGGCCAATCCTGGTATTATCTCCATTCCGCTTGGATTCCTGGGAGCCTATATCGGAACAATGCTTTCCACACAAAGAGATGATGTCAAATATACGGAAATTAATGTAAAAGCAAATACGGGTATGTAAGCAGCCCATTCTTTTGAACGCCAAGAAACATGCAAGCAGCCTTTCCTAAGGCTTGCTGCATGTTTTTGCTTTTTGTGGGCCTAAATATGCTATTCTTTTAGTAGTAAATAAAGAGCAGCCTAGGAAGGAATCGGGTCATTATGAATTTTTTCGCGTTTATCTTTTTCGTGGCCGTAGTGATTGGAACACTGGTTATTACGTACCATTCTGCTAAACGTACAATGAATACGAATGACTTTTACGTGGCTGGAAATCGACTCACTGGCTTGCAAAACGGGCTGGCCATTTCTGGTGATTATATGAGTGCCGCTTCTTTTCTTGGTATTACGGGGACCATTGCCATATATGGCTTTGATGGTTTTTTCTATTCAATAGGTTTTCTAGCATCCTACGTGATTGTTCTCTATATAATCGCAGAACCGCTGCATAATCTGGGACGTTTTACGATGGCAGACGCGATCGCAGTGAGGTTTCAAGAGAAGAATCTTAGAGGTTGGATGGCGATTAACAATATTTTGATCACGATCTTTTATATGATTGCTCAGTTGGTTGGGGCAGGGGGTATCATCCATTTACTGCTAGGGGTGGAATATTCCTCAGCAATCCTTGTAGTCGGCAGCTTGATGACCATTTATGTAGCTTTCGGTGGTATGCTTGCCACTTCTTGGGTGCAAATCATCAAGGCTATTTTACTCGTGTGCAGTACTTTTATGATCAGCCTGATGGTACTTGCCAGATTTAATTGGAATCTATTTGATCTGTATGTGTATGTTTCGCAAGCAACTCCGTTAAAGGAGAAATTTGTACAGCCTGGGAATTTTTTTTCGGGACCCTTGGATACGCTTTCCTTTAATCTGGCTTTGGTATTGGGGACAGCAGGGCTGCCGCACATCGTCTCCAGATTCTATACAGTCAAGGAGGCGCAGACCGTCAGGTCTTCCGTCATTCATGCAACTTGGCTAATCGGTGCTTTTTATGTGATGACCATCTTTCTTGGTTTTGGTGCTGCAGCCTTCGTTGATCGAACTTTATTATTGGGTGAGGACAATATGGCGGCACCTTTACTCGCAAAGGCGCTTGGCGGCGAGTTTTGGATGGCGTTCATTTCAGCGGTTGCTTTTGCCACCATTCTGGCTGTTGTTTCTGGGTTGGTGCTGGCGGCAACGTCCGCTTTTTCGCATGATATCTACAGCAGTATACTGAAAAAGGGAAAAGCAACAGAGGCCCAGCAGATGCTGGTTGCCAAATGTTCGGCTATAGTGGTCGGCGTATTGTCTATCGTACTTGCTTTAGGTGCTCAGCGGTTAAACGTGGCATTCCTAGTCTCGCTGGCTTTTGCGGTAGCCGCTTCCGCGAACTTGCCCTTACTGCTGCTAACGCTGTACTGGCGCCGATTCAATTCAACTGGTGCCATAATCGGGCTGTTAACGGGACTTATCACTTCGATCTTGTTTGTGATTCTAAGTCCCAATGTAATGGATCCATCGTCTGGTTGGATTCGTCGTGAAGCGCTGTTCCCTTTGAATAATCCAGGAATTGTTTCTATACCGCTTGGATTCCTTGGAGGGATTCTGGGTACTTTACTGACTTCGAAGAAGAATGATCCGGATCATTACGATAAGATGATGGTTCAATCCCAATTGGCGCGGGTGGAATTGAGAGAATAGGTGCGGGATACGAAATTTCAATAAGGAGGAAGGGGTTACTCCGGGTCGTTACCGAGAGATGAATGTTGCACATTTTTCTGTTGATCCGTGATAAATTTATAAAATAACACAAGGGCTGATTGTGAAAATAAATAGATGGGGAAGGAATAATAGATGAGGTAGGAATCTTTATAAGTAAACACTCCCGCCTTTAAACATACCCATTCAAACCCAGCGGAAAGTAATGAAAACAACGCGATATATCCGACGGCTAGTATTCCTTTTAATCGAAATAGATCATAAAAATACATAAATATATATCCAAACGGAGCATACATAAAATATACAACAAAATCCATGATTGAATACGCAGGTCCGTCCATAATATCATAAAGATCAAAAATATGGCCGCCAATTGAATTATCCAACATACTGGCAAGCGTGGAGCTGAAAAGCAATAATAATAAAGTAACAGATAGGGGGAATCGTTTCGGCATGAAGTAAATAAATCCATATGCGAAAACAATGCATATAAGCACAAAGTAGTCATTCATATCGAATGCGCGTTCATCAAATGGCATAAAACTTCTCATGCTAATAGGTACACATCCTTCTGAAACATTTTAAGGCAAGGATTGTAAGGTACAACAAAAACAATCGGTACCCGAATAAAACAGCCAAATGCCACATTCCGTCGTATGTAAACAAGTTCAAAGAACGACCAATGAATTCAAAGGCAAGAAGAGTAACTAGCGAAGTTAAAAAAAACGCCGTTTTTGTAAAATGAATGTAGGCATGAACAAGGATCACAATCATTGCAGGGATAACTAAGCTTTGATACAACGAAAATGAAACGTAAAGTAAAGGATTTTTCGATATATGATAAAATTTGATGGGTTCCGCAAGCAGATACGCAATGCTGGTATTCACGAAATCTACGAATAAAAACACAAAGGCGAGATGTCTATGAGACGATTTTTTGGCTAATGTAGCTAGAATTCCGAATAGTAACCAGCAAAAGAACAAGTATAAGGAAATTACCATTTAACCCCACCATTACATTACAGTTTCAATTCTCTGTATTATTGAAATAAATGGAATAAATTATACACAGGAATGAATGAATCCAATCGTGTATAGTGGGTTGGACTATAACTCCCCATACCTAGCCAAAGCTCTTTTGGCCGAATCAAGCATTCTCCTTTGCAAGTGCTCGCCTTGGGTAACGCGTACCCGCTTACCCAAGAAGCGAAGTTTGCTCAGGACATATTCGGCTTCATTATTTTGAAAGGTTAATCGGATTGTATACGTTTCTTGAATTTCATCGTAATCAACTTGCTTCTCAAAGCAAGAGAAGGCATATAAAATCCGGGACAATTCTCGATTGTACGCCTTTATAACCTCGATCGTCGCATGAATCTGACGTTTTTGCAGCAATTTCTCTATGTCTAAACCAATTTGGGCGACTCGCTCAGGTGAAATGGACAACTCTTTGATCGATTCAATTTTTTCGAGTTTCGTACTCATCATTGCTCGATGCCTGATGTGATACTAGAGCAAGTACCATTCTTTTTTCACCAAGGAATACTCAAGTTTATAGGGAAAAGCCATTTCATTGATAAAAGTCCGATCATCCTTCACTCTGTAAGTAAGTTGGATAGCGGCTTGACTCGTAATGAATCGACGTAATGCGCGAAGCATCGGGTGATAGACTAGCTTCTCCTTACTTCGAGCTTTCTCAATAAAGGCATCAGAAAAATCCAAGGTCTTCTCATCAACTAGCACAAATTCAAGTTTTTCCAGTGTTTCCGGTGTGAAAGCATAGGATGCAGAGGGATGGTTAAGCATAGTTTTGAGCCATGACCTTTCCTGTGAGGTGATCATGAAAGTGCCCGAGTTTTCTAGCCGCGTAATCATTTGATAGTTAAATATTTTCTCGAACAGGTTCATAGTACGCCTCAAGCTCCTTCCACTCCGCGATCATCTCATTCCGAAAATAGATCGGTTCAAGCACTTCGCAGCTAGATCCGAAGCTTCTAATCCAAGGCTTAATTTCCGTAGTTCCATTCACCTTAATTTCGAAAATAAACGAATCGATCTGTTCTTCCGTGATCTCTCCCCACTGTCCTTGAAGAAGGACACGATCTTTAATGAAATTCGGCCCCGTATCACCTGGGTTAAAAAATCTTACTCTCAAGATAACCGGTCGTCCGGTATCAAGGACCCAACTATGCTTTATACTCTCTTCCAATATACTTTTCTTCTCATTAAATAAAGTTGAGTCGACACTTTCTCCATGCTCAATCTGAGTCATGCCTTCCATCCGATATTTCTTGATACCATGCCGGGAATCATAAGCAAGAAGGTACCATCGTCCATATTGGTGATCGTAGACAATTTTGAGTGGTAGTGTTTTCTGCAGCTTCCCTTCCATTTCACGTTCGAACAATGGATTTGTGTTTTTCGAAGAATAGGATTGCGAATTTTTGGGCGAAAAGTATAGAAACTCGATCTTGTGGCGATTTTGAATGGCTGATAGAAGGATGGAAAGATGCGCTTCATCCAAAATACGTGAGTGGTAATGATATTTAAAAAGGAATGGCTCTATGGATGCCGTTTCCGATGAGGTCCGATTCATCTGTTTTTTTAGCCCGTCTCGCAGTAAATAGCCTTGAACCGACGGTACCTGTGTATTCGACATCACATCAACAAAATCATAGAGATCAAGAAGCTCATCCTGACTAAGTTCATGGATTAAATCATTATGTATGCGATAACGATAGGGACGCGGTCCAGGCACTTTTTTAATGACACCGACTTCTTCGAGATATTTCAAGTCGTTTCGAATCGTTTTCTCATCAGGAAGTGAGGAATCGCTTTGGATATCTTTACAACATACGTCTAGAAGTTCAATAGCGGTAAGTGCCTGCTCATTCAAAGCGGTAAGAAGAGTAGAAATTCGCTGACTTTCGGATTCTTTCAATGACTTCGCTCGAAATAAGAACAGCAGCATAGGATCCGTTGAATCGAAATAGCTGAAGCGCAGCATCTCGGCGAATTCTTTCCTTTGCGTATCCGGTGCTTGTTGATACATCGTCGCTACGATTTCTTTTAACCGGCGTAAGGTTTTATCAAAGGTATGAACCGAGATACCCAGCCTCTCCGCAAATTGCTGACGACTGTACGCCCCGCTTGTGAGGACAAGCATACGCAGAAATTGAATTTCTTTATCAAAACTTTCCTTAGCCATTTGGACCCCTCGCTCTTCATTTCAACCTTATCTCATTGTAACAGGGGAGAGAAATGGAGAAAATGGAAAACTTTTCACCTGTCGTCATACTTTCACCATGTTCGTTCGCACGCAAATAAGCGAAGATAGCTTTAGAAGAAAAACGGAGGTTAATGAAATGGATATGAAAACAATTGTACACGGCGGTAATCATTATGAAAAGGAACTAGAACATGGCAATCTTCATGTTTTTGCTAACCCGGATGTGTTCCAATCTTTTGAGAACAAAGTATTCGAAATGGCAGATAATAACCTGCGGATTCCGCGCAATGTGCATATGAGCTACACACCTGACGCCCATGTTGGAATTGGAACTTGCATTGGGACAACGGCAGTGTGGAGCATGAAAGACGGGTTCGTTTCCCCATCCATAGTTGGTGTAGATATCGGCTGCGGCATGCGTGTTCATACGATATCCCTGCATAAACGTGATATTCAAGACAAGGGTATTCGCAGGGCGCTAATCAAAGCAATCGAGAAATATGTTCCAACCAATGAGCGAACGAATACGAATTATTCCGATATCGATATCATGAATGTCGTTCAAAACGGATTAAAAGGACTTCCTGAGAAATACGTTCCGAATGAACAATGGCTTACACATGTAGAAGAATCTACATTTAAGTTCGACCACGCCTACCTCGAGAATTTGCCAACAAAAATCAGTAAATATGCCCATGGTCAGCTTGGGACGCTTGGTGGCGGGAACCATTTTATAGAGATTCAATATCTAGAAGTGGCGGAAGTTCATAAGGATTTGGCAGCAAAATGGGGCTTGTTCGACGGTCAGGTTGTCGTCATGATTCACTCCGGTTCTCGTGCATGGGGAGCTATGTTAGGTCAAGAATTCACCAAGGTTTTTAGAGAAGTAATGAACAGTTGGGGTGTCGTAAATCCGGATCGGAATCTCTTATATGCGCCAATTGCAAGTCATGAAGGGCAAACCTACTTAAATCTGATGTATTCCGCTCTAAACTTTGCAGTAAGTAATCGACATATGATTGCTTATGGCGTGCGTGAAGCTTTCAGAGAAGTTTTTGGCGAGAATGAAGAAGTGCCTGTTCTATATGACCTTATGCATAACTATGCGCTAAAGGAATTTCACCGCAATCAGCCGATGCTTGTTCATCGGAAGGGAGCGACAAGAGCGCTGCCGCCAGGTCATTTCCTGAATTCAGCTGCCTATAAAGAAACGGGGCATCCGGCATTAATCCCAGGTTCTATGGGAACCTCATCGTACATTATGGTTGGGAAAGAAGAAGGGCTGAAAAACTTCTACTCCATCTGTCACGGTGCGGGCAGAGCAAGATCACGGAAAGCAACGAAAGAGCTCGTCACTGTTGATCAATTCGCGCAATCGATGAAAGTTGGAACAGATGATGAGATTCTGGTTAATCATCGCTCCCTGCAAACCATCCTTGATGAATGTCCGCAAGCCTATAAGGATGTGGATCAGATTATTGATAGTGTTGTGGGTGCATCGTTAGCGGATGTGGTGGCGATTTGTAAGCCGATGGTTGCGATTAAAGGCGTTTAGGAAAATAATAGGAGAGGTGAAAACAATGAAATTAGCAGAAGCTTTAATGAATAGAGCCGATTGCCAAAAGCGTGTGGAGCAATTGAAAGCTAGATTAACACGCAGCGCCAAAGTCCAAGAAGGCGAGCAACCTCCTGAGAATCCAACAGACCTTTTTCAAGAGTTGAACGACACTTTAAATGAATTTGAATCTTTAGTGACGGCCATCAATCGGACGAATTCTCAAGTCTCGTTGAGCACTGGGGTTACACTTGCCGAGGCATTAGCACAAAGAGATACATTATCCATTCGGAGATCTATCATTCAAGATGTTATAAATGCTGCAGCTATTAGACAGGACCGATTCAGCAAATCGGAAGTGAAGTTTTATTCGACTGTATCTATTGTGGTTTTGCAAAAGCAGGTTGATCTGTACTCGAAAGCTTTTCGCGAACTAGACACGACCATTCAAGAAGCGAATTGGAAAACAGAATTGTTGTAAGTTATTTCATTATGACGTTGGTAGCCTTTTGTCCGAAGGTGAGCACAACCCGCCAACTGGGTAAGTTGGAACTGATGGTGGATGTGAGGGGCCATGTCCTGTAGGTTCGAATCCTGCTTAAACAACTAATGCCCATTACAGTTACAATCGTATAAGTTATGTTTATTGTTACAACCAAGTGCTGATTCAGACGAAATGGTGAGGGTGGGAACGGGGACTTTCATAGTGGAAATAAAGGAACGTCGATTCGTTATTCTTCCTTAAAATGACTTAAAATGCTTGGACGCGGAAAGTCAGTATCTTATTTGTCCAAAATGAATAGTGAAACTTGTCAAATGGAGCATATAGAGCATCCTCGTTCCGCTTCATCACTAAAAGGGGCAGTATTCGAACAAATAGAGCACTGACGTTCCGCTATTAGTGAAAAGGTGACGGTTTATGCAGCAGATCCTTGCCAAATTGATCGTCATAGCTTCTGATTGCAATAGATTATATTTATGATAGTGATCATTATAATTAATCTTTCCGCCGCAACGGATTGACAGTTCTTGGGTTTGACTCGTATGATGTTTGTAAATGAATGGAAAGGAGGCCGACGATATGATTCGCAATCAAATTTCTATGAATAACCTGACAATTGAAAAGCACATCATTCCATCGGTCTCAACCGGACTTGTGACGAATACGTAGGTACTCTTTGAGTAGGCCTAGTTTAAATTTGACATGATAAAGCCGTAGACGATGTTGGTCTATGGCTTTTTTGCGTCCACATAATAAGAAGAAAGGGTGAGTCCCATGACATTTGATATAGGAAAAATAGATAGTGAGCTTAAAAGAATTGAGCAAGAGGAAGGTGTACGGATCCTCTATGCCTGTGAATCGGGTAGTAGAGCGTGGGGATTTCCATCGAAAGACAGTGATTATGATGTGAGATTTATCTACGTAAGACCTGTGGATTGGTACTTATCTCTATTCGAGAAACGAGATGTCATTGAACGTCCGATTAGCGATCAGCTGGACATCAACGGTTGGGATTTGAAAAAGGCGCTGAACTTGTTTCGTAAATCGAACCCACCTTTGCTCGAATGGCTTCAGTCGCCGATTCAATATATGGAGCAATACGGTGTAACGGAGCAAATCCGCGAGCTGTCACCGCTAACCTTTTCACCGCGGTCTAGTATGTATCACTACTTGCATATGGCGAAAGGGAACTTTCGGGAATATTTGCAGGGTGAATATGTGAAAATCAAAAAGTATTTTTATGTGTTACGCCCAATACTGGCTTGCCAGTGGATTGAAGAGCGCGGCAGTATGCCGCCGATGGATTTTGAAGAGCTGGTAGAGCAAATGCTGCTGGAATCGAAATTAAAACAAGAAGTATATACGTTGTTGGCGCGTAAGAAGGCTGGTGTCGAATTCGACTTAGAGCCGAAAATTACGGTAATCAACGATTATTTAGATCGACAAATCGCTTATTTTGAAGAAACTGCCAAACATATCGCTGTCTCTGGCGAAAAACAAGAAGCAGCATTAGATGCTTTATTCCGAGATGCGCTAAGGGAGGTTTGGGGTTCATAGAGAGGAACAAAACGAATGAAAGAAAATTATATTCAGCAGGTCCAGCTCCCATCGGGAGTTGTGCATGTATACGCAGGAACTGAGTTGTTTAAAGCTTTAGATTATCAAGTTTTTCAAATGGCCAATAACAATTTGCAGATTCCTAATCAAGTGTATATGAGCTATACGCCTGACGTACATGTGGGAGTTGGCACTTGCATTGGGACGACAGCAGTTTGGAATACGAATGACGGATATGTATCTCCATCCATTGTTGGTAGCGATATTGGCTGTGGGATGAGGGTACATATGACGAATTTGCATAAGGATGAGCTGAAGGATGTGAAGCTTCGCCGCAAGCTTGTGAAAACGATCGAGAAGTATTTACCCGTTGAAGATCACGCACGTGGGCATTTCTCGGACATCCGATTGGAAAACATCGTCACCAAAGGACTGCATGGACTTCCAAAGAAGTATATTCCCGATGGCTACACGCCTAGGAAGGCGACTTCGCTTACACATGTAGAAAGCAGCAAATTTACGATGGATGAAAATGCATTGAATCGATTTCCGAGCCATGTTTGGCATCGGTCACACCGCCAGCTTGGGACGCTTGGGAATGGGAACCATTTTGCGGAGATTCAGTCGATAGAGATTGCGGAAGAGAACCGTGAGGTGGCTGAAGCATGGGGACTATTTGATGGTCAAGTGGTCATTATGATTCACTCGGGCTCGCGTGCATGGGGTGGCTCTGTGAGTCAATATTGCAGCAGTGATATGTTGAAGGTGATGAGGATGAACGGATTAGGGACGGCTGATCCTAAGCTGTTATTTGCACCTTTAGATCATCCGGCGGCCCAGACCTATGTAAATTTGATGTATTCGGCGCTTAATTATGCTGTTGTAAATCGTCACCTCATTGCGTATGCCATTCGGGAGGCTGGCAAAGATGTGTTTGGGTCGAAGTTTGAAATGACCACCTTGTACGATCTTATGCATAACTATGCATGGGAGGAAGAGCATGAAGGGCAGCCCTATTTTGTTCATCGAAAAGGGGCGACGAGGTCGCTTCCGGCAGGCCATCCAAGCAATCCGCTGCCTTATCTAAACACGGGTCACCCTGCATTGATTCCAGGTTCAATGGGGACGGCTTCCTACATTATGGTAGGAGCTCAGGGTGGCAAAGCTAACTTTCATTCCATCTGTCATGGAGCAGGACGAATTCGCTCGCGTAGCGCGACGAAAAGATTGATAACGCTAAATGAATTTGCTTCTTCCCTGCGAGTAGGTACGGATGAGGAAATTGTCGTAAACCAAAGATCGTTAGAGTCGATTCTAGATGAATCGCCTCAGGCTTACAAAGATGTAGATCAAATTATTGAGAGTGTCGTCGGAGCGGGATTGGCAGAAGTTGTAGCCAAATGCAAACCTATGGCGGCAGTAAAAGGTGCCAAATGAAACAATTACAAAGCTTGAAAATTAATGAAGAATCCGCAGCTGTATCAGCTCCGATTAGGTCTGAAAGCGGCTCGCTTAAAGCATATGGGGACTATGCCTATGTATTAGAACGCATTCAATATGTGCTGGAAGAGAAATATGGTCACGACTTTGAACCCTATTTGAGTGATGATGGGAAAGAAGAGTATTGGGAGCTGCTTGAACAGGATGTGAAGACAGAGTCTAGTGATGTGCATTTCGTCACTAGGATCTTCGACCATATGGAATCACGTGCATTCGGAATAGATGAGGAAAGTGATGCTGCGTCTTATCGAACGTTTCGTACACTGCGTAATAACGTTTTTGCTTACCCGTCCTGGGGAATCGCTTTAGCTAGAGTACCTATCTTTCGAATGAATGGCGTCGGAGAAGAGGATTTTGTTTTTGCTGTGGATGATGCGAGTCTGTTGCATTTTCTAGAACACGCTCGGCAGCGGCGAAGAGACTTGGATCGGCGACAAGTGACCGTTTTCACGGATGGGCCTCATGGAATGGAAAAAGAACTGGCTCCAATTACACGTATGGTCGACCGTGCGGAGGTCATTATGAAGGATGAAGTGAAGACGGATATTTATCGTTCTATCGATCAGTTTTTTGCTGAGGATCGTGCCTTTTTCAAAGAATATGAGCTTCCTTACAAAAGAGGCATCCTGCTCTATGGGAAGCCTGGCAATGGAAAAACAACGCTCGTCAAATCGATTGCCGGCAGCGTAAAAGCTCCTGTTGCTTATTGGCAAATAACGGAGAACACCGGTAGCGAATCTATCCAAGAGGTATTTCAAGCTGCAGCTAAAATGGCGCCAATGATTCTTGTTATTGAAGATATCGACGCTATGCCTCAGCGGGCAAGGTCGTACTTTTTAAACATTCTGGATGGTGCGACTTCCAAAGAAGGTATATTCCTTATTGGGACAACGAATTATCCGGAGCAAATTGATCCGGCACTTATGAACCGGGCAGGGAGATTCGACCGTGCTTATGAAATCAAGCTCCCAGACCTAGAGCTGAGACAAATCTATTTGGAGCAAAAGGGGATAGGGAAGCTTCTGAGCGAAGAGTTGATTCGCGTAACGGCGAAGCAAACGGAAGGGTTTACTTTTGCCCAGTTAAATGAATTGTATGTATCGGCTGCGCTTCAGTGGCATTACGAGCAAAACGTGAATATCGAGAAGCTGGTGAAATCGATGAAGTCTGATCTGCACAAAGGGCAGACGATGTCATGGATGAAAGAGGATGCGGATGTGAGGGTTGGGTTTTTGGTTAGTTGAGAAATGTGATAACAAATATGAATTAGATTTTAGGACGTGATTGACATGTTACCTGATAAAGTACAAATCCAATTAAGTAAGTTTATGAGTAAAATACTTCGGCACTCACCAGAAGAGTTCGGACTTAGCATCGATCCTATTGATGGTTCATGTGCGATTGCTGATTTAATAGAAGTTCTTCGTGTACAAACGAAGTGGTCAGAGATTAGAGTGAGCAATATTGAAGAAGTTGTAGCGCGCTGTGAAAAGCAGCGTTTTGAAATTAACGGCGATCGGATTCGGGCCAGATATGGACATAGCCATGATAAAGTCAGCTATCCAATGGCTGTGACTCCTAATGTGCTCTACCATGGCACGAATGTGCAGGTTGCCCCTGTGATTTTAAAACAGGGGCTGCGTCCCATGAAGCGTCAATATGTCCATTTGTCCGAAGGGCTCCATTTTGCAATTCTTGCTGGTCAACGAAGAGGGAAATTAGTTATTTTAGCCATTGATACGGAGAAGGCTTCCCAAGCTGGAGTAGTCTTCTACTACGCGGGCAATGAAGTATGGCTTGCAGACATAGTTCCTGCTGAGTTTTGCAGCGTTTATGGGGACGAAAAGGAAGGACAGGTAGATGGATAATCAACTCATTGATATTGGAGTTAATTTGATGCATCGTTCTTTTGATCAGGACCGCGACGAGGTGGTTGCGAAGGCATTAGCAGCGGGAGTGTCTCCACTCCTTTTGACTGGCACAAGCGTGAGAAACAGCGAGGGAGCTGCGCGTTGCTCCAATAAATTTCCGGGGAAATTATTTTCAACGGCTGGGATTCATCCGCACGATACACGCAATTGTACGACGCATATCATTGATAAGCTGCGTCAACTAGCGAAGCTGCCTCAAGTCGTGGCCATTGGTGAATGCGGACTGGATTATAACCGTGACTTTTCACCACGCGATGTGCAGCGTAAATGGTTTGAGGAACAGATTCAGCTTGCCTGCGAGCTGGAAATGCCGCTTTTCCTACATGAGCGAGAAGCCCATTATGATTTCGTTCGCATAATAAAGCCTTATATTGGCTCAATGAAGGTAGTGGTCCATTGTTTTACAGGGTCCCTGCATGAGCTTCAAGTCTATCTGCAGCTAGGATTTTATATCGGAATCACAGGCTGGATCTGTGACGAACGTAGAGGTAAACACCTGCGTGAGCTTGTGAAGCATATACCTCTAGATCGTTTAATGCTAGAAACCGATGCCCCATTCCTTACACCGCGGGATTTACCCTCAAAGCCGCAGGGTGGCCGGAATGAGCCAGCTTTTCTACCACACATCGCAACGACAGTTGCTTCATGCCTTGGTATAACTGTTGAGGTAGTTGCCGAATCAACGACGCGGACAACAAAGGATTTTTTTGGATTAAACGAACGCAATATGTGAGGATTTCCTCTTTGGCTTCAACCTCCTAGACGTTTAGGTTTTAGGTGGTACAAATAGTCAAAGGGGATTTCCTCTTTTTTTGATTATATTACACGCCAGAAAGTATACGATTTCGGCATTCCGAAAGCCACTTCCATATTTGCAAATAAACCTTCTTCTTGGCATGGTCGCTCATCTTTGAAAGTCCCCGATAGAGAGGTTACCCTCTAAAGGTAAGATAAGTCATTATATCCGCGCCGTGTGCAACCTGTAACGATGTTTTACATCGTTACAGATGGCTCGCCGTGGCCGTCGCGCGCTGTAACGATGTTTTTCATCGTTACAGATGGCTCGCCGAGTCTGTCGCACGCTGTAACGATGTTTTTCATCGTTACAGATGGCTCGCCGTGTCCGTCACGCGCTGTAACGATGTTTTTCATCGTTACGGATGGCTTGCCGTGTCCGTCACGCGCTGTAACGATGTTTTTCATCGTTACGGATGGCTTGCCGTGTCAGTCGCGCGCTGTAACGATGTTTTTCATCGTTACAGATGGCTCGCCGAGTCTGTCGCGCGCTGTAACGATGTTTTTTTTCATCGTTACAGATTGTTCAGTGGGGGCTGTTAATCGAAAGACTTGCCTAATGGCCAAGTTTTTCTTGTTTTTCTACTCCTTCGTTCTATTCGCAACTGAAATTCCATACCCATGAAAAAGGAAAAATTAGGAATTGTGTGGAAACTGTTTGTATAACCAAGTTATGAGGGGTACAAGATGAATTATTTAACGGAGTCGTATGTAGATAGTTTGGCGCTTAACAGCAGTGCGATCAAGAATGGCAAGGATTTGGTGAAGAAAAATAGTTTTCCGCTGCTCTGTCAGTCGGAGGACGAAACGATCATTTTTGGGGAGTGTAAAGGTAGCGGAAAAGACCCG
Organism: Paenibacillus sp. Soil724D2; assembly: GCF_001427935.1. NCBI lineage: Bacteria > Bacillati > Bacillota > Bacilli > Caryophanales > Paenibacillaceae > Paenibacillus > Paenibacillus sp. Soil724D2. The sequence goes on from NZ_LMRY01000004.1 coordinate 32,924, forward strand.
TATCGATGTTCGGTCGATGTGGCGAAAGAGGGGAATCCCGTATTCCGCTGTTCTTGTCCGAGCCGTCAGTTTCCGTGCAAACATAATCTCGGTTTAATGTATGCCTACACGTCAGGCAAGACGTTCATCACTGCACCTGTGCCACAAGATATTGTGGATAAAAGGGAAAAGGCGGAGAAGCGGGAAGAGAAGAAGAAAGAACCTGTCGACCCGGATGCTCCAGCAGTTAAGCGCAAGACGAACAAGTCAGCATTAATGAAGAAAATAGCTGCACAGCTGGAAGGGATCAGCATTGCTGAGAAGCTTATCTTGCAGCTTGTACAGTCAGGGCTAGGAAGCCTGGACAAAAAGGCGCTGCAAACTGCTGATGAGCAGGCAAAACAACTTGGCAACTATTATATCCCGGGGATCCAAAAGGCACTTCGTGATTTGACGCTTCAGTTAAGAGCAGAGGAAGATCGGGAGACCGTGTATACCAACGTGATTGAGCAGCTTACCACACTGCAAGCATTGATCAAGAAAAGCAGAGAATACCTCAACAGCAGATTGGAAAATCCAGATCATCCTATGGATACGGAATCAACGTTGGAAGAATGGATTGGGCATGCCTGGCAAATTGCAGAACTGAGGGAGTATGGTCGCGCTCGCAGCGAGTCCTCGGAATTGCTGCAGTTGTCGTTCCGATCCTATACGGATCAGGCGAGGGGCGAGTTCATAGATGAAGGGTACTGGTCGGACCTGCAAAATGGACAGATCCATTTTACAAGAACATATCGGCCATTCCGTGCAGCGAAATACATACGTGAAGAGGATTCTATGTTTCAAGTCGTCGAAGCGAAGGAACTTGCGCAATACCCCGGGGAGCTTAACACGAGGGTTCGTTGGGAGGAAGCGATGTTCCGCGAAGCCGACTCACAAGATTTTCAGAAAATCCGTGCTTCAGCTCACAAGTCATTCCCAGAAATCATTAAACAAGTGAAGAATCAGATTAAAAACCCGCTTTCGGACAAGCGCCCTGTCGTACTGCTGCAATTTGCTGAGATCAAGAAGACGGAAACTTCCTTTGTACTCTTAGATGAACAAGGTAAGCAGCTTCCACTTGCAGACATTCCATATCTCAGCGAGCCTACGACTCATTTGCTGCCTATGTTGAATAAGACGTACTTACAGAATCAGGCTCTTCTGGTTATGTTCGAACACAATTGGAAGCATAACAGGCTTGAGGCGCAGCCTTTAAGCATCGTAACGACAAATGAAGTCGTTCGCTTGCTGTATTGACGAATAGAATTAGGAGACGAACCCATGAGTATAGATCTATTGTTTGAGCTGCAGCATGAGGTGCGGCGTTTGTTTATAGCAGGTAGCGGGATGGCGGCAGGCGATTTACGTTTGCAGAAAATGCTTCCCCAACTTCAGAAGCTTGGCGAGTCAGCGCCGGTGTTTAACCGAATGGCTCAGGCGGTTAGTCAAGTTCTTGAGGCGGAGACGAGTGGCTCAGCGAGCAGACTTTTAGAGTTAGGAACAATCTTGAATTCCGTGCTGTACACGCAAGGGAAAACGGAGACGAAAGAGGAACTCGTACCTGTGGAAGGAACGGGAGTGAAACTTTCGACGTCAATCCCGTACCGCAAGCTGCATCCACTGATTGAGGCATTGACGCAAAAAGGTCAGGGTCGAATGGAGCAGATTCGTCAAGGGTACGACGATGGGTTGTTTCATGATTTCCGCGTCATACCTGCTGCTGTTTCTGCGTTAGAGGATAGTTATGTAGAAATACCCGATTTTCTTCATCGAAAGGTGCTGCCCGAACTCGGAATAGAGGCTCTCCCCGCGCTTCTGCAGCAATTTAAGCTAGATGGCGGGAAAGGTGACGCCCGCAGATTGGAGCTAATCCATGATTTGCTTGCCCTATCTGCCTTAGATCTCCTTCTTCAAGCAGCTAAACAGGGTTCTACGGAAGTCCGTTCCACGGCGATTGAGCTTCTGGGCGATTATCCTGAGCAAGAGGATTTTATTCTAGAGCAAGCTGATGATAAGAAAAAAGAGATACGCAGAGCCGCCTTATTCGCCTTATCTCGTCTTGGAACGGAGCAAGCCATCGCTCGCCTTTACAAGGCACTGGGTTCGAAGGATCAGGATCTTGCCATTGAGCCGATTCAATTATGCAAGGCCAACGATTTGACTCTCAGTGTCATCGGGCATGCGGAAAGCGTGTTGGAGCGAATCGTTCAACGTACAAACGTGGAAGATTCCGCACAACAGTTGTTGGCGGACATCCGCAGCTTACAAGGCAAAAGAGTACCGGAAGTCGTGGATTTCCTAGAAAAATTGCTGTCTACGACTAGTTTTATTGTTCCCGAAACGGAAGCCGTACAGGATGCTGCCGCTGATCTTCTATTGCAATTAGATCTGCCTGAGGCAGACCGTTTTGCTGTTACTTTACATGAGGTGTACAATCGCAAATTTATTGCTTACAGCTTTAGAGCGGCCATCAAGATTCTTCCTCCAGAAGACGTCTACGAACGCTTTTGCCATGATCTTAAGGATAAAAAGCAGCCGGCGGCTAAGGATTTATTGCGAGGATTGTATGAAGTGACACCGACGCTGCTATACCAAGCAGATGAACCCAATGAGGTTGCTTCAGCAAAACTTACAACATGGGATTCAAGATGGGTGCATCTGTTTGTGAAATTGGACGAGGAAGAGCTCGTGTGTAGATTTGCTCAAGACCCGGACCCGAAAGTCACGGCTTATCTAGTCAAAAAATGCGAAGAGCTGCATAATTTTAACCGAAATAAAACAGCTAATATGTTGTTGATTCTCTTCAGCCAAAACTATCCGGATGCGCCAAGGCTTCTCATGGATATATTGGAAAAAGGCGGAGCCAAGCAGTTCTATTATTTGGATCGAGTCCAGCTTACGTTGCTTTCATTACTGCCAAAGTCTTATGCAGAGAGATTGCAGCTATTCGCAGAAGGGCTATCCTATCAAGGCATGAAAAATCAACTGCTAGAAATCGCGGAAACAATAGCTGCGAAGCCGGAACAAAACGAACGCTCAGATAACGAAGAGAAGGGACAGGGATTATGGGGATGGATCAAAAGCAAGATGTCGTAAGGTTACCCGCTGAACGTTTATACATCGAAGAATTGGAAGCTTTAAAGAAATTGGATCAGGACACGAAGCCGGCTGGATGGCAGCTTTCTCCGAAGGCAGTACTGACGTTCCTGATAGGTGGAAATGTAAAAGGGGTCGCAATTACGCCGAAATATATCGGCAACAAGCGGCTGGTAGAAATGGCAATAGCCACGCTATTGACAGACCGAGCTCTCATGCTGATCGGGGAACCAGGGACGGCTAAGTCTTGGCTTTCGGAAAATTTGACGGCAGCGATCCATGGGGATTCTGGCAAAGTCATTCAAGGAACGGCGGGTACGAGCGAGGAGCATATCCGTTATTCTTGGAATTATGCCATGCTGCTGGCGCAAGGACCCTCCGACCAAGCGATTATCAAAAGCCCGATTTTCCGCGCAATGGAAACAGGCGGGATCGCCAGATTTGAAGAGATCTCGCGCTGCGCATCCGAAGTACAGGACGCTTTGATCTCCATCCTGTCGGAGAAGACGATCTCGATTCCGGAGCTGGGCAGAGAAGTGTTCGCTGCAAGGGGATTCTCTATCATCGCAACGGCCAATACGCGCGATCGTGGAGTGAATGAGATGTCAGCCGCCTTGAAGCGGCGTTTTAACATCATCGTGCTTCCATCCCCTTCGGATATTGATACGGAAGTGGAGATTGTTCGCAAACGTGTCAGAGAAATTTCGACGAGCTATGAATTGAGAGCGTCGCTCCCAGAGGAGGAGGCGGTGCGCAAGGTTGTGACGATTTTCCGCGAGCTGCGCAGCGGGATGACACTCGACGGCAAAGAGAAGGTGAAAGGGCCGAGTGGCGTGATTTCGACTGCTGAAGCAATCTCGCTGTTAACGGGCAGTATGGCGCTTGCAGGAAGCTTTGGCAGCGGACAGATCAGTGAAGAAGATATTGCCGCTGGGCTCCAGGGAGCTATTGTGAAAGATGAAGAGAAAGACCGCCTCGTGTGGAAGGAATATCTCGAAAATGTGATGAAAAAGCGGGGATCGACATGGAGAAATCTGTACTTCGCGTGCTCGGAGATGAACAACTAGATCGCAGTCAGGGGTTTCATGTTTTTGGTATACGGCATTTATCTCCTGCAGGTGCTTTCCACCTGCTTGCTTTCTTAGATGAAGTGAAGCCTACGGCCGTGCTCGTTGAAGGACCTAGCGATGCAAGCGGTTTTATTACTGAACTGACTTCGCATGGCGTAGTCCCGCCGATTGCTATTTTGGCGTATACGGATCAACTGCCTGTGAGGACCCTTTTGTACCCGTATGCAGATTATTCACCGGAATATCAGGCGTTTCAATGGGCTAGCCGCAACGGTTCTCAGGCAGAATTTATCGATCTACCGTCCGAACACGCCTTGGCTATTTACGAGCAAAGGAAACGGAGGTCAACTTCTGCTGAAGGCGAGAGCAATCAGTCTGAGGTTGACGATTTTCAGGCTTATGTCCTTGGACAGAGGACGCTTTATCAGCAGCTTGCTGAATTGTCGGAAGAACCGGACTATGAAGCTTACTGGGAACGGCATTTTGAACATAATTTGCAAAAAGACGCCTACCGCCATGGCATTTATCAATTCTCGGCTCAAATGCGGGAGCTGACCGCGCAGCAGGAGTGGCAATTTGCGCCACAAGAAGCGGCTTACAATGAGATTCGGGAAGCTTACATGCGGCGCAGAATTCAGGATGCTATTGAAGCTGGGCACGCTCCTGAGAAAATAGTAGTCGTAACCGGCGCACATCATGCCTCCGCATTAGACTTCCGCTTTCCAGTGATGACGGATGAAGAGATGAAGGGGCTGCCCAAGACGACAACTAAGATTACTTTAATGCCTTATTCTTACTACAAGCTGTCTTCGCACTCGGGCTATGGGGCAGGGAACCAGGCTCCCGCTTATTTCGAATTGTTTTGGCAGTGCCTTCAAAAAGGTGATCTGAGCAGGCTTCCTTCCTTGTATTTTTCTCAGGTAGCTGCTTATCTCAGGGAACATGGCACTTATAGATCCACAGCCTCGCTCATCGAAGGTGTGAGGCTGGCAGAGGCTCTTGCTGCTTTGCACGAAGGTAATCATCCTACGTGGAAAGATCTTCGGGACGCAGCAATGGTATGTCTCGGTCATGGGGAGCTTTCGACAATTGTGGAAGCTTTGGCAAGAACGGACGTGGGTACGGCCATCGGCAGATTGCCAGAAGGAGTTAGCCAGACGCCGATTCAAGATGATTTGAACAGAGAACTCAAGCGGCTCAAGCTGGAGAAATTCAAGTCTACGGTTGCTTCAACCTTAGAGTTGGATTTACGTGAAAACCGCAGGGTGAAGTCAGAAGAAGCTGCATTTCTGGATTTGAAGCGGTCTGTTCTGCTGCACAGGCTGGAATTGCTTGGCATTAACTTTGCCAAGAAGCAAAGAGTGAATCAAGACTCCGCATCGTGGGCGGAGAATTGGGTGCTGCAGTGGACGCCGGAAGCTGAGATCCAAGCCGTGGAGTCGACCTTGAAGGGGGAGACGATTGAGCTGGCCGCGGCTTTCGTGCTGAAGGAGCGGCTCGATGTTTGCAGTGATATCGCGGAAGCTTCGCGCATCATTCGGGTCGCCTGCGACTGCACGTTGACGGAGCTGATGGAGCAGGCCAAATCTATGCTGCAAGGGCTTGCGGTGGATGCAGGCAACTTCGAGCAGGTCGCAGGGGCGGCCTACGAGCTGTCGGTGATGATCCGTTATGGATCGATTCGCCGAATCGAAACGGATACCCTTGTTCCGCTGCTCCAGCAGTTGTTCCTGCGGGGAACGCTGCTTCTTGTAGATAGCGCGGGTTGTAACGATGACGCCGCTCAGGGCATGGTTCGGGCGATTCAGTCGCTGCACACAATTGCCCAAGACCATTTTGAAGCGGTAGACGACGCTCTGTGGTTGAATAAACTGCAAGAGCTGGCTTCTCGCGATGACCGAAATGCAAAGCTGTCGGGCTTCGCTTTCGCTATATTACTTGAGCGAAATGAGATACCAGATGAGCGTGTTGCGATGGAAGTTTCGCGTCGCCTGTCACCGGGAATTCCTGTTGATCTGGGGGCGGGGTGGTTCGAAGGCATGTCGATGCGCAACCGATACGCGCTGCTGTCTAGGGTATCGTTGTGGCAGCAGCTCGATGCCTATATCGGATCGCTGGATAAAGAGGCATTCCAACGCTCGCTTGTGTTTCTGCGCCGAGCTTTCGGTTCATTCGAGCCGAGGGAGAAGGCAACAGTAGCAGAGATGATGGGCAATATTTGGGGTGTTGGTGCTGATAACGCCGGAACTGCTTTGCAGCAGCCGTTAAGCGAGGAAGAGAAGGAGAAGCTGGATGAGCTCAACGATTTTGATTTTGGGGATTTGTAGCCTATGACCATGATAGATCAAGAACAATTGAAGCGATGGCGGTTGATCCTAGGTGCTGCTTCCGAAGAGAAGCTGCAGTCTTTTGGCGCTGGAGACGGAATGCTCGACGAGGAGTCGAGACTCATGGATGAGGCGCTTGCCGCGATCTATGATGAGACATCCGGCATTAGTGCTGGTGACTCGAACGTAGGCGGCCCTCGCAAAGCGGGGCTGGGGCCTTCGTCCCCGAAGCTTGCCAAGTGGCTGGGCGATATCCGCACCTTTTTCCCTCCGGACGTGGTCTCCGTCATCCAGTCCGATGCTATTGAGCGCAAAGGCTTGAAGCAGCTGCTCTTCGAGCCGGAGCTTCTTTCCCAAGTGAAGCCGGACATCCAAATGGTAGCCACGTTAATGGCGCTCAAAGGGAAAATTCCGGAGAAAACGAAAGAAACAGCAAGGCAATTAGTGAAGGCTGTGGTAGATGAAATTGTGAAGCGGCTTTCTCAGGATTTGCGCCGGGCTGTCACTGGTGCCTTGAATCGCAGGCAGCATTCGCCGCTGCCGTCGTCCACGGGACTGGACTGGAACACAACCATCCGCAAAAATCTTAAGCACTACGACAAGGAGCGCGGTCTCCTGCTGCCCGAAAAAGTCTACTTCTTTGACCGAGCACGTCGAAGCAAAGAGTGGACGGTCATCCTGGATATTGATCAAAGCGGTTCGATGGCGGGCTCTGTCATTTACGCATCCATTATTGGTTCTATTTTCGCCAGTATGCCGGTTCTGGACACGCGAGTAGTTGCTTTTGACACCGAGGTCGTTGATTTAAGTGAGCAGTGTGCAGAAGATCCCGTCGATATGCTGTTTGGGATTCAGCTTGGCGGGGGAACAGATATTAACAAATCCATCGCTTATTGCGAGCCTTTTATCACGGAGCCGAAGAAAACGCTGTTTATCTTGGTCTCAGACTTATATGAAGGCGGCAATCGGACAGAGATGATTCAAAGACTTGTCGACATGCATCAGGCTGGCGTGAAGACGATCTGCTTACTCGCTTTATCTGACCAGGGCGTGCCTTCTTATGACGATGCTGTTGCTAAAAAATTGGCTCAATACGGTATCCCTTGTTTCGGATGTTCTCCCGAGAAGCTCCCGGAATTCATTGAAGGTGCATTGAAAGGGCATGATCTTACGTTGCTTGCGGAGAAGGTGAAGCATGGTAAGGGGATATAGCTTATAATGCTAGCAGCCGAACAGTCCTAAGCGTAAATTCAATGAGCAGTATTTTTGGGGAAAGGGAGTGTGCTCTTGAAAGGTAGGATTCACGGATTGCTGTGTTTTGTTTGTTTACTGGGTCTGTTTATCAGCTTTATGACGCCTAAGGCGTATGCTTGTTCCCGCGGGCCGACAACGTTTGAGGAAGATTTTCTGGAAGCGAGTGCGATCTTTACGGCTAAAGTCACGAGCGTGGATGCCGTGTATCCGTCGCAGAAAATAGCAGTGGTGGAACCAGATAAAGCATTCAAGGGGCAGTCTTCGACCTTTGTTGTGACCAATGATGATTCGGACCAATGCGGTGCTGGTATCGAAGTTGGGGAAACCTATCTATTTTACTCCCGCGGATGGGATTTACCCTACGTTAGTGTATTTGATACACATCTTCTAAGTACAGAAAGAGCAGAAATGCTGACGCACTGGCTCTTAAATAGGACTGAGAATCAACAACCAAAGCCTCCCCGAACGGAGACTATTCTTGCCTACAGACAAGGAGAGATCCGGATATTTGTTGAACATCATGATAGAGGGTACTCAAAAAAGTCCTTCATAACAAACAACTCCATTTATGTTCCTCTTTCCTTTTTCAACGATACACTTTGGCATTCGGCGGACTGGAATGAGGATAAGAATGAAATTGTCATCGATACAACCAACCGTCTAGAATTCGAAGAGCCAGATCCCAATGCCCTTCTTGCTCCCCATAGAGGGGCGCCTAAAGAAATTAGCGCAGCGTATAATGATATTAAAATCAAAGTGAAAAGTGAAACCCTAAAGGAACATCCGGAAGCGTTTGTTTCGGGTGATGAAATCTTTGTCCCTTTACGCGTCGTCGCAGAAAAGCTTGGTTATGAAGTCGAATGGGTAGACACTTCTTCTTCTGTCATACTCCACATCCCTCTTGAAAAGCAAGGTGGGCCCAAAACTTTGGCCATGAGATATATCAATAATACCGGGTTGGAAGGCAAGCTTGAGATAGAGCGGCTAACAGCGAATGAGATCACTTATCGGGTTTACCACGAGCTTCTTCCGAAAAGCATTGAAGTTAAGCCGGAAACGGTCCCTTTTGCGGAACTGTTAAAAGAAGAGCTTGGATATCGAAAGTATGGCGTACAATTTTATTTGAAAATGGATAAACAGGACATACGGCTGTTAGTGTCTCATGAACTCCTTCACAAAATCGAAAGTGACGCTTCATTTCGCGAAAAAGTCGGGGCAAAATTAGGACAGCCGATGAGCGAGATACCTCGCAACAGGATACTAGCTGTAAAAGACTTTGAGTGAGATTACAATCACAAATATATAAGGTATAGCAGGATAATGATGTATGGGTGGTGGGAGTCCCCCAAAACAAGGAGGACCGGGTTTGATGGATCAGAAAGCAAATTCTGACTTCAGTAAATCGCTTTTCAACGATTATCCCTTATTGACCACGAAATTGTATATTCCGCAGCAGCCATCGTATCATGTGTCCAGAGAACATTTGATGGAGAAGATGTCTAAGGCGTTGAATTGCAAAGTGACTCTGGTCACTTCCCCTCCGGGATTTGGTAAGACGACGATGGTAAGCCATTGGTCACAAAACCAACAGTTACCCGTAGCATGGGTCTCTTTAGATCAAGGCGAGAATGACGTGCTTAGGTTTTGGCTCATTTATGATTTTACGAGTGGATGTTGACCGACATAACGTCTCCTCAAATTTCTATCATTTTCTATTCATTAATTCGATCCTATTCGTAGTATAATGTTCCTAATGACATATGGAGGAACTAAAATGACGTTAATTAAGCAATTGCAAGCACCAGAAGAGTTTGTAGGTTACTACCTCATTAAAGAATTAGAAGTTAAACAAACGAATACCACACCTGCCAAAGATTTCATGGACATTGTGTTATGCGATGCTAGTGGGCAGATCTCTGCAAAACTATGGGATGTTAGCGCGACCGATAAAGAAACATTTTTCCCGATGACGTTGGTCAAAGTTCAAGGCTTAGTTCAAACCTATCGCGATAAATTACAGGTGAAAATCGGTAGATTACGCAAGGCGCTGCCAGAGGATGGCATACATATTACAGATTTCATCCGATCAGCACCGATTAGTCCGATCGATCTTATTCATACGATCAATCAAGTTTTAGAAAGTATTACAAATCCGACCATCAAGTCGATTGTTACGTTTTGTGTGAGCAAAGTGGAGGAGAAATTAAATCATTCCCCAGCCGCCAAGACTCATCATCATGCCTATTTCGGCGGCCTTGCTTATCATATTGTGCGGATGCTGGAAATTGGTGAATTTATTTGCAAACAGCGGCCATTTCTCAATCCCGATTTAATTAAAGCGGGCATCATCTTACATGATATCGCCAAACCCGAAGAGATGATCGCGCAGCTAGGAATTGTTTCGGATTACAGTGTGCAAGGAAAGCTGCTCGGACACATCTCGATGGCGTCGAACTGGATTACGGAAGCTGCCTTGCATCATGAGATTGATCTCCAATCCGATGTTGTCATTGGCCTGCAGCATATTGTGCTGTCCCACCACAACTTGCCTGAATGGGGGAGTCCGGTACTGCCTCAAATTCCAGAAGCTGTTGCCTTGCATTACATTGATTCGATGGATGCGAAGCTGCAAATGGTGGAGGATACCTTGCTAACAACGCCAGAGACAGAAGCATGGACACCAATGATCCGCGGACTTGAAAATAAGGCGATGTATCGTTTGAACTTATAATCTATCTCAAAATAACGAAAACTGCGTGAGCTCCGATGCTCGCGCAGTTTTTTTTGTCTTTTCTCACAGTTCCAATCCTGTCCCTTGTTTAAATCGTTTAATGACGACCTGCGTGTTAACGCGTACGACGCCTTTCAATTTGTAGATATTTTGGTAAAGGAAGTCTTCGAGCGCAGCATCATCTTTGAGCAAAGCATGCATATGCAGGGAGCTGCTCCCTGTCATTTGGTAAATACTGATAACGTTGGAGTCAGCGGAGAGCAGATTACCTACTTCCTCGGCAAAACGCGGCTCCACTTCGACTTCGAAAAAAGCGCTGACGACTTTACCTAATTTCGTTGCGTTCAACCGAATGGTAAAGTTTTCAATGACTTCCTTTTCGATGAGGTTTTCGACTCGTTTTTGAATCGCAACACGAGAGAGATTGAGTATTTCTCCGATTTTTGCATAGGATATCCGGCCGTTCTCATGTAGTAACTTGATGATTTCTTGATCTACTTGATCGAGGTGAGGAAGCTCCAACATAGGCAAGACTCCTTTTTCGTAAAATATATACAGATGTAAATATTATCATAGTATTCTCATAAAAAGAACCGATTTTTCGTTCGAAATCAAATTATGTTAATCGATATTACTAATATTATGTTAAAAACGTAACTATATCTATTTATTTCATTTACAAATGGAGTTGACGATAAAAAGCTTCATCCATATAATGATGTTAATTAACATAACACGTAAATAAAATAATAAAATTAATGTTAGATTATATAACGTACAAAAAGGTGGTAAAATGTCAAACAAATTAATTTACAACGGTACGGTGTTGACCATGAATGCCTCCAATCAGATTTTCAAACCTGGCTATGTATATATGGAACACGATGTGATCCGTGAAGTGGGGGAATGGAGGGCAGACGGGAGCTTAGACCATTTAATCTCACAATCTTCGTATACGTACAATGCTTCGGGTAAAGTCGTCATTCCTGGGATCATCAATGGCCACACCCATTTGTTTCAAACGTTCATGAGAGGGGTGTCGGATCACTCACCGCTCGCACAGTGGCTGAAGGAGATTATTTGGCCGATGAGTCTCGCGATGGAGCCAGAAGACTTTTACTTAGCTGCTTTAATCGGGTGTATCGAAAATTTAAAATCGGGTGCGACATATATGATGGATCACCATTATATCCACACGTATCCAGAGAATGATGCAAGTGTACTGCAAGCGATGGTGGATTCGGGGATTCGCGGACATTTAGCCAGAGGCGGCTCGGATTTGGCCGGAGAAGTCCGATTAAGGGAGACGGAGGAACAGATCTTTGACAGTACAGATCGATTGCTCGATGAATGGGATGGCGCTGCTTCCGGCCGGATTCGAATTGCATTGGGGCCGCTAAATTTATATGGATGTTCCCGAGGGTATCTAGAGCGGGCGGCTGTCTTTAGCCGGGATCGCAAGCTGATTTCTCACGTACATGTCGCTGAAACGAGTGAACAGATCGACACAACGATGACCCGCTATGGGCTTCGCAATTTGGAATTACTGAATGAAGTTGGTCTGCTCGGCGAGCAAACTCAAGTTGTTCATGGTGTGTGGCTCGATGATGGAGAACTAGAAATGATTCGTGCAAAGCAAGCTTCCGTCATCCATTGTCCAGTATCCAATATGTACTTAGCTTCTGGTGTTGCCAGAGTACCTGAAATGCTGCGAATGGGCATTAACGTTGCCCTAGGTACGGATGGTCCTGGCAGCAATAATTGCCAAGATAACTTAGAAGTGCTGAAGTTCACGGCATGCTTACATAAGGTAAATGAGCTGGATGCTACCTTATTGCCTCCGATGGATGTGCTGCGTATGGCTACAGTGAATGGTGCCAAGGCCGTTGGAAGGAGTGCTGATTTGGGCAGTCTTGAGCCAGGCAAGAAGGCAGATGTAGTGACCGTAGATATGATGAAAGCCCATATTAGTCCCGTGCATCGCGCTTCCTCAGCACTGGTTTATAACGCGAACGGCAATGATGTCGATCTCGTTATTGTTGGCGGTCAGGTTGTCGTAGAGAAGGGTAAAAGCACGTGGATCGATGAGCAGGAAGTTCTAGAGAGAGCACAAGCAAGGGTTGATCTTCTACGCAGTAAGCTGTCTGGTCAGTATCCTATTTTTTCAAATATAGAGTAATTCATCTTAAAGCTTGCGCTAAACAAATGTTCAGAAACCCAAAGGAGGATGATTTCAATGGCTTTACAACGTCTGCATGATCCTGTACTTGAAAATGATTGGCATGCTGTGTATCTCGCGTCTGAACTGAAAGACCAACCTGTAGGTGTCATCATTTTGGGGGAAAGAGTAGCCATTTACCGCTCTAGCAAAGGGGTTCATGCCCTGCAAGATCTATGCGTTCACCGTGGAGCCATGCTTTCCAAAGGGTGGGTACAAGATGATGTCCTAGTCTGTCCATACCATGGCTGGCAGTATGATTCATCTGGGCAATGTGTCTGTATTCCAGCTCAGCCTAAGGGAGAGAAGATTCCTCTCAGAGCTAAAGCGCAAACCTATGCCTGTGAAGAGAAGTACGGCTTTATCTGGGTATGTATGGGTGAACCCGTGGCGCCTTTGCCTCATTTCGAAGAGTTTGCTAATCCGGAGTTTCGTCCATTACCTTGCGGCCCATACAAAGTTGAAGCAGCTGGAACGAGAGTGATTGAGAATTTTACAGACTTCGCACATTTGATGTTCGTTCATCAGAATCTGCTCGGACACCCCGACTATGCGGAGCTGCCTGACTTTCAGGTTATCAAGGAGAAGGAACGCATTTATATCGAGAATATTCCGATCTTTCAACCCGTTGCCCATTCTGGCTCAGATAAGAGTGAAGGTACGACTTACGTCTATATGAAGGAAGTTTATCGGCCTCTATCCGCTCGATTATCCAAAGCAGATCCAAGTAATGGCCAAACCTTGTGGATTATGTTGACGGTATTGCCTGTGGCCGCAGAAGAATGTGTTGTGTTCATGATGGTATCGCGGAATTATGCCTATGACGTAGATGACGCGAATTTTATTCGCTTCCAGGATATCGTGTTTGAACAAGATGCGAGGGTAATCGAGACTCAGAAACCGGAGTTACTACCACTGGATCTACAGGTCGAACTCAATCACAAGGTAGATCGTTTCTCCATTGCGTATCGCCGATGGTTGAAAGAATTAGGTGTGGTGGTTGGTACAATCTGAATAATGTTCGTCTTTTGTGTAATTATAATGTGTTTTACTGAAATAACTCTTGTAAAAGTAATAAAAACACGTACTTTTGTTGTGTAAAAACACAAAACGTTAGTCTATTCGTTGACTTGAACTGGCCTTCAACTCTATATTTGACTAAAGATTGATAAGTGCTTTTGTAGAGAAAACCAAATATGGAGGGGAAGTTTATATGAAACCATTTAATCTTACTAATCCGCTTGCAGCGAAACGCCCAGTTGTTTTGTCCATTAGCTTAGTTATGATCTCAAGTATGCTTGCCGCATGCGGTAACGCAGGCTCCTCGGTTTCAACGTCAGCGCCATCTACACCACCATCGGCGCAAGCGACGGCTTCCGCCGCTCCAGCAGCTTCACCGGCTGCAACTGCAGCTACCAAGGCAGTCATACCTGCAACTGTTGTTTTAAACTGGTTCGCCGAACCAGAACATGGCGGGAACTTTGCGGCCGTGGCCAAAGGATTCTACAAAGACGCAGGATTTGATATGACGCTTATGCCGGGTGGTCCGCAGGTTTCTTCTACACAAATCGTCGCTTCTGGCAAAGCGCAGTTCGGAATGGCCAATGGCGATGATATCCTAGTAGCCAGACAAGAGGGTATTCCGATTGTAGCCATCGCGACCTCCATGCAAAAAAGTCCGCAAGCTGTGTTTTATCATAAAGAAGATGCTGCGATTAAAGATTTTGGTGATTTAAACGGACATAAGGTATATGTGGCATCAACGGCCAGTTTCTGGCAATTTATTAAGAAGAAATACAAATTAGACAGTGCCCAAGAAATGAAATACACAGGTCAATTAGTTAACTTTGTCAGCGATCCAAAAGCTCTTACGCAAGGGTATATAACTTCTGAACCGTTCACTCTTTCTCAGCAAAAGGTAGAGCACGGCACGCTCTTGGTTGCCGATTCCGGTTATAACATTTATGCTGGCGTATACTTCACAACGGAGAAAATGATTGCTGAACATCCAGACCAAGTGAAAGCTTTCGTCGAAGCTACGGTTAAAGGCTGGGATTATTACAAGGATCATTCCGATGAGATCAATCCTTCCATCCAAGTGAAGAATCCAGATATGGGCTTAGATATGATGAAATATAGCGCTGCTAAAGAGATGGACTTTGTATTCGGTGGAGATGCAGGAACCAAGGGCACAGGAGTAATGACCAAAGAGCGCTGGGCAGAAGTTCAGAAGCAGCTTGTTGATGTAGGTGTTTTGAAAACAGCAGAGAACATCGACAAAGTGTTCACAACGCAATTTTTACCTAAAAAGTAAGGGGTAAAGGATAAGAAATAATCAGGGGGTGGCGGCATTGGCTTCTAGCAAGAATATGGATTTAGTGAACGTTCGATTGCCAATGGAGGATGAGGGGCATTTGTTTCGTCTCTCGATTCGTGAAGGCGTCTGGACTCAGATTCAGAAGCAAGAAGCTAATGCTGCCTATTCTGGTGCAATGTCATTGGAACAATGGAAACCGCAGCTTGGAACAGGAGAATCGGGCGTCTCGTTCATTGACCTTGAAGGAAAAATAATACTGCCAGGCTTCGTAGATGCTCATATGCATTTAGACAAATCTTTCTCGCTAACGTCAGTTGAGAACCGGAGCGGGACCTTAGAAGAGGCTGTACGCAATTATTCAAGTGCATCACCGTCTTTTACCAAAAATGAGATTAAATCAAGAATCATGCGTTCGGCTTTGCAAGCTTTATCATTTGGTACAACACACATTCGTACACATCTTGATTTTAATTTGAGAGCCTCACGAGAGGTAGCCTTACGCACAATTGAGGCTGCTTTGGAAGCCAAAGAAGCATTATCGCCTTACATCAGCTTACAGCTGTTTCCGATGTGTCCTTATAATTTCATGTCACTAGATGTTGATGCTGTGGAGGAAGCACTAAAGATGGGCGTCGATGGGATTGGTGGAGCACCGCATTTGTCATTAACCCCTAAGGAAGATATCGATTATATATTCAAATTAGCAGAGAAATATGATGTGCCGATTGATCTGCATTGTGATGAAACAGACAATCCAGCTATGCGCACCATCGATCATATCGCTTTGCGAACGAAATCAGAGGGTTATTCTGGAAGAGTTACCGTCGATCATTTATGTGCATTAGCTTCAATGACGGATCAAGATGCTCACGGCATCATTGACCGTATGGCTGATGCAAGCCTCAAAGCAGTCTCATTACCAGCAGTCAATTTGTATTTGCAAGGAAGACATGACGGATTCCCCGTTAGACGTGGTGTAACTCGCTTGAAGGAAATCTGGGAAGCAGGCATTCCAATTGCAGTGGCTTCTGATAATATTCACGATCCCTTTCATCCTTTTGGCAGAGGCGACTTATTACAAATTGCTCTTATTGGCTCTTATGCCGCTCATATGGGGCGACCGAATGATCTTCGCACACTGCTGCGCATGATCACAGATGTGCCCGCCAAGGTGCTGGGTCTAACTTCCTATGAGGTAAAGGTTGGTAATTATGCGAATTTTATTATTATAGACGGAAGTACACCGGAAGAACTCTTTACCATGCTGCCTGAACGCCGTTGGGTTTATAGTCACGGAAGCTTTGTGCGAATGGCTTCAAATAAAGCAGAGTGGCAGGATAAGACCTTAGCTCATTATTGGCAAGAGGCAAGCGAGAGTGTATCCTTCCATAAACCTGAATTCGCGAAAGGGTGAGAGTCTTAATGGCTAACCTGTTGGTCATCTATTACAGCGCATTCGGTCACGTATTTCAAATGGCGCAGGCTGTTGCAGATGGAGCTAGCCAATCCGGAGCGCATCAGGTCAGGATCGTTCGTATTCCGGAAATGATTGCTGTTCAAAATCGTGTTATTCAGCAAGATAAAGAAAGATCCAGAGCGGGAAATGAGCAGTTGGCAAGCGCAGCGACGCTTTCTAAGCAATTTCGCTTAACAGATCGTTACAGTAAATATGAAGCTACACAAGCCTTACAGCAGGATATTCCTATTGCGACGAACGATGATTTGCGTTGGGCGGATGGCATTCTATGGGGATTTCCTACGTATTATGGCACGATGCCTGCCCAAGTTAAGCTATTTCTTGAAATGGCTGGAGAGCTTTGTATTGAAGGTGCTTTGGAAGGAAAACCGACAGGCATTTTTAATAGTACAGCTTCCATTCATACGGGACATGAAGCTGCTATTTTAACCGCTATGGTTCCGTTATTTCATTTTGGCATGATATTCGTTGGACTGCCATATTCGGAGAATCCCGAATATTTAACCGCGGATGCGATTGGTTGCTCGCCTTATGGGGCATCCACTTTAGCAGGGCCAGACAGTTCGCTATCTCCGGATCCAAGAGAGCTTCTGATGGCCGCTCGATTAGGAGAGAGGGTTGCTGATGTAGCCGCTGCTTTACAGCTATTCCAATCAAGATAAGCTTAATTTTCTTAATTTTGAACGACGCTAATTTGAAAACTTAGGATCCGCTCTTCACTTTGAGTCTGGGTCTTTTTTCATAAGAGCTTATTCGTACTATAATGTCCACTTACTTGGAGGTGCTCAGCTTGTCATTCAGTCGTTATCAAGGAAAAGCGTGGGATCGCTGCTTTTTTCCCCGTTTAAGTAAGCTCGAGGTTGCTCAGGTTCCCAAAGATAATGCGCTCATCGTTCTGCCGGTTGGCGCGATTGAGCAGCATGGTCCGCATATGCCAGTGTTTACCGATACATTAATTTCCGAAGTGCTCTTGACCGAGGCTTTCGAACAGCTTCCCGATGATGCGAATATATGGTTGCTGCCGGCCATTCCGTATGGGAAAAGTACAGAGCACCTTGGCCATCCAGGAACAATAACTTTATCTGCTACTACGTTAATGGCTGTCGTGATGGATATAGCGAAAAGCCTGAGCAAAAGCGGATTTCAGAAATTAGTACTAGTGAATACGCACGGGGGCAACACGGATTTATTAAATATGATGGGCCGGGAAATTCGTATTGAAACGGGATTGGCTGTATTTCGATTAGATCCCGGTGGACTCGGTGGGGCTGATGAATGGATAACGCCGCTGGAGAAGCAGGCTGGTATTCATGCGGGTGATATGGAAACTTCCTTAGTGATGTCTGCTAAGCCCGATTGGGTTCATATGGAGCTTGCTCCTACGGAATATCCGAATTACCCGGATTCGCGTTATTTGGGCCTTCGCAATCGTGCTTTTGCTTGGGTGATGGATGATTTATCCCATTCAGGCATTTCTGGCGATGCTACGCAAGCAACGATAACGAAAGGCCATGCGATGGCTGAAAGGTACGGTGCACATATTGCTGAGGCGCTGCTCATCTTCCAAGCTTTTGAGATGACGTCTTTGAAAAATTAGCCCCAAAAAACATATACAGGAGATGAAGAAAATGGCTATGAATTCTTCTCTGATCCATACATCCAACTCACAAGTATCCGGTCCGAAATTCGTAAGTATGGAGAATCTCTCTAAAACGTACCCAAATGGAACAATTGCCTTGCAAGATGTGAATCTAACGATACAAGAAGGGGAGTTCCTTTGTTTTGTTGGTCCGTCTGGTTGTGGGAAATCAACGATTTTCAAAATGATCACAGGGCTTGCCAAGCCGAGTAAAGGGACGTTAGATGTATTCGGAACGACGCCGAAAGAAGCACGAAAACAAAGTGATATCGCCTTTGTTTTCCAAGATCATACGCTGCTGCCTTGGTCTACGGTAGAAGCTAACGTAAGATTGCCGCTTGAATTGCGCGGTGTAGATAAGAAGACACAGAAAGAAGAGGCCCAGCGCGTATTGGAGCTAGTTGGCTTGAAGGACTATATGAAGGTGCTGCCTAGACAGCTCTCCGGAGGAATGAAGATGCGTGTCTCCATCGCGCGCGCCCTCATTTCAAGACCAAAGCTGCTTCTCATGGATGAGCCCTTCGGCGCCTTAGACGAAATTACGCGTCAAACCTTGCAAATGGAGCTGCTCAATATTTGGCAGCAGGATAAATCCATGACCGTGCTATTCGTTACGCATAACGTATTCGAATCGGTATTCTTATCCACAAGTGTTGTTGTGATGACACCGCGTCCCGGTAAAATATCAGCGAAGATGGATATCCCAGTCCCCTTTCCTCGAGATGAAAGCTTCCGCACAACGACGCAGTTCAGTGATTTAGTTCGAGAAGTATCTGAAGCTTTGGATCATTGATATGAAAGGGTGAATAAGCTCATGGCCATGAATATTAGCTGGGAGAAAGAGATACAGGAGCAGCTTGCTAAAGAAATCGTGTTTGTCGATGGCGAAACGAGAGAAAAGCTCTCTAAAGATTATTACTGGTACTCCCCTGTGCTTAATCGCCAATTGCAGAATATAAAGGCAGCCGATGCCGTTGCCATACCGCGCAATGAAGCCGAGGTGGCGGAAGTATTAGCCTTTGGTTACCGCCATAACATTCCCGTTACGGTTCGTGGGGCTGGTACAGGTAACTATGGTCAAGCGGTCCCCATGCAGGGCGGTATTGTCTTAGATTTAAGCCGAATGGATGAAATTCTTGAAATCGGACCTGGGTTTGCTCGTTTACAATGTGGAGTTCGTCTAGGTGTCATTGATAAAAAGGCTCGCGAAGTCGGACAAGAAATTCGCATTTACCCCAGCACCTATGTGAAAGCGACGGTGGGCGGCTTTGTGAGCGGTGGTTCCGGCGGAATTGGCTCGATTACTCACGGAAACCTATGGGATGGCAATGTGCTGGAAGCCGTCATTTATACGATGGAAGAATCTCCGCAGCGTTTGGTTATCCAAGGCCGTGATTTATTTGATTATATTCACAATTATGGGACGACCGGCATTTTGACCGAGGTGACCATCCCGCTTTCTCCTCGAACCGAGTGGGCTCAGGCTATTGCTAATTTCGACACCTTCGAGCAGTCGATGCGATTCGGTGAGGCTCTTGCCAGAGAAGAAGCTATTCTGAAACGACTCATTGCTCCGATGGAGTGGCCAATTCCCTCGTATTTCGTTCCGTTTGCCAAAGTGATTAAGTCTGGTATGGCCGCTGTCATGCTTGAATTCGCTGAGGATTCACTGCCGTTAGTTGAAGCTCTAGCTCAAAGTTATGGCGGGCACATCGGCCATCTTATTGAGGCTAAAAATTACCGAAAAACGATCGGGGTATCGGATTTCACATGGAATCATACGACACTATGGGCAATGAAAACGGACCCTTCCATGACATATCTCCAAGCTGGATTTAAGCTGGATAGCTATATGGAACAAATTCAGAAGATTAAAGACAAATATGGGGAAGAGGTTTACCTGCATTTTGAATGGGTACGCAGCGGTGGAGAAATCTCGCCTAACTCGCTTCCAGTTGTTCGCTTTGAAAGCGAAGAACGTTTATACGAAATCATTCGATATTGTGAATCTATCGGCGTGAAAATATTTGATCCTCATACCTGGGTGTTGGATCATGGCGGACGTGGTGAAGTTGGCAGCATGGAGCGTAAGAAACGTGAGAATGACCCAAGAGGGCTGCTTAATCCAGGGAAAATCATTTATGAGATGTAAATGAAGGAGGACGTACAATGGCTGTAGATTCTAAATACCTGCAAATACTGCCGGATGAAATATTCCCTGCCCGCGAACGGGCAGCTTGGGCTAGTCGATTGGAAGACGGGGCCTCGCCAGGGCGTCGACTCCTGATGCTGCTTAAGAATCTTTTGCCGCCCTTAGTCGCCTTTGTTGTTTTCATCGGAGGCTGGGAACTTATTGCTTATTTGGTGAAAGCGCCTGTTTATCTAGTACCTAAGCCTTCCGATATCGTAGCAGCAGCCGTAGAAAACAGACACGGACTATGGGTATCTGTAAGGACAACAACGCTGGAAGCTGTGCTTGGATTTTTCCTCAGTATTATATTAGGGATTACAGGTGCCATTCTATTGGCAAGCTCCAAATGGATTGAGAAGAGTGTTTATCCTTATGCGATTATTTTACAGACCATTCCGATTGTCGCCATTGCCCCTCTCATAGTGATATGGTTCGATGCGGGTGTGAATGCGATTGTCATTATTACATTCTTAATCGGATTCTTCCCCATGCTTTCGAATACGTTAATCGGTCTAAATTCCACGGACCAAAATATGAGTAACCTGTTTTATTTATACAATGCGAATGCGATTCAAACGATGTGGAGGCTGCGCATACCAGCTGCCCTTCCTTATATCGTAGCCGGTTTGAAAATCTCATGTACTTTATCCGTAGTCGGGGCTATTGTCGGTGAATACATTGCCGGTATTGGCGGAGGACAAGGCGGACTTGGTTATGCGATAACATATGCCGCTGCTCGTTTAAAAACACCTTACTTATTTGCTTGTGGACTTTCAGCATCAGCACTGGGCATTATTTTCTTTCTATTAGTCAACGCTTTCGCCAAATGGCTGCTTAGTTCTTGGCATGAATCAGAGATGAAAAAGGATAACTAAATGGCACCAAGGTAAAGAGGGTGAGTTAGCTGCTTGATATTGTATTTCGTAATGTGCGAATGCTTGGACATTCAGAGGACCGAGGTCTTGTAGATATCGGTGTAAAAAACGGAAAAATCGCCATACTTGGAAGTATTGCCGAGCATGGGGAACGTGAAATCGATGGTATCGGTCACCTGGTGCTCCCTCCTTTTGTGGAGTCCCATATTCATTTGGACACCGTCCTAACGGCGGGGGAGCCATCATGGAATGAGAGCGGGACCCTATACGAAGGTATCGGATTATGGCAAAAGCGGAAAAAAACGCTCACCTACGAAGATGTCACCGAACGAGCAGAGAAGGTGCTTC
The DNA here is from genome assembly GCF_001427935.1 of Paenibacillus sp. Soil724D2. NCBI lineage: Bacteria > Bacillati > Bacillota > Bacilli > Caryophanales > Paenibacillaceae > Paenibacillus > Paenibacillus sp. Soil724D2. Next base: position 54,488 of record NZ_LMRY01000004.1, read on the forward strand.
GGATGCAGATGGCTGCCGGCATCCTGCATGTGCGTTCCCAAGCAGATATCTCTGACCCGAATTTGACTGCTCTACGTGCGCTTCTTGCCCTGCGCGAGCGCATAAAGCCATACATGAACCTGCAGGTTATCGCGTTTCCTCAAGATGGTATTCGCGCTTGTCCGGATAATGAAAGCCGTCTGGAGCAAGCGCTTGAGCTTGGCGCAGATGGCATTGGAGCGATTCCGCATCTAGAGCCTACGCGTGAGGAAGGGCTATTATCGCTTGAAATTTGCTTCAATCTAGCAGAGAAGTATGGCTGCTTCGTCCATGTTTTTTGTGATGAAATGGACGATGCGCACTCCACTTTCCTAGAAAACGTTGCCCATCTAGCGATTCGTTCTGGACTACGCGAGCGAGTAACAGCTGCGCATGCGAACGCTGCAGCTTATTATGGCGAAGCTTATTACCAAAAGGTGCAGGGATTACTTGCGCGTTCGGGCGTGAATATCGTTTGCTGTCCGCTCATCAATAGTGCTATGCAGGGCAGATACGACGTCTATCCCAAAGGCCGAGGGATCACCCGGATTAAGGAATTATGGACGGCTGGTGTTAATGTTAGCATCGCGCATGACGATATTCAGACGCCTTTCTATCCTCTGGGTACAGGGAATATGCTGCAAGCAGCCCATATTGCTGCTCATTTAGCACATATGACGGGGCGCGAGGAAGTGGCGGAGCTTGTGCGTATGATTACGACGCGTGCAGCGAAAACCTTGCAGCTCAAGGAATACGGGCTCGAGATTGGCCATCCTGCAAGCTTTATCTTGCTGCCTGGAGATGATGCTATGGCTCTTGTTCGTAAGCAGCCTGGTTGTCGTTATGTTGTGAGCCAAGGCAGCATTGTCGCTGAAACTGTGCCTGCAAGGAGTCAATTGTTCACTACATTATAAATGTAAAAATTTATACAATAAGCTGTACCCCCTGATGATATTTTGCAGGGGGTTGTTTATGTTTTGTTTTTCAAATGTTTACCGTGTAATAAAAAGGGAATGCAAAGAAACCTGTCGAATTTATTATATTGTTAATTACTTACAGTTTTCTTCGGGGGAGGAAAATAAATGAAATGGATATCTCGACGAGAATTCTGGAAAACGATGTTGGTTATGATTTTCTGTTGTGGATTTATGTCTTCCCATGCTAATGCCGATGATCAAGAGGATTTGAAACCGATTCCAGCGTGGAGTATATTGTGGAGTGATTCAACCGATGGAATTGATGATGTTATGGCTTCTTCAACTACAAATAAATGGATAACAGTCAGGAATGGCGACGCGTCTCCCGAGAAACCGAAAGAAATTTCATCAGCATGGGTTCGATTCCAGCTTCCGCCTGATGTACCCAAAGACTATGGCATTTACATTGAACAAATTTATGCCCAGCAACTCTGGGTATATATTGGCGATCGATTAGTTCGAGAAATAAACTTTGATTTTCCAACTGATGAACAGAGAAGCTTATTTCCTGTAGGTAGTGAAGATGGGGGGGGATTCGTATATTTAAAGCTGGGGACATCAATGGATCGATTAGGTTTACATTCAGAAATTAAACTGGATCATTATTCAGCTTTGACTCGATCATTTATATTTCGGGATTTGCAGAACATCATTCTAGGCTGTGCATTTCTTTTTATTGCAGCGATTATGCTGATATGTTCTTTCTTTTTGAAGCAAATTCAACTTGCAAGCTGGATTTCACTTAGTTTACTTATTTTAGCTCTAGGAACTATTTTTATTACGTATTCGCCTTTCATGTACGCAAATTTCACGAGTTATGGCGACCTATTTCTTGATTTATTTGATATTTCACTTGCTGTTTTTTTACCAACACTCACCTATTTCTTTGAAAAAATATTTGATAATGGGAATTTTAAGTGGATTAGAGCGTTTAGGAAATTCCAGATTATTTATTCCGCTATTTCAATTGCATTTATGTTTATTAATCAACTCAATGATTATCGATTTATCAAAGCGTATTTCTTTGCGTCTGTTACCGTTTTGGGGTCTATTATGATTATTCAATTCATTTTAATTATTGGCTTATCCATTGTATTCGTGAAAAGAGGGAACAAGGAAGCTGTTATTTTTTCAACCGGTTTTGCCTTATTGGCTCTAATGAGTGTCCTAGATTTAATGTGCTACTATGCTAGTTCTCAAAAATATCAATTTTTCTTGTGGAAATGGGGCGTAGTAGGATTTATAATTGCCCTCATTGTTATATTAGGTAGACGCTTTGCAATCAATCAGGAGCATATGATCAACTATTCTAAGGAATTAGAGTTTTACAACCATCAGCTTCAGCTCTCGGATAAGATGGAGATGATAAGCTCGTTGGCGGCATCTGTCGCGCATGAGGTGCGAAACCCTTTGCAAGTAACGAGAGGATTCTTACAGCTTGTCGCAGCTAGAACAGATGATAAGAACAAAGAATACATGGGAATAGCAATAGAAGAATTAGATCGGGCTTCGCTAATCATTACGGACTTCCTGACATTCGCAAAGCCACAGCTGGATGAACTCGTTGATTTAAATGTTTCGAAGGAAATTAGTCAAATTGAAGGTATTATTGTACCATTGGCCACATTACATGGTGGGCGGATTACGGTTAGTGTTCCTAATGATTTGTTTATACAAGGGAATTCATCAAAGTTGAAGCAAGTGCTTATAAATATTATCAAAAATAGTATCGAAGCCTTTCAGGTTGATGGCCAGATTCATATATGGGCATATGAGAAAGATGGAGAAGTATATATTCATTTCAAAGACAATGGAGAAGGAATTGAACCTGCGCAGTTAACCAAATTAGGAGAGCCTTACTATTCCACGAAAACGAAGGGAACCGGATTAGGACTCATGGTTACTTTCCGAATTATTGAAATTATGAAGGGCCACATTGAATTTAAAAGTCAAAAATACGTAGGTACTGAGGTAGTCCTTAGGTTTCCATCCATAGCTGTAAAATAAAGAAGAGGTGCTGCGTAATTACGTGGCACCTCTTTTATATTTTGTTTTACCAGATACTTTCAACGGCATTCGAAGTAACTAATACTTTTGCAGGATTCGTAGGAATGACGAGAACAAATTCAGTAGAAGTTTCTTCTACGGCTTTAACTTTGATGTCATCTGGGAGTGTGATGCCAAATGCTTGTTTTAATGCGGCTTTGGGATTAGCAATAAGTTGGTTCTTGAATGCTTCGTCTTCCCAAGCCTTTTGGATAATTTGAGCTTTCAATGTTTCATTGGATGACATGACTAATCACTCCTCAATTGGGTAAATTTACCTACAAAAAAATTATAGCACGAATATTCGGAATAATCTATCAAAATTAACTGGTTTTCGACAAAAAATAATAGAATCCCCCTGATGCTAACATTTTTCTATTTTCTTTGATTTCCAGTGCTACTTTTTGAATGTTTTGCACAAGCGAATCATGGAAATTGATCATTTGCGTCATAGATATTTGTAAGTCTAACAATTGCTCATGATGAGTAATTGCGATTTGCCCATAGAAATCCAGAAAGTCATGCACGTACAGCTGCTGCTTCACCATTTCAGGAGATATAGCACTATCCGTTGAAAGCCGCAACTGCTTACGCATCGAAGCTAATAAACAGTTGTAAGAACCTTCTTCCAAATCTTCTTCCCAGTCAGCCCAATCATCCAGCATTTGTAAAGTGATAAGCGTTTGTTCAACAGCCGCAGTAACGACAGGGATAAGGTGAGCTTGGTTAGTTAATAGAAGTGCTCCTGTGCTGGCATTTTTGACTGGACTTGCTTTCTTAGCGACTTTGCTAATGTCGTGATGGAAGTAATCGGATTGCTGCTCATTGGAAACAGCTTCAGACCATTCCATGATATACGTCTCATAGTTACCCCAGAAAGGCGACGCGGCAGGGAACATCTCTCTATAAATAGATATGAAATGCATATGGAATAAATTGGCGAGAGGCAGCTTGTCCTTATGCTCACCTTTGGCTGAATCCATAATATCATCTTGTATAAAATAGTAGAGCATGACGAAAACATTCGCTAATGAGAGTTTATTCATTGACTCTGGTGGCAGATCACTAATGTCTTTCATCCAATACGGTAGAAGGTAACAGATATAATTTTTAGTGCTTTCTTCTTTTCTTCCGTCAAATGTAGCAAGATAGGCAAGCCCGAGGTGATCTAACGGTGCTGGAAATGCGCTAATGATGCCCTCTGCCTCTGCAAATACGTCGGCAAGTTCTTTCTCATGAGCAAGAAACCAGTTCATAGGTCATTATCCCCTTTATTGGTATATTCTTGAAACTAGCCTAGCATGAATTCACAGAGTATACAATTAGTATTTTCTTGACAGAGGGAGTAATTTTATATACATTTGAAACAAATCGATTGTTCACAATATGACTGATAGAAAGGAAACCTATCCAATGAGCAGCAGTGAATTTTTAAAGCTAGAAAATCAACTGTGCTTTAGTCTATATGCAAGCTCGAGAGCCATTACTCGCATGTATCGCCCTTTTCTTGAAGGTTTGGGGATCACCTATCCGCAATATTTGGTGCTGTTGGTTCTCTGGGATCAAAAGGAAAGTACAGTTAAAGAGCTTAGCGAGAAGCTTGATCTTGATTCGGGTACTTTGACACCTATGCTTAAGCGGATGGAAGCTCAGCAATTGGTTCAAAGGAAACGATCTTCTGAAGATGAGCGTGTCGTGAATATTCAAATCACAGAAGCGGGTCTTGCCCTCTACGAGAAGGCGCTTTGTATCCCACAGTCGCTGCTTGCGTCAAGCGGGCTATCTCCTGAAGAAATTTACACGTTCAATGAACAGTTGAAACGTATTATCAGCAGCGTAAATGCGTTCGACTAAGGAACGACTATAGGTTTTTGAAGTGAGGCTCTGGAATGAGTTATTTCATATACATTTTGGTAAATAACATTGTACCTATTAGTATTATGATTGCAATCGGCGCGGCGATGTACCGAGCTTTCTACATTGATATTAAGACATTATCGAAGCTTAATTTCTACGTGTTTTCACCTGCGCTCGTTTTTGTTAAGCTTTATGAGTCCGAAATGAACTTGCATGTTTTAATGCAGGTTCTCTTGTTTTTTGTCCTTTTCTTTAGCCTCCTTTTTGCAAGCATTGAGGTTATTATTCGTTTGAAAAAGATGCAGCGCGGTATGCGTATTGCCATGCGTAATAGTGTGATCTTCTACAATAGTGCAAATTACGCACTGCCGCTGAATCAAACTGTTTTTGGTGGGAATGCTTATACCTTATCTATCCAAATTGTGATCATGATTTTGCAAACGCTAATTCCCAATACCTATGGCATTTATACCTTAAACGCACATAAATCAACATGGAAAGCTACGATGAAAACCATACTTTCCTTACCGGTCATTTATGCCATTCCAATTGCTCTGCTACTGCGATATTTCCATTTACCTGTTCCAGAATCGGTTCATATACCGCTGCAGTATATTTCAAACGCTTTTATGGCGACAGCCTTACTTACCCTGGGTGTGCAGCTTGGCGGCATGAAATGGGAATTTCATTTTTCTAACGTGCTCGTTTCTAATATACTAAGACTTGCCGCAGGACCATTGCTCGGATTTTTCGTTGTTTGGCTGCTCGGGATTGAAGGAATTACGGCCAAAGCATTGATTCTCTCGTGTGCTGTGCCCACCTCTTTAAGCAGCGTATTGCTGGCCATTGAATATGAGAATGAACCGGAGTTTTCTTCACAGGCTGTCTTTACTTCAACTTTATTTAGTATGTTTACAATTCCAGTTGTTATCTTTTGTTTGGATTTTATATGAACATGGATGGGAATCATGAAGTTAGCAGGAATTTCGACATTTTTCGGCGAATGGGTAACCATACTTATCTATAAAGGGGGACTTCCTTCATGCGTTACCAATTTTGTCAGTATGTTACGATTGTGGATATGAATGAAGAAATTTTGTCAGAGGTATTATTTGAGCATGGCGAGTTTGAATCGAATGCATTAACGATTGGTTCATCTGTTGTGATTTATCAGCTTGGTCTGAAGCAATTTGATGTTGTTTATGACAAAAGAGAAGGCAAAACCGCTCGTAATAAGGTTGTAGACATTGAACTCGATCTTATCAAAAAGCCTTCGATAACACGTGTGTTTTTGGAGCCCGTGCGGTTAATTGTCGGTCAGCATGATATTGGCGAAGTGGAGTAAATAAATGAATCGTTACGGAAGGAAAGTAGAAGAAAATGATGAAACTTTTTTTGCTATTAGGTAGTGTGAATGCATTTCTTTCAGTCGCTCTAGGCGCTTTTGGGGCTCATTACTTGAAACAAAGAATTCCGGATAAGATAGATGTGTTTCAGACCGGCGTTCAATATCACATGATTCATGCGATAGCTCTCATCCTTATTGCTCTTTTGTCGGACAAGCTGGCAAATAGCTCTATGGTGAATGCTTCGGGGTGGGCCATTTTTATCGGTATTATCCTGTTCTCAGGTAGTTTATATGGCCTGAGTTTGACTGGACTCAAGTTTTTTGGACCCATCACTCCGCTAGGCGGGCTGAGTTTCTTGGTTGGATGGATACTTCTGGCCGTGGCCGCTTACAAATAAAAAAATGGAAAGAGTCAGGGAATCTGACTCTTTTTTCATTGTCTTGTGTCTTCTTAGCAGGAAAAAGCGCGGATCATGTAGAAAGTAGTCATGACGGAAACGATCATTCTTCCTTAATTGAAAGGATGTGGCGCATGGCTGATTTCACGGGGAACCAATCAGAAACGGGTAAGTCAATTGCTTCGGAACTAAAGCTACTCACAAGCCATGAGCTATATCATCAATTGTTTGGTTGCGCAGTCATTGCAATGGCAATCGTTAGTCTGGACGGCAGGTTACTCATGGTGAATACATCATTATGCCGCCTCTTAGGCTACACAGAAGAAGAAATGATTGGTCTGCCTATTCAGGAGTTTTCGCATCTTGATGATGTGGAGACCTATGCAGAACTATGTGAGCAAACTCTTCGTGGTGAGCGGGAATCTTCCCAAAAAGAGAATCGCTACGTCCATAAGGATGGCTCCATGATTTGGGGAATAGTTCAAGTTTCCTTCATTCGTGATACGGATGCACAACCCCATCTTGCAGTGGTTCAGATTCAAGATGTATCAGAACGTAAGCGTTTGGAGCACAAGCTTGAGGAAAGCAGACGTGTTTATCAATCCCTGCTGAATCATAACCAAAATCAGCTCATTCTAAATGCCGTTTCAGAGGGGATGTTTGGCATCGATGAGCACTTTGGCACTACGTTTTGGAATAAGTCGGCTGAGTGCTTAACGGGTTACACCTATGAAGAAATGGTAGGGAAGAATCCTTATCTCGTATTGACACGTGCGTGTGGAATTGATGAAGATATGCAAAACAAGAATGCCAATATGTTATATCGAACGATGCTTGAAGGGGTTTGTGATTGTTCAAACGAGATCTTTTACAAAAAAAATGGAGACTCGTTTCCGGTTGAATACATAGCTTCGCCGATCTTGGATCAAGATCACATCATTGGAGTTGTCCTATCATTCAAGGATATTACTGAGCGGCAGCGCACGGAAGAGCTGCTCCACAGGTCAGATAAGATGTCCCTTATCGGGCAGCTTGCTGCTGGGGTTGCTCATGAAATTCGTAATCCATTGACTACGCTCAAAGGATTTATGCAATTTCTGCACCAGGGTGCTGCAAATAAGAAAGAATACTACGATATTATGATGTCCGAACTAGAGCGGATCGAACTGATTACTACAGAAATGCTCGTTCTTGCTAAGCCGCATTTCATACATTACCAGCCCAAAAGCATCGAGAATATTATCAGAAGTGTCATTACCCTGCTTGAAACACACGCCTATATTAACAACATTGAATTCGTTGTCGCTTTGGAGCATCATTTGCCGCTTGTTCTGTGTGAGGAAAACCAGCTGAAGCAATCCTTCATTAATTTGATCAAAAATGCGATGGAAGCAATGCCAGATGGCGGACAAATCGATATTCAACTATTTTCAGTTGGAGACAAAGCGGTGCGTGTATTGTTTCAAGATAGAGGGCATGGGATACCGCAAGATGCATTGGCTAGGCTTGGAGAGCCCTTCTTTACAACGAAGGAAAAAGGGACTGGGCTTGGCATCATGATTACGAATAAAATCATTGAGGATCATCACGGCCAGTTTGTGGTTGAGAGTAAAGTGGGAGAAGGAACGGTTGTCAGTGTGACGCTTCCTAGTACCTAGAGTGAGCAGTAAGAGGAGGCTAATTTGTGAAAAACCGGCTCTATATTGGCGGATATCTGTTATTCGCCATATTCGTAAGCTTTTACGTAAAGCCGTATGCTGCATGGATTTGTTTGCTTGCCTCACTAGTGCTGCTTATCGTGCTGCTTAGAAAAGGTGGAAGTACTCAGTCCTTAATAATGGAAATGCCGCGGGATCACACGTATTTAAATGTGCTTGATTCCTTATTCGAGCACAATCCGAATGCAATTGGTATATTTAATCAAGAAGGTAAATTTGTTCGGATTAATCTAGCGGCAGAAACCATTCTAGGATACTCCGTATCGGAGCTGCTCAATCAACCGTTTATCAGCTTTGTTACACAAGAGCAGCTGGAACGGACAGGCAGCCAGCTTGAACAAGTGATAAGCGGGTCTCCTGTTACCTTTGAAACTGCTGTCATACATAAAAGCGGCTATCGGGTGGATTTGAGTGTTACGGCTGTTCCTGTTGATTTGCAGCCTAATTCCAAAGGCAATATTCTCATTTGCCAGGATATCACAGAGCGTAAGCGCGGCGATGAGCAAGTTCGCTATATGGCTTATTATGATGATATGACAGGGCTGCCGAACAGGCGCATGTTCAGAGATAACTTGAATGAGCGGCTAAGTATTTCCAAATCCATTGGACAAAAGGTGGCTGTCTTTTACTTGGACATTGATCGCTTCAAGCTGGTCAATGACAGCTTCGGTTACGATTACGGAAACATGCTGTTGCTGCAGCTAGCAGAGCGTTTCACGAGATGTGTAACGGACAATGATTACTTGGCTCGCACAGAAGGCGATGAATTTGCCTTTTTCTACACGAATGTAGCCGATTCAAATGACGTAATTGCAGTTATCGCAGAGATTAATCGTGTCCTCGAAAAGCCGTTTCTTTTAGAGCAATATGAACTGCATATTACAGCTAGTATCGGCGTTGCGATATCTTCAGATGATGCCGACGAAGCGGAAATGCTTATGAAATATGCTGACATTGCACTAGCCAGAGCCAAAGAGAAGGGGCGCAACGACTTTCAGATCTTCAATACGGATATGAAGTCGGTTTCAATAAACCGACTCAAGCTGGAGAGTGAGCTTCGCAGGGCGATTGTCGGGGATGAGTTCGTCTTATACTATCAGCCTCAGGTCGATATTGAGACAGGGCGTATTGTCGGTGTTGAAGCTTTGATCCGCTGGGATCATCCGGAGAAAGGTCTCATCTCACCAAACTATTTCATTCCCTTTGCTGAGGAGTCTGGATTGATCGTGCCGATCGGCGAATGGGTACTGCGCGCGGCATGTAAACAAAATAAAGCATGGCAGAACCAAGGCTATGCGATGATGCCAGTATCGGTGAATCTGTCTATGCGGCAGTTTTTTCAACACAATCTCAAAGGCAAGATCAGACATGTTTTAGAACAAACAGGACTTGATCCGCAGTATTTGGAACTTGAAATCACCGAAAGCATGACGATGGATGTTGATCATGCTATTCAGTCCTTACTTGAGCTTAAGGAACTTGGTGTGAATGTAAGCATTGATGATTTTGGGACAGGCTACAGTTCGCTGTACTACTTAAAGAAATTTCCGATTGATAAGCTGAAGATCGATCGTTCCTTTGTTAGAGATATCATGGTGGATCCGAATGACGCGGCCATCGTGGCCACAATTATTGCGATGACCCACCATCTGAATTTGAAGGTCATTGCTGAAGGCGTAGAAACCGAAGATCAACTGCATTTCCTGCACCAGAACCGTTGTAATGAGGTGCAGGGCTATTGGTTTAGTCCACCCGTAAGTGCGGATGAACTAGAGAAAATGCTAAGAACGGGCATCCCGAATGCATCAGCTGCATCTGTCCATGTTAAATAAATAATAAGAGGGTATCCTTCTGGGATACCCTCTTACTTTTATTTAGAATGCGACATAATCATCAATTTCATTCAATTTGAATAAGTAGACCTTCTTCTCATCTACATGATACACCGATACATTTTGATTACTGCTATCATAATTCAAAATACGGCAAGGAAGATTAAGCTTGATTCCCTGACCTTTGATAACCGTTAAACGGATTAACGTATTATTCACTTTGAAACTTTCCAATTGCTCAATAATTTTATCTGAAGCTCCACTGTTGGCGGTGGCTTTCGCCGCGGCTGTTACAGTTGAAGGCGGGACAGCAGCCGTTTTTTTGCTTTGTTGTAACGGAGGGGTGCTCTCTTTTGTCGTGTTAAGTTCAATCAGCTTGCCAAGTTGAATACCTTTAATAATTTGGTAATCCTTGACTGCATCCACATTCAGAAGATGAAGCAGCTTTTCCATGGCAAGGCCATTGGTGGCTTCTTCAATCAGAATTTCTACGGTAAATAAATGTCCATTCGGACTTGTGTCTGCTTTTCCTTGACTCATATAGCCTCCTTGCTGCCTAGAAACTGCTCTTGCACTTACTATAACATGATATCATACCCAAATATAGCTTGCTTCCCCCAAAGATCAAAAGTACTTTCAACATACACTACAAGAACCCTATTGGAATGTTGGAGATGATTAATAAAATGAAGTTAATCAAAGTATGATATGATGTTTTAGTTATATGAGAATAAAAATCCATTTCAATAACAAATAAAGGCAGTGATAATAATGGAAAATGAAAATACAAAGGATTTAAAAGAGTATGCAGGTAGAATTCAACGATTGGTTGATAATTTTCAAAGCAATATCCATGAACATTTAAATGCGGATTATGTAAAATCAACAAAATGGTCGGATAGACTCGCCGATAATGTTGCAAGTTTTGTCGGAAGTTGGAAATTTATTAATATTTTCATGGTGTTTTTGGCTATTTGGGTTATTTTAAACTCTCTGGCGATCACGAAGGTTATTCATTTTGATGAACCGCCTTTTATTTTGTTAAATCTTCTATTATCCTTTCTTGCTGGATTCCAGGCTCCAATTATCATGATGAGTCAGAATAGACAGTCAGCAAGAGATAAACAAGAGGCTATTATTGATTTTGCGATTAACTATAAAGCTGAACAAGAAATAGTTGATATGCAAGGACATTTACATAGACTTGAGGCGGATTTTGCTGAGTTTAGAAATGAAGTGAAAGAAGAACTCTCAGAGATTAAAAAACTTTTACAAGGAAAATGAAAATCCATTTGAAGGTATGTCAATTGCTTTCCCCGCGAATTTGAAATTCAGCAGAAACTTTTCAAACCTTTCTCACACCGTACTAGCCGAGCGCGCATATACTAACGTAAGACTGCGAAGAGGAGCTGTGCAGAGCATGATGCGCGTTGAACCCATTCTCCTTGAAGGACGTACTGCAATTGCTATTGAAGTGAAGCTGCCGAAAACGACGCTGTTGGTTGTGACAACGGATAAAGGTTATATTATGTGTGGCGCTCTCGATGTTGCGCTGCTTAATGAACGCTTGAGCGACAGGAATATTGTAGCTGCACGGGCAACGGGGGTTCGTACGATTGAAGAACTTCTGGAAGCGCCGCTTGAATCGGTGACACACACGGCAGAAGATTTGGGCATTGTAGCTGGGATGACGGGACGGGAAGCTATTTTGAAAATGATGTAAAGGTGTTTTGAATGATGAAATTAGAACGCTTGGGATCTTAGGATCTCGGCGTTTTTATTTGTTTGAGCACGATGACCAACCAGCCACCTATTCATTGTGCACATTTCTAAAAATGAAAAAAAATAACCATTTTCAATATATTTCTAACGAATTTTCGCAATGAAGGCGTTGTTATTTTATTGACCAAGTGTTAAAATATGATTCGTCCATTACATAGAACGGGGGGAATTATTTTGAAAAAATTATTGTTTTTTGTATTAACTGTAGTTTTAGTTGTGGCGCTAGCAGGTTGTGGTTCTAAGGAAAGTGGTGGCACGAAGTACAAATTTGCTACTGATGCTGCCTATGCACCAATGGAATATATGGATAAAGATAAGATGACAGGCTTTGATATCGATTTTCTTGCTGAAGTGATGAAGGAAGCAGGTCTTTCCTACGAGGTCACGAACACAGGCTGGGATACTATGCTAACAAGTGTGAAGCAAGGTAAAGAGTTTCAAGCAGGAATTTCCAGTGTTTCAATTACAGATGAACGTAAACAAACTTACGATTACTCCATCCCTTACTTCGAATCTACGAACATGATTCTTGTTAAAGAAGGCAGCCCGATTAAAAGCGCGGCAGACTTGAAAGACAAGAAAGTAGCTGTTCAAATTTCTACAACGGCGGATACGCTGATGAGTAAAATTATGGGTGATAAGAACCCATCCTTGAAACGTCTGGATAATAACACATTAGCTTTAATGGAGCTTGAGAATAACGGTGTTGATGCGGTTGTAGCTGATATTGCTATTGTTCGTGAATATGTGAAAAATAATCCGAACAAGAAATTCACTACGATTTCTGATCCGAAAAGCTTTGAGTCCGAATACTACGGTATTCTGCTTCCAAAAGGGAGCGAGCTTAAAGCAAAGCTAGACCCGGCGATCAAGAAAGTTATTGAGAACGGTGCTTATGCAAAAGTGTACAAAAAATGGTTCGGTCAAGAGCCTGATACAAAGAAATTACTTGAACAAAAATAATAGGTCAACAGCATGCGTGACTTCAACCTTGCGCATGCTTTTGTTCTTTAAATAGCAAAATAATTGATGAAAGGAAGTGTGGAATGGATTTTCGTTTTGACATCATTATTGAATATATACCTTTATTACTGAAGGGTACACTTTGGACGATTGGTATATCCATTCTTTCCATCCTGTTCGGCTCTGTTTTAGGGCTAGCTGTTGGATTAGGCAAAATGTCGCACCGTGGTTACCTAAGATGGCCAACTAGTATTTATGTAAACTTTTTCCGCGGCACACCGCTGCTCGTTCAAATATTACTCGTCCACTTTGGAATCGTTCCATTATTCATAGGAACAACGAATGCGATCATCGCTTCAATCGTTGCTTTATCTCTGAATTCAGCAGGCTACATGGCCGAGATTTTCAGAGCTGGTATTCAATCCATCGATAAAGGACAAACAGAAGCCGCGCATTCGCTAGGATTGACCCATTTCCAAACCATGAAATCGGTTATTTTGCCTCAGGCGATCAAACGTATGATTCCTCCATTTGGAAATGAGTTTATCGTGCTAATTAAGGACTCTTCCTTATTCGCTGTTATTGCTGCACCAGAATTGATGTATTGGTCCAATGCGATGCGCAGCCAGTACTTTAAAGTCTGGGAACCTTATTTGACAGCTGCTCTTATTTATTTCATTCTCACTTACTCTCTAAGCAAGCTGCTTGCTTATCTGGAAAGGAAAGTGTAGACATATGACAGCTATGATCGAAGTTAAAAATCTTAAGAAATCGTTCGGGGATAATGTCGTCCTGCGAGATATTAGTGCCGATATTCAGAACCAAGAGGTTCTTGTTGTGATAGGACCTTCCGGATCAGGGAAATCGACATTTCTGCGTTGTCTGAACCTGTTAGAACAGCCGGATAGCGGCAGTATCTTGATTGATGGTAAGTCGATTATGGATCCGACGAATAAGATCAATGAGATCCGTATGGAGCTCGGGATGGTCTTCCAGCGATTTCATTTGTTCCCGCATATGAAAGTCATTGATAATATCATGTTAGCGCCTGTTCAGGTGAGAAAATGGCCGGAAGATAAAGCGCGTAAGAAAGCGCTAGAGCTTCTTGATAAAGTTGGGCTGGCGGATAAAGCCAACGCCCTTCCGGACTCGCTCTCGGGCGGTCAGGCGCAGCGTGTTGCTATTGCACGGGCACTCGCTATGGAGCCGAAGATTATGCTGTTCGATGAGCCTACATCGGCTCTTGATCCTGAAATGGTCGGGGAAGTGCTTGCTGTCATGAAGCAGCTGGCCAAAGAAGGGATGACAATGGTTGTCGTCACGCATGAAATGGGCTTCGCCCGCGAAGTTGGTGACCGCGTTATGTTTATGGAACAAGGCGTTATTGTCGAAGTAGGAAAGCCCGAGCAGATTTTTGAAAATGCCACGCAGGAACGTACGAAATCATTTCTGTCTAAAGTGCTATAGTACTTTATAAAAGAATAGAAGTAAGCAAGGAGGATCGCATGCCGATCCTCTTTTTTATTTGTATCTTTTTGGCAAAAGATAGTTTTATAATGAAGGTAACTTATCTTATATTGAAAATAAAGGTGATTTATTCCATCGCTTTCGGTCATTTATTTAAGCGCTTCCAAAGAAGTGTATTTCTCTATCCATTCTTGGTCATTTCGATTCCAATTCTAAAGAGGTGTTAGCATTGAAAACGTATGAAAATCAAGTGCCCATGGTACAAGCAATTGGCGTTACGCGTGTTTTTGGGAAAGGGCCGGGAGCTGTTCACGCATTGCGGGGAGCTCATTTAAGTATTCCCAGAGGCAGACTAGTGGCGTTGCGCGGGAGATCCGGATCTGGTAAAACAACGCTGCTCAATATATTAGGGGCGCTCGATCATCCGTCGGAAGGAACCGTTTATTTAGAAGGCTTGGAGATTAGCCGTTTATCTGATTCCAAGCGCAATGAAGTCAGACGGAAGCAGATTGGTCTTATTTTTCAATCTTTTGCCTTGGTGCCGTATATGTCAGCCTACGAAAATGTAGAGTTTGGATTGCGCATTTCGGGTATTCACCCCAATCAATATAAGAGTTTGGCGGAAGAAGCGCTGGATTTCGTTGGATTGAAGCCGAGAATGAAGCATCGTCCCTATGAACTTTCCGGCGGAGAACAGCAGAGGGTTGCGATTGCCAGGGCCATTGCGCACAAGCCGAAGTTGATTTTGGCAGATGAGCCTACAGCTGAGTTAGATAGCAGAATGGGCCTCCAGGTGCTTAAATTGTTCAAAGATTTGGTGCAAGAAGGAATGACGATTATTTTGACCACGCATGATCTCGCTATTATGGAAATTGTAGATGAAGTGTATGCACTGGAGGATGGTACCATTGTCGACGAAGGTTAATAAATTCGCTTCTCAGCTCGTTCTATTAACAAGTGCTGTGTTTTTACTAGCGGGATGCTCTCTGTTGCCCAAAGAAGAGGAAGCGCTTAAACCGCCTTTAATCAAACCCGTGAAAGAAAATTTCGACCTTTACGAAGTGAAGAAAGGCAGTATAACGAAGAAAGTCAGTGTTATTGGGACCTTTAAGTCTAGTCAAACGACCAACTATTATTTTAAAGAGTCCGGTCATCGGTTAGCTGGATTGCGCGTTAAACTAGGAGATACCGTTAAGCCGGGGGATGTGCTCGCTGAACTGGAAAAAGGCGACTTAGAAACTCGGATTGCCCTTCAAAAACTGAATCTGGAGAAAGCCCAGATTGCTAGTGTGCAAACGAGACAGGTTGACCCCGATCAAGTGCTAGCCAATCGTTTGAAGGCCATAGATGTCGAAGCCGCGCAGCTTCAATTGGCAGCCCTCCAAGCCGAGCTGGACAAGACAAGGCTGACGGCCGATTCCGCAGGAGTAGTAACTTACTTAACCGATGCACAGCAAGGAAATGTCGTGGATGCCTTCAGTACGCTTGTCGTCATCGCTGATCCTACAAAGCTGCAGCTATCTTACGAATCTTCAGATACAAGCACTCTTTCCGGTATTGAAGTTGGCATGGATGTTGAAGTGAAGATTGGTTCCTCTGGAAATAAGATACAAGGTAAGGTGCTGCGGACGCCATCAAGCTCACCGCCAACGGACAACAAAGCGCAAGCCGAAAGAAATGCGAAAACGATTATCGTTGGGGTTCCCGATCGAACGGAAGGAGCAGCGATCGGTATATCCGGAGACATAACAATCATCGTCGAGAAAAGAGAAAATGTCATTGTCCTCCCAAGAACAGGTCTTCGAAGTTACCTAGGTAGGGATTACGTTCAAGTGTTGATTGGTGAAAGTCGGAAAGAAGTCGATGTTGAGAAAGGGCTTGTAACACCGACAGAAGTGGAAATCCGAACCGGACTAAAGGAAGGTCAGAATGTTATTTTAAATAACTAGCATCTTTAGGAGGATAGCAATGGCTTTATTTCTGATGATTCTCCGTAAAATGGTCAAAAACCGCTGGCTAGAGCTTAGTTTACTGGTGGGACTAATTATTTCGGTCGCACTTGCCAGCTCAATGCCCATTTATACACACGCCATTTTACAGCGTATGCTGATCAAAGATTTGGAAGTTCTACAAACCAACTCGCAGCAATATCCCGGGCATGCCTACAATTCTGCCTACATAATGGGAGAAAGCGGAGATCAATTTTTAACGGAAACGGATTCATTTATGGCAGAACAAAGCCAGCAATTCGGCTTGCCGATTCTCCTATCCACGATAACGCGCAGCACATCAAATTTCGAGCTTACACCTAGCGATCCAAGCAAGGTAGACCCTAAAGTAAGCCGCGCAGCTGAATTAACAGCGATGTCGGAGTTGGAAAAGCATATACGTATTGTTGACGGTGTCATGCCTTCTAAGGAACCTGTGGATGGTGTATATGAAGCGTGGGTATTTCCTGAGCTGCTGACTCAATTAAAAATCGTTCTGGGCAATGAATTAACCATCGCTAACAAAGATTTGAAACAAAATATTCGAATAAAGCCTGTTGCTGTTATTGATCGTACAGATTATGCCGATCTTTATTGGACGAATAATATGAGCGATTTGCGTTCAAAATTTTTCATTCCCTTTACCTTATTTGAAAAAGATTTTACGAAAAACAACAGTTTTCCCAATACATTTTCCTATTGGGATTACATTTTGGATTATCATCAATTAAAGTTGGAAGGGCTTGAAGCCTACACCAGCACAGATGAAAGGATAACCAGCTATTTAAGCAATCATTTCAACACATATACAGTCAAAAATCCAGCGATTACTACATTGAAATTGTATGGTGAGAAAGAGAAAAAACTCCGAATTATGCTGTGGTCGCTTAATGTGCCCATTAGTATTTTACTAGCCTTCTATTTATTCATGGTTGCCAATTTGATTACAGAACGACAGAAAACAGAGATTGCCGTGCTTCGCAGCAGAGGAGCAAGCCGGACTCAGATTCTGCTGGGTTATGTGCTGGAAGGTATTTTATTAGGGGGAGTTGCACTTCTAGTTGGTCCTCTAATTGGCCTTCAGTTAACCAAAATACTGGGTGCATCGAATGGATTCTTAACGTTTGTCCAGCGCACAGCGATGGAAGTTAAGCTGAATAAAGAGGCCTATCAATACGCTTTAATTGCTGTAATCGCATCGGTATGTATGACTCTTATTCCCGCTGTACTCGCCACTCGCGCTACAATTGTTAGCCATAAACAAACCATGGCGAGGAAGAACAAGCTCTCTTTTGTACATAAAATGTTTCTCGATGTTGTTTTATTGGCTGTTTCTATTTATTTATTACAAAGCTTTAACCGACGAATGAATGATCTCGTTGCCTTAGGGCTGGACTCTATGGACATGAAAGTAGATCCACTTCTTTTCGTAGTCCCTGCATTATTTATATTTGCCATGGGCCTATTCCTGCTTCGGATATATCCATGGGTCATTCAACTGTTGTATCTCATAGGTCGAAAATGGTGGCCTCCTTATTTGTACTCAACGCTGCTCCAAGTTGGCAGATCAACCACACAATATCAGTTCATTATGCTGTTTATCATCATGACACTTGCAACGGGGTTGTTTAGTGCCAGCGCAGCAAGGACGATGAACAAAAATATTGAAGAGAAGATCCGTTATAAGAATGGGGCCGATATCGTTCTGCAAACCAAATGGGACAATGATGCACCGCCCCCAGATTCAGGCCCATCTGGCCTTCAGTCAGAAGCGGGTTCCAGTGCTAGTCAACCCGTTATTAAGAAGCGAGTCCAATATACGGAGCCGCCGTTCTTGCCCTTCACACAGCTGGCAGGTGTGGAGTCAGCGGCGCGAGTGTTTAATAAGAAAGATGCTTATTTCGCGCTTGGCAAAGAAACGAAAAAAACAGCGTTCATGGGCATTGATACCGATGAATTTGGTCAAACGGCTTGGCTCCGCGACCATTTGCTCGATCATCACTTTTACGAGTATTTAAACCTATTGGCTGGCGATTCCAAAGCGGTGCTTATTTCCAAGTCTATTGCCGAGGAAACTGGAGCCAAAGTGGGCGATGTGGTGCATTTAGGATGGAATGATGTTGAGGGAGCTACTTGTGTTGTGTATGGGATTATCGATTACTGGCCGAGCTGGAATCCCAATCCGATCTTAACTGCTGGAACCCAAACAGGGAGCAGCTCTAACACGACGAAGCAAAGTAAAGTGGATGCGCCGAAGTTAGTGATTGGCCATCTCTCCTACATTCAAAATAATATGGCTGTAGAGCCGTATGATGTTTGGCTAAAGCTAAAACCGGATATGACAAGTCAAGCTTTGTATGAAGAGCTAGAGCTTAAACATATACCCCTCTCAAATTTAATGGATACGAAGCAAATGTTGGTTCTGTCCAAGAATGATCCATTCCAACTGGCTGTGAATGGCGTTATGACGCTTGGCTTCCTGATTGCTATTGGCATAAGCTTTATTGGGTTTCTCCTGTACTGGGTGCTTTCGTTGTCCGGACGGATCTTACAATTCGGCGTGCTACGGGCGATGGGAATTTCTTTTGCGCAGCTGATCGGAATGCTAATCGCTGAACAATTATTAACTTCTGGCGCAGCTGTTCTAATTGGCATGATAACGGGGAATACGGCCAGCAAACTGTTTGTTCCGTTATTCCAATTAACTTTCGATTCATCAAGTCAAGTGCCGCCTTTTCAAGTGAGCTTTGATCCGAATGATCAACTGCATTTGTACGTCATTGTCACTGTGATGATAGGGACGGGGCTATTACTACTCGGGACGATGCTTTCCAGAATTAAGATTCATCAAGCCGTTAAGCTTGGGGAGGATTAAGGATGATTCACTGTGAAAATCTAGTGAAAATTTATAAAGCGGCTGACATTGAAGTCGTCGCCCTGCAAGGGCTTGATCTCCATATTGAGGAGGGAGAGCTGATGGCGATTATCGGCAACAGTGGCAGTGGCAAATCGACTTTGTTGAATATGCTGGGAGGGTTAGATCGTCCTTCGGCGGGTAATCTCCACGTAGATGGGAAGGATTTGTTGAAATTTAAGGAATCGGATCTGGTGAGGTATAAAAGGGAAACCGTTGGCTTCGTCTGGCAAAATAATGCGCGTAACCTGATTCCCTATTTGACAGCTTTGGAAAATGTAGAGCTGCCTATCCTGCTGCAGGGACGACGCAAGCGTCATCGAGCACTAGATTTACTGGAAGCTGTAGGTTTGAGCCATCGAAGAAATAATAAGCTAAATGAGCTTTCTGGCGGAGAACAGCAGCGTGTGGCCATTGCTATTGCACTCGCTAATCAGCCGAGGCTCTTGCTCGCTGATGAGCCGACAGGTTCTGTCGATACGAAGATGGCGAATCAAATTCTGGATCTGTTCCGTGAGCTGAACCGCAGCTTCGGTTTAACGGTTGTTATCGTCACACACGATCCGCTTCTTGCTAAGAAAGTAGACCGTGTCGTTGCCATTCGTGACGGCAAAACCTCCTCGGAGATATTGCGGCGCAAATCCTACCAGGAGGAATTGCTGGAACTGGAGCAAGGCATCGTTGCTGCCGAAGATGATTCTCATATCGAATACGCGGTCATTGACAAGGCAGGCAGACTGCAAATTCCTGCAAACTTCCTCGAATCGATTGGTGCTTCGAATACGAATAAAATTCGCGTTGCGATGGAAGATGGACGAATTGTTCTCCTTCCGCCAGATCAATCTTGAGAAAGGCCCGCTCTTGCATGTACATTTTGGTATAGAAAAAAATCGCAATATGTTAATATTGACTTTACCTAGATATTTCCATTAGAATAATTGTATACTATTCCAGTAGGAATTATCAAATTTAATGTAAATGACTGCTATTATTCAATTTATTTTTATCCTAGGAGGCTTGTGCAATGTCAGATTCAGAACGCCAGTACTTACCGGAAACGTTAGCGATTCATGCAGGTCAACAGGTTGATCCAGCGACGAATTCAAGGGCTGTACCGATTTATCAAACGACGTCCTATGTGTTTAACGATACGGACCATGCTGCAAATTTATTTGCGCTCAAAGAATTTGGCAATATTTATACGCGTATAATGAACCCTACGACCGATGTATTTGAGAAACGGATTGCCGCGTTGGAAGGGGCCCCAGCCGCACTTGCTGTAGCATCCGGTCAGGCAGCCATCACCTTCTCCATTCTGAACATTGCTGAGGTAGGAGATGAAATCGTTTCAGCTTCTGCCTTGTATGGCGGTACATATAATTTATTTTCAAATACATTAGCTAAACTAGGCATTAAAGTGAAATTCGTTGATTCGAGCAATCCGGAAAACTTCCGAGGTGCGATTACGGACAAGACCAAAGCCATTTATGCGGAATCAATCGGTAATCCTAAAGGGGATATTCTCGATATTGAGGCTGTAGCGGCTATAGCTCATGAAAATGGAATTCCTTTGATTATTGATAATACATTCCCGAGCCCTTACCTGCTGAGACCGATTGAGCACGGGGCCGATATTGTTGTTCACTCCGCAACCAAGTTCATTGGTGGACATGGAACAACGATTGGCGGTGTTATTGTAGATAGTGGTAAATTTGATTGGGCTGCAAGCGGTAAATTTCCTGGTTTGACGAAGCCTGATCCAAGCTATAACGGCGTCGTCTATACCGAGGCTGTCGGTCCAATTGCCTACATCATTAAAGCACGGGTTCAACTGCTTCGAGATTTAGGGGCTTCGTTATCTCCTAACAGTTCGTTCCTTTTATTGCAAGGACTTGAGACACTGCATCTGCGTTTGGAACGCCATAGTTCCAATGCCCTTAAGGTTGCTCAATTTTTAGAGTCACATGACTCCGTCGAATGGGTTAGTTATGCTGGTTTAGAAAGCCATCCTTCCTATAAACTTGCTCTGAAGTATTTGCCGAAGGGTCAAGGCGCTATTTTGAGCTTTGGTATCAAAGGCGGTATTGAAGCCGGTAAGAAGCTGATACATTCCGTTAAACTATTCTCGCATTTGGCGAATGTCGGTGATTCGAAGTCATTGATTATTCATCCTGCCAGTACGACGCATGCACAATTGAACGAGCAGGAACAAGTATCTGCCGGTGTGTCTCCAGGACTTATTCGATTATCCGTTGGTACAGAAGCGATCGAAGATATTATCTATGATTTGGAACAAGCGATTGCATCAAGTCAAAGCTAGAAAATTAAAAAGAAGTTATTTTACGAATTCTAAGCTTGTAACCATACACGAATACGCATAAAATAAGAAGGCTGTGATTTAGGCTCAAAACCTAAAATTGCAGCCTTTCTCATTTGCGATGCAACTTTTGCACGCGATCAGAAGTCTATTCATGTGTAATTTTTTTTATTTGAGGAGGCAACTAGAAGATCATGAACAACAAGTCGACATATACGCTCGCCATACTCTTGGCGTTAAGCATAGCAACAGGATGCAGCAAGGGGGAAGTAGCTCCTTCAGGTAGTCCCACTGCAACGGCTACTCCGCCGGTTAGTTTGGGAAGTCCTACACCTTCTTCGAACCCATCTCCATCGCCTGTAGTAACCCCGAAACCCACAGTAGTTCCTACGGCTTCCCCATCAACCTCTACCGTTCCGCCAAAGAGTGGAGCTATCCAAGTTGTAGCCAAACCGGAGAGTATAACGGTTCTTGTAAATAAGCAAAATTCACTGCCTTCCAGCTATGAGCCGACTGATTTGGTATATCCTGACATTCCGTTTATTTTTTCTGAGAAAAATGAAAAACGTAAAATGCGTAAAGCCGCTGCAAGTGCGATCGAAAAACTCTTTGCTGGAGCTGAGAAGGACGGTATCCGCCTATCTGGAGTTTCGGCATATCGCTCTTATGCAACCCAGAAAGCTCTTTTCCAGCGTTATGTGCTTAAAGACGGCGAAGAGAAAGCCAAAATGTACAGTGCTGTCCCTGGGACGAGTGAGCATGAAACTGGGCTAGCCATAGATGTTACGGGCAGTGATGGGAAGTGTGCGGCGGAAGATTGCTTCGCTGGAACCAAGGAAGCGAAATGGCTTGAAACACATGTGGCGGAGTACGGGTTTATTATTCGTTATCCCAAAGGTAAATCAACGATTACCGGTTATCAATACGAGCCATGGCATATTCGTTATGTGGGTATAGATGTTTCGAAAGAATTGGTAGCCAAAAGCTTGACAATGGAGGAGTATTACAATGCGGTGCCTGTAACCAAGTAGTGAAGGTGTCACTATTTTGCACCTTATTCTGTCGTTAATTCGAAATTTATCAGGACGTTATGTCATGTTACAATGAAACCAAGTCACTTATTTGGAGGTTAACATGATTAAAGTAGCGATGTTAAGTTTTTGGCACGTGCATGCAAATGACTATGCAAAACAAGTAGAGGGGCATCCAGTTACTCAGATTGTTGCAGTTTGGGATGAGCTTCCAGAACGTGGACAAGCGGAAGCCGCAAAGCGCGGTGTGAGCTTTTACTCAGATCTAGCAGAGTTATTAGCAAATAAGGAAATTGATGCTGTTGTTGTGGATACACCGACCAACCTACACCGAGACGTAATGATCGCCGCTGCGAAGGCAGGTAAACATATTTTCACAGAAAAAGTTATTGCACCAACCTTACATGAAGTGAATGAGATTCTGAATGCTGTTAATGAAGCGGGAGTGACATTGACAGTTTCATTGCCTCGTTTGAATCCAACGTATACGTTAGCGATTCAAGAAATTATCCAGAAAGAATTATTGGGCCAGATTACACTCGTTCGAACACGCTTATCACACAATGGCGGCATTTCCACGAATGAAAATCCGAACGGATGGCTGCCAGAGCATTTCTACAATGCAAAGCAATGTGGCGGAGGAGCCCTTATTGATCTCGGTTGTCATCCTATGTATTTAACTCGTTTATTGTTGGGGCTGCCTGAAGCTGTAAGCGCTTCTTATGGCTACGTAACAGGTAGAGAAGTTGAAGATAATGCGGTAGCAACCCTCCAGTATGCAAATGGTGCTCTTGGCATCGTAGAAGCTGGTTTTGTGAACGCATTTTCACCATTTGTAATTGAAGTTCACGGTACGGATGGCAGTGTCCTTTATTCCGACCATGATGGAAGAGTCTTACTTCGTACGAAAAAGCTTGCAGATGCAAGCACGCAATGGGTGGCGTATGAGAACGGTCCAGAAGCGAAGCCATCTGCGTTCGATCAATGGGTAGCTCATATTCAAAATGGGACAAAAGCGGTTGAAAATATTGAGCTTGCTGTGGATTTAACGAAGCTGATGGAGGCTTCTAATCGTTCCGTTGCAACCAAACAACAAGTGCGACTTGATTCACTGAACCAGTAATTTTTGCAGGAAAAAAAGGAGGGGCTACAGATGAGTCAGCCATTTTACTTTGAACCCATGGTCGAGAATCCAATGGCATTGGATCGCTTGGAATTAAGCTTCAGGTGGGGTTCTTATGGACTTCGAGTACTGCGTTGTCATCTGACCTCCTTTCCTGCAGGAACGATCATAGATTTCCACCAACATTCCGAGTATGAAATTCATTACATCCCCTATGGCAAAGGCAGGGTGATCCTGGACGGCGTCACGCATCCCCTTCAAGAAGGCATGCTTTATGTAACGGCACCAGGCGTTAGTCATCGCCAAGAAGCGGATGAGCGGGAAGCGATGGGTGAACTATGCCTGCATGTGGATATCGTAAAGCTGGATCAAGGTGAAGATGAGCGAGGGTCTATGCCCGTCCCAGAAGCATGGGGAGAAGCTTGGGAGATTGCTGAGGCAGATGCATGCTTAAGGCAGCTGAGCGAGCTTCCTCATGTCCCTGCTTTAGACCGACAGGAAGCCATGAAGTGCTTTCTTATCGCTTATGAAGCTTGGAGAAGCAATCAGCTGGGGCAGTACACGATCATTAAGCAGTCCATTGTGCAAATGTTGTTAAGGACAGTGGGGGCCTATAAGGCGGACCAGCAAGGTGTGAACCTGCCTGCACGTGATATGAAGAGCTATCGGTATCAGCTAGCCATTCAATTCATTGAGGATAACTTCCGTAGACCACTGACGCTTGAAGGAGTAGCTGAACGCTTACAGATCAGTTCGAGGCAGCTTCAGCGCATCTTTAAGGAGCAAGCGAACATCTCGTTCAGCGAATACTTGGAACAGGTGCGTTTGAAACATGTTTGCAGCGAGCTGCTTCAAACCTCATTGACCCTTGACAAAATTGCGGAAAGCAATGGTTTTGCTTCTAGTAATTATTTGCACTATGTCTTTAAGAAAGCGCATGGTGTCACTCCGAATCAATATCGTGATCAACTATTGAACCCTGTATAAAAGAAAAAGGCTGTTCCCTCGTAGTGTGAACTATCTACGCAGGGAACAGCCTTATTTTTATTCGAACAGCTTCCGCAAGTTTTCCGTATAAGGAGCTTGTATAATGCCTTTTTCGGTAATAATGGCTGTCACATATTCGTTAGGTGTCACGTCGAAGGCTGGGTTGAACACTTTTACCCCTAGCGGAGCTGTTCGTTTACCGAAGCCTTGTGTAATCTCATCCTCATGACGCTCTTCAATGGGGATGTCTCCGCCCGTAGGCGTATTCAGGTCGATCGTGGAGAGCGGGCTCGCCACGTAGAACGGTATGCCATGCGCTTTCGCCAGCACAGCTACGCTGTAGGTGCCGATTTTGTTGGCGACGTCACCGTTAGCCGCTACACGGTCTGTTCCTACGATGACCGCCTGGATCCAGCCCTTCGACATGACCGCGCCGGCCATGTTGTCACAGATCAGTGTCACGTCAACGCCTGCTTGCTGCAGTTCAAAGGCGGTCAGCCGTGCGCCTTGCAGCACCGGGCGGGTCTCATCTGCGAACACTTTGATGTTCATGCCTTTTTCTTTGGCCAAATAGAACGGCGCTAGCGCCGTGCCGTACTTGGCTGTTGCTAAGCCCCCGGCGTTGCAGTGCGTCAGCACGCCGAACCCATCCTCGAACAGCGTTAGCGCATGTTCGCCGATAAGGCGGTTCGTCTCCTCGTCCTCGGCTTGAATCTTCTGCGCTTCGTCGAGGAGAGCTTCCTTGAAGGCAGCCGGGCTTCCGCCCGCTGCTGCCAAAGCGACAGCCTGCGCTCGCATGCGATCGAGCGCCCAGAACAAGTTCACGGCTGTCGGACGCGACGTCGCCAGGTAATCCGCTTGCTTCTGGACTTCCGCCAGAAGCCCGTCCAACTGAGCATCCACTTCACGGATGCCGAGGTATACCCCATACGCGGCGGCGATTCCTATCGCTGGTGCGCCGCGAACCTTCAAATGCCGGATGGCTTCCCACACCTCTATCGGTGTCTCCAGCGGCAAATACAGAATCTCTTCCGGCAGCAGCCGTTGATCGAGCAGATCAAGCTGCTGGCCATTCCAACGCAAGGATTGCAAGGCACCTTGGTTCTCAAGGTTTTGCACTTCTAAATCTTTGTTGTTATTGTTCGTCATAGGACTAAGCCTCTTTCTGCAGCAGATTCTTGGGTGGCGATGGCAATAAGCTCATCGATGGATTTCACTTGACGATGGGTACGAATGAATGAAGTGCCAATGGCTAACGCCAAGCGCTGTGCACGCTCTCTTGCAGCTGCATCTTCGATTTTATCAATATCAGCCACATGTGCAAGTCCAACAATACGGCGCACCATTTTGGCTCCGGCGAATCCGATTGTGTCTTGCAGCAAATTGGCTAAGAAGTAGTTTTGATAGCCAGGTGTTTGGAATACACGATCTACACCGTGCTCATCCCATAACGCGCGGAAATTCGTTTCGAAATGGGTCCATACGTCCTTCACGGTTTGAAGTAAATACGCGCGGTAGGAAGCACGGCTCTCACTATCTTTACTCCAGCCCTCTTGGGCAGCGTAATTAAGGAGCAGATTCCCGAGTACAGCGCCAATATCGAAGCCCATCGGCCCGTAGTAAGCGAACTCTGGATCAATCACCTTCGTGGAATCAGGTTTGATAAAGATGCTTCCTGTGTGCAGATCGCCATGTAGAAGCGCTTGTGCACTCGTAAGGAATTTATTGCGAAGGATAGCTATCTCAAAGTGAAGCTCGCTGTCTACCCAAAGCTTTTCTGCCGCATCGCGGATGTGAGCTTCGATATTGTTCGTTTCTGCATCGCGATACGGATCATCGAAGATTAAGTCTTCTGTAATTTTGCAAAGCTCGGGGTTGATAAATCGACCCTGCTGGATTTTCTTTTCTTGTTGGTTCTTGCCTAGATCCGATGTGAAAAATAACGTATTTGCTAGAAAGCGACCGATATGCTCAGCAAAGAGTGGGTACTGGTTACGTTCAATCAAACCTCTGCGCATAATGATATGGTCACTCAGATCTTCCATTACGGTAAGCGCTAAATCAGCATCATAGGCATAAACGTGAGGTACGAGGTCTGGATTCAAGCCTTCTTCGATCAAGAGCGCTTCACTTTCAATTCGTGCGCGGTCCAGCGTTAACGGCCAGGATTCCCCGACAACTTTGGCATAAGGAAGGGCTTGTTTTAAAATAATACTTTTTCCTGTAGCTGTTTCCGATATGCGAAAAACGAGATTTAAGTTGCCGTCGCCGATTTCATGACTAGTTAAGTCTGAGCCCGGTTGAAACAGATTTGGAATTTGACGTGCGTATTCAATAGCTTGGACTTCGCTTAAAGGATGATAAGTGGACATGTAGTAACCTCCTATGGTTCATTGTTTAATTCCAACTAATTTACTGTGTTTTAATCGTCTTTTCCTAGTATAAGACAAAATGTAGCTGCTTGAAATACTAACTTAGGAAATGTTGCACAAATTACATAAAATAAGTGCTTCTAACGTAAATTAACGTGTACATGAACAGAATAAAACCAATTAATAAAAGATCAGGAGGCTTAATATGGTGACAACGTCCTTAACCCAATCTATCCAAGTTGTTCTGAATAAGCAAATTGCAAACTGGGGTTTACTTTATGTCAAGCTGCACAACTTTCATTGGTATGTAAAAGGCAATCAGTTTTTCACCCTGCATGTTAAATTTGAAGAGCTATACAATGAAGCTGCCCTGCATGTGGACGAGCTGGCTGAACGGTTGCTTTCTATCGGTGGTCAGCCGGCAGCTACAATGAAGGCTTTTTTGGAAATATCGTCCCTAAAAGAGGCTTCAGGTACAGAAACCGCCACGAAAATGGTCGAAGCTGTTATTGAAGATTTCACGATCCTTACGCAAGAATTGAAAGCAGGTATGCAGGCTTGTGAAGAAGTTCAAGATGACACCACGTCCGATATGCTTCTAGCCATTCAAACTTCATTGGAAAAGCACCGCTGGATGCTGCAGTCGTTCCTAGGCTAGTCCAAGTTTACAAAATCTTTAACCAGAACAAACATGTACTTGATGAAACTTGGCTATACTTGGAGCAAAACAGTTCTGGAGGATGTCATTGTGATGAAAATCCTGAATCTGCTGCTTATTGTGGCTGCTTGCTTCTTCTTGCTCCTGATCGCTTTCGATGCTGATGTTCCTAGCGCGACTGCTGATCCTAATCCCATGAAACAAAATCAAGATCAGTTTACGCGCATGCAACCAACATATTACGCTGAAACTTCGAAATAAAAGAGAGTAAAGGGATGGCCCAGTTTAGTAGGGACATCCCTTTTTTACGCTGCATTCACTTATATGGAGCAACTTTAAGTGACTATTCTTCGGTTTACGTGTAATGAAAATTTTGGTACCTACATCGGTAAATGATGTTTTGTACACTGCCAAGTCGCAAGCCGAAACTTGGAGGCTCCCATCGTTTTGGACTAATAAAATGATTTGCAAAACGCAAACCTACCGATGATCTGTTCCCAGGTTTACTATCCCGCTCTAGTGGTGATGGAAATAGGCAATAGGCATAACCCAATAATTCTTTATTAGGGTCATTCAGTTTTCGAGAGGGCCATAGTGGTTACCAATGTTGTATTTTCTGCAACAATTCACACCCCTAAAGGCTATTTTGTAACTTGAAGTTGCAGTTTGTACAACATTTTGAGCCCATTTGTAACGAAATGGCCTGGATAGGACCAAATTGTTGTACATGATGCAACAACGAAGGGAGAGAGGCGAGATTTAGGCACCAATTGTTGCACTTACTACAACATCATTCAATCAAACATATGGATTTATTCATCGAACAACCTCAATTGAGCATAGATGACGATTAATCCCGATTTAAGACACATCAATCTAAGATCATATTGGTTGAATGAATCGACGGTCTCTAACGTCAAACAGGAGTTTCTAGTTTAGCCACACGTCTTCATGTCACATTGTTTTGCTTCTTGATATTCCTTATAATAAATAAGATTAATGAGGAGAACGAGGTGTTTGCGTCATGGGGAAACCAAAGGCTCTGAAGGAATGGGCATCGGCTGTTAAAGCATTGGAAGATGGGACACAAATATTTATTATGCGCAAGGGAGGAATTGTTGAGGAAACAAAAGATTTTCAAGTGGAATCTGCTGATTTCTTTCTCTATCCGACGTATGAACATCAGAGAAAAGAATTATTGAAGGAAGATTATCGCGGGGTTATCGATGAATCCCTCAACGGCTGGAGTGCAGAGGATACACACGTAACGATTAGCAGCTATGCTCGAATGGTAGAAGATATTGAGGTCAGTGATCAAGAGCAGTTGAATAAACTGTACCCTTATCACATTTGGACCGAAAATTTCACGGAAGAAAAATTAAAGTGGAAACGTAAGAATCCGCTTCATATCATGCTGTTAAGGGTATATACATGGGTACAACCCTTGCAGATTCCGATCGAACAAGCCTATATAGGCTGCAAATCATGGATTGAGCTTGGGGCAGCTATCCCGGAAGAGTCTTCCTTGGTTCCAGTCTTGAGTAATGAGGAGTTTGCTGCGAGGGTTGCTGAAATTAAGCGCACTTTGGCGTAATTAAAAGGTAACATTTTCAGAAAATGCCCAGCTTTTTCATGCAAATGCCCTTTCTTGATTTAGCATAGTAAGTTATAATAGAATTATTCTAATGAGAATCAATGATAATCATTTGAAATGATTGTCGTTTATCTTGTACATTCAAACACATTATGGAGGCTTAAGAAATGGCGAATTCATCAACATTTACAATAGACGGTCTAAAAGCGAACGTCGAAGGGAAGGAAATTTTGAAGGGGCTTAGCCTGGAAATCAAAGGCGGCGAAATTCATGCCATCATGGGACCAAACGGTACAGGTAAAAGTACATTGGCTTCTGCGTTGATGGGTCACCCGAAATATGAAGTAACCGAGGGCACTGTAACATTAGACGGTGAAGATGTTCTAGAAATGGCTGTTGACGAGAGAGCACGCGCTGGTTTGTTCCTAGCTATGCAATATCCAAGCGAAATCACGGGTGTAACGAACGCTGACTTCTTGCGCAGCGCAATGAATGTTCGTCGCGGTGAGGGCAACGAAATTTCGTTGATCAAGTTCATTCGCCAAATGGAAGCGAAGATGAAGCAGCTGGAAATGAATCCAGAGTTCATGCACCGTTACCTGAACGAAGGCTTCTCCGGTGGTGAGAAGAAACGTAACGAGATTCTGCAAATGCTTTTGCTTGAGCCAAAGTTTGTCATCCTTGATGAAATTGACTCCGGACTCGATATCGACGCATTGCGCATCGTAGCTGAAGGTGTTAATGCTATGCGCAGCGAAGAGCGCGGCTTCTTGATCATTACGCATTACCAACGTTTGCTGAACTACGTTAAACCCGATTTTGTACATGTTATGATGCAAGGTCGTATCGTGAAATCCGGTGGTCCTGAGCTTGCAGAGCGTCTGGAAGCGGAAGGTTACGATTGGATCAAAGAAGAACTCGGTATCGTGGATGAAACGGTTGGTCAAGATACGGAAGAATTCAAAGTTCCAATGAACACGCCAGGACCGAAGTACTAAAGGAGAGACTTTGGTCTTCGACCCAAGGTCCCAGAAAGGAGAGACTTTGATCTTCGATCAAAGATCCCTATAAATGGAGGAAATCATGAGCATTCAAACAACACTTTCCATAGATACTAATGCTGTCATCGAGCTCTCCCGCAGCAAACAAGAGCCGGAGTGGGTGACTGCCCTTCGTACAGAAGGGTTAGCGTTAGCGAATTCTTTGGAATTACCTGCACTAGAAAAGACGAGAATTGACCGTTGGAGCATCTCCTCCTATGGTTCATATAAAACGCAAGCTCCTTTGACATCCCTCGATGCGTTACCCGAAGTTGCCAAAGGATTAGCCAATTCCGATAACTTGATCGTACAACGCAACTCCGGTATCGTGTTCAACCAAGTATCAGCGGAATTGAAACAGCAAGGCGTTATTTTCACCGATTTGGAAACAGCAATTCGCGATCATGAGGAGCTTGTAAAGCCTTATTTCATGAAAGCTGTAGAATCAAATGAAAATCAATTAACAGCTTTGCACGCGGCTCTATGGAACGGTGGTATTTTCCTCTATGTTCCGAAAAACGTTCGTGTGGACCTTCCAGTTCAAGCGTTATTCGTAACCGATGATGCCGAAGCTACATTCACGCCGCATGTCTTGATTGTTGCTGAACAGTTTAGTTCAGTTACTTATGTAGATAATTTTGTATCTTCCGTATCAGGTGTTCCAATGGTACAAAATGGAATCGTTGAAGTATTCGTGAAGCCAGGTGCTCGCGTTAACTATGCGTCCGTTCATAACTTGGAAGAATCCGTTACCGACTTGACATACCGGCGTGCGATCATTGATAACGATGCGAGCATTCAGTGGGTAGTTGGTGAAATGAACTACGGCAACACACTTTCTGATACAACTTCGATCCTCAAAGGCAAAGGTTCCGACTCCGATGCTAAAGTGATCTGTGTAGGAACTCAGGAGCAGAAGTTGAACCTGACAACACGCGCTGTTCATTGGGGCAAAGCTTCGACAAGCGACATGATTACTCGTGCCGTTATGAGAGATAGCTCAACAGCGATCATCAATGGGATTACGAAGATCGAAAAAGGAGCACAAGGCTGTAACGGTCAACAAACAGAAAAAGTGTTGATGCTTAGCCCGAAAGCACGCGGCGATGCGAATCCGATTCTCCTTATTGATGAGGACGATGTAAAAGCTGGTCATGCAGCGAGTGTTGGCCAAGTCAATGCTGAGCAAGTTCACTATCTGATGTCTCGCGGGATTACGAAGGAAGAAGCTCAGCGCTTAATTATTTACGGATTCTTGGCGCCAGTCGTTTCCGAAATTCCAATTAAGAGCGTTGAAGAACAGCTGCAAAGCTTAGTGGAGAGGAAGCTAGGACAATGAAACCTGCCGAGATACGTGAACTTTTTCCCATTCTGAAGCAAGAAGTGAACGGTCATCCGCTGGTGTACTTGGACAGTGCTGCTACTTCCCAGAAGCCTATTCAGGTGATTGAAGCGCTGAAGCACTACTATGAGTGGGACAATGCGAACGTTCACCGCGGGGTTCATACCTTAGGTTCCCGTGCAACGGATGCATACGAAGGAGCTAGAGCCAAAGTGGCTAAGTTCATTGGTGCATCCAGCGAGCAGGAAATCATTTTCACTAGAGGCACGACAACGGCAATCAACATTGTAGCAAGCAGTTATGCGAAATCTGTCCTGCGTGAAGGCGATGAAATCGTCCTTACACCGATGGAGCATCACAGCAACCTGATTCCTTGGCAGCAAGCTGCTAAGGCAACAGGCGCTACTTTAAAATATATTCCTTTACAGCCTGATGGTTCGATTTCGCTTACTGATGTTGAAAAAACCATAACTGATCGTACGAAAATCGTTTCGGTTGTGTATGTTTCGAACGTTCTGGGTGTCGTAAATCCGATCAAAGAAATCACCCAAATCGCCCATAAACATGGAGCGAAGATGATGGTCGATGGCGCACAAAGTACACCGCATATGAAGGTGGATGTACAGGATTTGGATTGCGACTTCTATGCGCTTTCCGGTCATAAAATGTGTGGTCCGACCGGAATCGGGGCATTGTATGGGAAGAAGGCATTGCTAGAAAATATGGAGCCTGTCGAGTTTGGCGGTGAAATGATTGATCATGTGGATCTCTATGAGTCCACTTGGAAGGAACTGCCTTGGAAGTTTGAAGGTGGAACACCAATCATCGCTGGAGCAGTAGGTCTTGGCGCGGCTATTGATTTTCTACAAGAAGTCGGTATGGACAATATTTATAAACATGATATTCAGCTCACGAACTATGCGATGGAGCGGATGGCTCAGATCGAAGATCTGACTATCTATGGTCCTACAGCTAATCGTGCAGGACTCGTTACGTTCAATCTAGGTGATGTTCATCCTCATGATGTGGCAACCGTCCTGGATGCGGAGGGAGTTGCTGTACGCGCTGGTCACCATTGTACTCAGCCTTTAATGAGATGGCTTGAAGTAAGTTCCACGGCTCGTGCTAGCTTTTATCTGTACAATACAGAAGCAGATATTGACCGTCTTGTGATGGCCTTACTAAAAACAAAGGAGTACTTCGGCCATGCAATTGGATGATTTATACCGTAGAGTGATTATGGATCACTATAAAACACCGCGCAACCGTGGGAAGTTTGAGTCAGGCGAAGCCGTTACGATTGATCTGAATAACCCAACATGTGGTGATAAAATCTCGCTGCAAATGCAGGTTGAAGGTGGAATCGTGAAAATGGCTAAGTTCACAGGCGAAGGCTGTTCGATTAGCTTATCTTCCGCATCGATGATGACGGATGCTGTCAAAGGTAAAACAATCGAAGAGGCGCTGAAGATGGCCGATAATTTTTCTGGCTTGATGAAAGGCGAACCTGTCGAATTTGAATATGAAGATATTGAGGCATTATCTGGGGTAAATAAATTCCCAGCACGCATTAAATGTGCAACCCTGGCTTGGAACGCACTTCGCAAAGGGATTGAACATTCTCAAAAAACCGATAACTAACGCAAAAGCGATGCATAGATTAGAAAGCTGTTTATGCTGCACAAAAATTCTAAGGAGGAATTAACCATGGCTAAACAAATGCCAGATCTCGAGGATTATAAATATGGTTTTAGAGATGAGCATAAATCGATTTTTCAATCGGGTAAAGGCTTAACTCGTGAAATCGTTGAAGAAATCTCCAGAATTAAAGGCGAACCTGAGTGGATGCTAGAGTTTCGTCTGAAATCCCTGGAGCAATTTTTCAAAATGCCAATGCCACGTTGGGGCGGAAACATGGATGATCTGGATTTCGATGATATCCAGTACTATGTACGACCGTCTGAGAAGCAAGGTAAAACGTGGGAAGAAGTTCCTACAGAAATTAAAGAGACATTCGACAAGCTCGGTATTCCTGAAGCGGAACAAAAATTCTTAGCTGGTGTATCGGCTCAGTATGAATCTGAAGTTGTTTACCACAGCATGCAAAAGGAACTAGAAGACCAAGGCGTTATCTTTACAGATACGGATACGGCGCTTCGTGAGTACCCAGAGCTGTTTAGACAATATTTCGGAACTATTATTCCGCCGAGCGACAATAAATTCGCTGCGTTGAATAGTGCGGTATGGTCCGGTGGTTCCTTCATTTATGTCCCTAAAGGCGTAAAATGTGAAGTTCCATTGCAGGCTTACTTCCGTATTAACTCCGAGAACATGGGACAATTCGAGCGTACTTTGATCATTACCGATGAGGAAAGCTTCGTGCACTACGTAGAGGGCTGTACAGCTCCTATTTACAGCACAAACTCCCTTCATAGCGCGGTAGTTGAAATCGTATGTCTCAAGAACTCCCGTGCACGTTACACAACGATTCAAAACTGGGCACCGAATATCTACAACCTCGTTACCAAACGTGCAGTTGCAGAAGAAGGAGCTACAATGGAATGGGTCGATGGTAACATCGGTTCCAAACTTACGATGAAGTACCCAGCTGTTGTGCTAAAAGGCCGCGGCGCTAAAGGGATGGTTCTTTCCATTGCTGTAGCTGGTAAAGGGCAGCACCAAGATGCTGGCGCGAAAATGACCCATCTGGCGCCTGACACAACTTCAACGATCGTATCCAAATCGATCTCCAAGCACGGTGGTAAAGTAACATACCGTGGTCTGGCTTCCTTCGGACGCAACTCCCAAGGTTCCAAAGCGAACATCAAATGTGATACCTTGATTCTCGATAACGAGTCAACGTCAGATACGATTCCATATAACGAAATCATGAACGACAACATTACGCTTGAGCATGAAGCAACAGTATCCAAAGTATCTGAGGACCAATTGTTCTACCTCATGAGCCGCGGACTTACTGAGGCTGAAGCGACGCAAATGATCGTTATGGGCTTCATCGAGCCGTTCACGAAAGAACTTCCAATGGAATATGCCGTAGAAATGAATCGTCTCATTAAATTTGAGATGGAAGGTTCCATCGGTTAATCGATATGTACAACTAAAAGCGTGCCCGAGTTTCTCGGGCACGCTTTTTTAAGTGCAAATAAGTCTCTCTGATTTAAGCGTTAATACGTTTACGATTCTGTGTCGCTAGAGTCAGAATTGCAACATAGAAAGGTTGTAGGTTGAATTTTTTACCGAACTCAAATTTATAGGAAGTCGTTACAGCATTGTTGGCTTTGTAATAAGGAGATGTAATGTAATGGATCGTTAATTCACTATCATCGAAGCCTGTGCCGCCTGTTTCCATCGTGACCTCATAGATGGAGTCAAGATCAATGGAAGCTATCCTTGTTTTTTTGCCAGTAACACCTTGATGGTCAATAAGAATGATTCTTTCGTCCGTCACGATAAATGTATCTCGGACTAACTTAAAGCCTGTTGTCACCTTTTCGCTGGGCATGAGATAGATGCCATACTGCTTTGTGAGCTCATCAACGGAAACCTCTGAAAAATTGCCTAAAAGTCCATTCAAAAAACCTGCCATTTCGATCACTCCTTCATTCAATATATTCCCATATTCGACAAATAGATTGGGATTACCTTCTTCTCTCCCTCCCTCGGTATGAGATGGTACAGCTAGCGTTCGGTCTAATCTAGAAGCTTCCAAGATGATCCAAGCTGTTCAAATGGCCCTTTATGCATATTTGCAAGCCACTTGTCTCACTCTATAGAGGATAATTATGAGTCCCCAAAGGAGAATAGAAGCGATGTGGAAAAGGCTAAAAGTAGCAGCAATTGGTAGCATAGTAGTCATGATGGCAACTACAACCGCTTGTGGGAGGAATAATGTTAGCCCCTATAATGCGGCACCAACGCAAAATCCTACCACACAGTCAGGTACAAGCAATATGCAGTCTCAGAGTTTGTCACAAGCTGGACAAGGAACGACATTAGGTAATGATGACGCAGTTGTGCCCATTAAGGTGATTAACAATGTAAATTATGTAGCCGCACGTGAACTCATCCAAACCCTAAAGTTCCAGTCAAACTGGGAAGATGGCAATCAGAAGCTGTTAATTGGCGATAATGATGCAAACTTTGAAGTGACCATGAATTCGACGAAAGCCATGAAGGATGGTTCAGAAATCAAAGTTAGCCAGCCCTTTATCAAGGAGGGGGATTCGGCCTATTTGCCAGTCTCCGCTTTGGCCGATTTGTTTCAAGAAGACATGTCTTATGAAGTGCAAAATGGCCAATTGTTGATTCATGCTGCTCCGGTTGCTCCAATTGAGCGTGAAGATGACAATGACCCCCGTGGTAACATACCGGAGCTTGAATTTGGCGATGATCCAACGGATCCTTTCAAAGGTGAAGGTACGGGAGCGAATCCGGCATCAATGCCACAAGATGAGGGTGATCTTGAAGTGTGGGCATCCACTAATCATGAAGAAGTAATTCCAGTCCTTAAGAACATTGATATTAATGCAATGATTAACAAAGGCAAGCAATATTTAGGTGTGAAATATCTATTCGGTTCAGGACCTTATCCGCAAACAGGAAAATTTGATTGCTCGACGTTTACCCAATATGTATTTGGAAAATATGGTGTAAAGCTACCGAGGCTTGCTCGTCAACAAGCGACGCAAGGACAATTAGTTAGCCGAAAATCCTTGCGCAAAGGTGATTTATTGTTTTTCTATGTACCAGGTCGATTCAAAACCAATAAAACAGTTGGACATGTAGGTATTTATATAGGCAACATGCAAATGCTAAATGCTTCACCTGCACCAAAGAATGGCGTTCAGATTATTAATATCAATAAACCGTATTGGAAATCAACATTTCTACGAGCAAAACGCGTCGCATATTAATCCAATAAAGTCTATCCTTAGGGATAGGCTTTATTTATTTTCACTAAATTGAAACAAAAGGTCTGTTCACGCGTTTTATTTAGTATACAGATTTGGATGGAGGAAGATGAATCGATGAATATTACACTTTTTGAAAAATTGGTGGACGGACAACTGCAAAAAATTAGTGAACGCCCGTGGGATGAGCAGCTCATTCAGGCCTTAAATGTAGCTAACTTTGTTCTTATTGGCGGTAAGGAATATGAGATGATTGAAGGAAGATTGAACTTAGATCTTAATGTTTTTGAACTTCTGCTGGTTACAGTAGGTTCAGAAGGGGGAGGGAACAGGCAGTGAAACGACCGCTTAAAGTACTTTCAGCTTCTATAGGCATCATGCTCGTTAGTCATATGCTGCTGCTATCTGCGCATGCTGTAGAGTCTCCTAATCCGAGTGCTGCTGGAGCCGGATCATCTAAGCTAGTTGAATGGTCATCAGAAGACGTCAAAGCTTATTATGACCCCTCGGTTGACTGGAGTTTGCCCGTACCCGTGTTATCGGATAATAAAGCGTCGTCGCCTTCTCCGTCTCCTACACCTGCAGCAGGGGGGAGCTCAACGAGCTCTGGAGGAAGTACGACCCCAATCATTGTGAACCAAGTAACTGGTGGCGGTGGTTTTGGTTGGGATGATCTATTACTGTATCATTTGATCTTTAATACAGTAAGTCCTTACTCATCGAGTAGTTGGGGAAGCAATCACCGTTCCTATCATTACCGTTCAAATACACCATATGTGACGAAAACCTATCAACCGAATTCATTCTCGAATCGATCCACAACGAAGACACCAACAACCTCAAGTGGAACAGGTTCGTTTACAACCAATAAGTCATCGTCAAACAGTACGAGCGGCGGAACAACATCAAGTTCCAAATCGACCTCAACCTCTTCCGGTAGTATTGGCGGTAAATCAAGTGGTTTCAGCTCTTCGTCAAGCTCCAGTTCGGGAGGTTAACTTCTGTGATATTTGAAGTTATAGGGACGCCATTTGCCGACAGAGATCATAGGGTGCAGCAGTTGGCGGACTTGGGATTTACATGGGCAGATATGGAAGAGGAAGCGTACTGGATTGACCAACTTGTGGTCATGGAGCGACATGCATATGAAGAACTTATCCATGCGGCTGGCGCTTTGTGGCTCGTGTTTGATAAGACCGTTCGTTATGTGAAAGGGAAAAGGGAGTTATATGAGCTCTTGTCTATTCCTGAAGTGCTGTGGGATGGGTTAGATCGGCTCGAACCGGGTGCCGCGGGCTTCATTAGTCGATATGCCAGATTTGACTTTACCGTGAATCAGCAAGGAGAAATTAAGCTTTTAGAGCTGAATGCAGATACACCAACAGGCTATGTAGAAGCAGCGATCGCTACACCTTGGTTATGTGATCAAATGGGAATAGAATCACCGAACCGTGCTATGAAAGAATTCATACGCTCAGCGTGGGAGATCGAAGCGCCTGACTTTGCTGCCTGCATCGCATATGGAAAGCATGTTGAAGATACAGGAACCATTGATGCTCTTGTAGCGCATAGCGGAAGAAGGGTAACCTGTGTCGATTGTTTGGATTTATGGATTGACGAAGGCGTCGTTAAGGTCGGAGAGAACCAAATCATCAGCAAAATGTTTGCACTATATCCGAAGGAATGGATGGGCATTGATGATGGAGGAGAGGCCTTCTCTTATGCAATTGAAGAACAATTCATACAACTTTTCAATCCATTACATGCGGTTATCTTGCAGTCAAAAGGCTTGCAAGCCATCATATGGGGCTTGCATGAGGAAGGCGCAGAATTGTTCACCTCAGATGAGCATGAGGCAATAAGGACCTATATGCTGCCTACTTATATGACGCCTGATCTTACAGGTGATTACGTGTCTAAATCCATGTTCGGTAGAGAAGGCGGCTCGGTTGAGTTGTATAACGCGCAGGGTGAATTAGAGGTCAAAGATGAAGTTGGCTTTGACACGAGTGTATTTTTCAAGCGTGTTTATCAGCAGCGAGCTGATTTGCCTGAGCTATCTTTTGCTCATGGAATTAAACATTTATTAACAGGTCTCTTTGTCCTTAATGGAACACCGTGCGGGCTATTAGGGAGAGCAGGCGGGAAAATTACAGGAAATGCGAGTCAATTTGTAGCGATAGGAGTGAAAACACCTTGAAACAAGGACGATTTTGGCTAATGGCCGCGGGCCTCATTGTATGTATCCTAATCATTTGGGGCATTAGCAGTGCTTTTCATAAGAAGCCAGCTGTTCTGAGTAAGGCGACGGTGGGAAGTCCGGCAAGCACAAGTGATAGGAGTGGTGAAGTGCCGTGGGATTATCAAGTACAGCAGGCGAAAGTAGGGGATTTATTGGATGGGGATATGGTCCTGCTGCCGAATAATGAACGGATTTCGAATGATCAGAATTTTGCTACAGGGGATCAAGTATGGGTGCTGAGCTATATGCAGGCAACAATGAAAACAAATGATCAAGGGAAGAACGATGTAACACTTTCGCAATGGAAGCCTATTAAGACGTTCAAAACGAAAGAAGAAGCTGAAAAAGATGCAGGGGAGTTAAAAATAGAAATAAAGACGGATGTAAAATTAGTAGGGGTTTACAAAACGGAGTTGGATGGCAAATTCCGCTATTTCGCGGTAGCTGATCTACCAACGGGACAGAAAGTGAAGCAGCCCATTCCAGAGGAGCGCTATGTAAGCTTTAAAAACAAGAAGGAAGTACAGGTTATTCTAGAGGAAGTACACGATTACAGCAATTTTGATCAATCCATGGCGAAATTTCGGGGGTGGGCAGAATGATTGTTTTGGATATTGTAATTAGTTTATTTGTGATTGTCCTGCTGCAATTCGCAGGTATGTATGTGTTTAGTTTAATGACGCCCTACCGCGATATGGAGGAAATAAACAATGGCAATGTAGCCGTCGGCATCACCATGGGTGGTAAATTTGTAGCTACGGCGATAGTATTAGGTATCTCAGCTTATACAAATTCATCGATTTGGCATATGAGCTTATGGTTCGCGGTAGGGTATGTATGTTTGGTTGCTACGTATTGGATCTTTGATTGGCTTACACCTGGTGTGAAGCTATCTGATCAACTAAAGCAAGGAAATGTAGCGGTTGGCACGCTGCTAGCTGCCGTCTATATTGGAATCGCAATTGCAGTCAGCAGTCTTATCATTTAATTAGATCGCGATTTTCGTTATTTCCACATCGCCAAGCTGTGATAGATCCAAGAATTGATTATTAATGTTAATGAGCGGTCGGAAGAAATCAGTTGGATTTGTCATAACAATTGTACCGACGCGTCCGTCACTGAGGGATACTTTCTTACCAATAAAATTAGGAATCATGTTGCGGATAAAGACTTGCGTTATTTTCGGATCAAGCTGGCCAAAACTCATGCGGTGCAGTTCCTTAAGAACGATCAGTAGATCACGTTTTTGCTGGTAAACCCGGTTGCAGATCATAGCACTATAAACGTCTGCAACCGAAATAATAAGCGAGTACGAATGGATTTCCGTACTCTTTTTGCGTAAAGGATAGCCTGTACCATCCATACGTTCATGGTGCTCTAGAGCAACGAGAGCAAGGGTATTGTCATTTAAGGATTTTTTGATGATTTCATAGCCATATATCGTATGCTTCTGAATTTCATTGTACTCATCATTGGTTAGCTTTGCGGGTTTATGTAGAATGTCCGAATGGATCTTGCTTTTGCCAATATCGTGGAGATAGCCTGCTTTTCCAATATGAAGGGCTTCTTTCTCACTTTTATTCATCCACTTGGCAATATAGTAGGATAACATACCTACTTGTACACTGTGTTGATATGTATAATCATCATTGCTGTTCAAAGAAATCAGCAGTGAAACAACGTCTTTCTCCTCCTGAAAGCTTTCTATCATCGGATTGAAAGCGGATTCTATAAGTTCATTATGAATAGATTCCCCGTTTTCGACGGCAGCAAATAAATCTTTTATACCGGTGATTGCATCGTTAAAAGTGTGTAATTGCGTGCTATTTGCTTGTCGGACTGTAGGCTCTTCAAGCACATTTACGGCTTCATTCCCTCTAGGGTGTATATCTACATATTCTACATTGTGGCGATTGAGCATCAAAATATCTCCGCTATCAACGACAGTACCTGATGAAAGAAGATGAAGTCCTACCATATTGTAGGAATCAGAACTAAGTTTATCACCAACAATAAGTTGAAGCACATGTATACGCATAGAAGCTCCTCTCCTAGTCCTATAATCCGTAGGTATATAGTTATACTACATCCCAATATATCGGCTGTAAAGACTTTTAGCCTGAATTAAATCTTCGGTTCCTTGGATGAGAACACGGCCATCTGGAAAGATGATCATGTGCAAATCGGGGGCTGCTTGGAACTTTAGAAGGAAGCGATTTCTCTCAACCGGACCAAGTGGTTTTAATCGTTCTTCCCAATATTCAAGCGGTTTATCGGATGGAATTATCGGATGAATCTGGACGGAATTACGGCCGCATAAGGATTGAATCGTGTCACTTTCTACACCGACTTCTAAGTAATCGTACTGCTTCATTGCGCAGGCGGGACAGTCTGATTTAAGCGCTCCTGCTACACTAATTGCTGAATTCTGATTGAACCATAAGTCCCATTGCTGCATTCTAAGATTAAGCTGTTCGTTCGCGCCAACAAGTAATTTAAGAGCTTCCGTTGCTTGAAAGGAAGCTACAACATGAATGATTCCGCCAATAACGCCAGCAGTATCGCAGGTTTCAGTCGTACCTGCGGCGGGGGCTTGTGTGAAAAGGCAGCGAAGGCATGGTGTTTGTCCTGGAATGATCGTCAAAGAGACTCCTCTAGAGGCGACCGCACCGCCATAAATCCAAGGAATCCCTAGTTTGATACTCACATCGTTAATCAGGAAGCGAACCGAGAAGTTATCGGTTCCATCTAGAATTAAATCTACATCACTTAACAGCTG
The DNA here is from genome assembly GCF_001427935.1 of Paenibacillus sp. Soil724D2. Classification (NCBI taxonomy): domain Bacteria; kingdom Bacillati; phylum Bacillota; class Bacilli; order Caryophanales; family Paenibacillaceae; genus Paenibacillus; species Paenibacillus sp. Soil724D2. Next base: position 96,212 of record NZ_LMRY01000004.1, read on the forward strand.
TTCAGCATTCAAGGAATTCAGATCGGTTACATGAGGCTCAATCGTTACCTGTGAATTTACGAGTTGTAACCGTTTAGCTGCTGCAATCGCTTTGGGTGTGGTGGAAGCTGCATCCTCTTCGTCGTATAGCATTTGCCGTTGTAAGTTGCTAGTATCGACAAAGTCTCGATCAATCAGTCGTACATAACCGACCCCTGCGCGAACCATATGGTTGGCAAGAACGGTGCCTAGAGCACCCATGCCTACGATAGCTACTCGACTTCCTCCAAGTTTGCGCTGTCCTTCTTGGCCAATGGGGGAAAACAGGACTTGTCTGGAATAGCGCATGTCAACGTCATCATTTTGATCTATATGTAAATGTGTGTCCAAATGTGGTCATCTCCAGTCTGGTTTATTCGAATCGTGGCGTTTGGAGCGGGTTCCAGGGACCTGTTTGGCTGCCTTTCCACTCCGAACCATCTTCCCAAATTTCTTTTTTCCAAATGGGTACGATTTGTTTCAGGCGTTCAATCGCATACCGACTCGCTTCATAGCAATGGACACGATGCGGGGATGAAACGGCAATTACGACGCTAGCTTCGGCAATAGCGACCTTGCCCAAACGGTGTGTAATTGCACAAAGTGTGCCTGGCCACTGATTTTCTATCTCTTCACCTATGGTTTCCATGGTCTTGAGTGCCATCGGTATGTAAGCTTCGTATTCCAAAAGGACGGTCCGCTGCCCATAGGTCATCTCTCTTGTTGTCCCTATGAAGGCAAGCGAAGCGCCGTGATTGGGGTGGTTGACTTTAGAAGCTACCTCGGATGGATCAATCGTATCATGGGTGATTTCATATTTAGAAGGTTGACCGCCTGACACAGGGGGAATCAGTGCAATTTCATCTGCGGCTGTGACAATTTCCTGATCTCCGGCATAGGCTTGATTTTTAGCAAAAAAACAGGCTGCAAGTTGAGTGGAAGCCGCCGGATAAGCTGCTGAGATCTGCTGTTTGAGCTGCTCAATAGAAATGGATTCTTGTTCGATATCTATAATTAGGACGGAAGTCCCGAATAGGTCTACCAAACCTGCAAAGAGTTGGATGTGTATGTTCACGGCTCTGCTCCTAATGACTTAGTGTTGGAATCCTTTACAGCATATCATATTTTGACCTGAAAATGGTATAATGGGTAGAGCATTTGGATGACAAATGGCGCTTAGGGATGAAAGGGGAAATGTATTCATGCAAGAAGATTTACGCATACAAGTGTCAGACCTACATATAAAAAATGAAGCATTCACGATATCCGAGATGGTTGAACTTGCGGAGCAAAAGTTAGCGCTTCAGGAGCGTGTACCGAATGTGCAGGGGGACGCTTTTGATTTGAAATCATGGTATCGGAGCTGGAAGATCAGCCATAATGGGACGCATGCTGAAGAACCTACGCATCTAAAGGTGGAGGCAGTAGACGAATTTGAAGCTCTAATGCCTTGGTCACAATTAGATTCCGCTTTATTTCTATATGCTCAAGATGGACAGGCGCTCAAGAAAGGTTATCCGATTCGTCTTTATGTGCCGGATGGCAGCAGTGAATGTCTCAATGTCAAAAGTGTTATTAAAGTGTGGTTTCTTCATGATCAGGCGCTCGGGGAAGAAGCGACCTTCGGCTTCAAAAACAGAGTGGCGCTTGATGAGCTAAAATTCAAGAAATGAGAGGAGATTCTGCTGCATAAGATTAGACATGCTTCGGATCTGGTTTACAAAGAAAAGAGGTGAACGGTGTGTCTGAGCCCTTGCAAAGACTTGTTATTTTACATACGAATGACATTCATAGTCATTTTGAACAGATGCCCAAAATTAGCGCTTATTTTGATCGCGTACGTCGACTGTGGCCGGCTGATCAGGTGTTGACACTTGATATTGGCGATCATATGGACCGGATGCGCCCTGAAACGGAAGGCACGAATGCTTCTGCCAATTTGGAAATTATGAACGCGACCGGCTACGAAGCGATGGTCATGGGGAATAATGAAGGGCTAACGTTCACGCCGGAATTGTTAAGAACGGTAGTGAAGGAACATGCCAAATTTCCAATTATAGGCAGCAATATTGTAGAAGTGGCGACGAATAAAACGCCCGATTGGATGCTTTCTACACTTACGATTGAGAAATCGGGTCTCACCATTGGAATCATTGGGGTAACCGCGGCTTACCAAGCGTACTATGAACTGCTTGGATGGCATGTAACGGACCCAATCGAATCTGTAAAGGCCCATACTAGGCTTCTTCGCCCAAGTGTGGATATCATTGTTGTCATGTCCCACTTGGGATTGCGATCGGATCAACGAATGGCTGAGGAGCTGGAAGGCATCGATGTGATCCTCGGCGGCCATACGCATCACGTGCTTGAGGAGCCGCTCCTGCTCAGCGGCACCTATATTTGTGCGGCCGGCAAGTTCGGTCAGTATGCCGGCCATATTGAACTTGCCTACGACCCGGCGCAGCGCCGGATCGTAGAATTGAACGGCCGCGTCGTCCCTATGACGGACGCAAGTGAAGAAGACAGCAGCGTTACCACGCTGCTGGAGCACTACCGCATCGCCAGCGCGGCGGCGCTGGATGCGGAGGTGGCGCAGCTGCGGGAACCGCTGCGCCTGGATTGGTACGGCGAATCCCCGCTCGGCAACTTGCTTGCCGCAGGGATTCGCCGCTGGACCAGCGCCGAGATCGGGCTGGTCAATAGCGGCCAGCTCCTTCAGGGACTGAAGGAGGGGCGCCTGACACGCGGCAGATTGCTGGAAATCTGCCCGGGTCCGATCAACCCCTGCCGGCTGCTGCTCAGCGGGGCGGACCTGCTGCAAGCGCTCGAAGAGTCGCTGCTTGACGAGTTCATGGAGAAGCCGATTCGCGGCTTCGGCTTCCGTGGCGAGGTGCTGGGCGTACTGTGTGTCGACGGATTGACCGTCACGACCGACAGCACCCGTGCACCTTACGAACGTATCATCGCTGTGAACGTTGGCGATGAGCCTTTAGACCCTAACCGTGATTATGTTGTTGGCACGATCGATATGTTTACTTTCGGCTCAGGTTATTTATCGCTCAGCCGAGGTAAGCAGGTGACGTATATGCTGCCTGAATTTATCCGTGATGTACTTGCTTCTGAGCTTCGGGATGAAGACGCGATCCTAAGCAGTCATTTCCTAAGATTTACGGATAGAAGGCCTCCTGCTAATAATGAATAAGTCGAACAACCACGACCTTTGTCGAAGGAGTTGTCAGATCTACCAAGTTACAGGTAGAATAGATAATTGGACAGGAGTACAACTATAAACTCTCAATTCATAGGGGGAAAACATGCATACTATTTTTGAAGCGATCATTATCGGGATCGTAGAGGGGTTGACCGAGTTTTTACCGGTTTCTTCTACGGGGCATATGATTCTAGCACAAAGCTTATTAAACACCCAAAATGATGAAGTCATGAAAACCTTTGATTTTGTTATCCAGCTTGGCGCCATTATGGCCGTCGTCCTCATTTATTGGAAACGGATTTTATCTTTATTCGGGTTAGTGAAAAGAAAAAGCGAGAGTAAGTCAGGAAAGAAACTGAACTTGCTGCACATTCTTATCGGGATCATACCAGCTGGTATCATCGGAGTCTTGTTTAATGATTTCGTCGACGAGAAGCTTTTTAACTCAACAACCGTGTTAATTGGACTTGTTCTTGGCGGTATCCTATTGATCATCGCAGAGAAGAAGAAGGAACAGCCGAGTGCTGTCGTTTTGGATGATTTGACTTATCGTCAAGCGTTCTTCATCGGTTTGTGGCAATTGGTATCCATTTGGCCAGGATTCTCCCGGTCTGGATCGACAATTGCGGGTGGCATGCTGTCCGGCGTAAGCCGAGCTGCTTCTGCCGACTTCACGTTCATTATGGCGATTCCAATTATGTTTGGAGCTTCAGGTGTCTACTTTCTTAAAAACTACGAAGCACTCTCTTCGAATGACTTAGGTTTCTTTATAGTCGGTTTTGTCGTTGCATTCATCGTTGCATTGTTAGCGGTTGTTACTTTCATAAAGCTTGTTCAAAATATGAAATTAACGTATTTTGCCTACTATCGATTTGCAGTAGCCATCATTTTCGCACTTTATATGTACTTAAAGTAACCATAACTGTTTCGTTTATCGAACCGCGTCGAATGATGCGGTTTTTTTTATTGAACTTTTTTGTGAAATCTATTACATTTAGATAGAAAGTAACGCTCACCTATTCGGGGGTCCTGAAATGCTGTTAATGCCGATCAACATGTGTCATCCTGGAATGAGGTTGGCCAAGAATATTTACAACGACGATGGTATGGTCCTGCTGGCCGTTAATGTTGAGCTTTCTCAGAGACTCATTGATCGACTTTTTACATACGGGATCGACTACATATATATTCAAGATTCTCGGACCAATGACATCATTCAAGAGGATATTATTCAAGATGAAACGAGGACGAAGGCTGTTCTCGAAATCCGAAACACCTTTAAGAAAGTAATGGAAGATTCGAACAAACGCGGAGCCGTTAATTATTATGATATCGGACGTAACTTCCGCGATGTGATGAAAATGATTATTGACGATCTAAGCGCTCATCAAGGGGCAATGGTTATGCTCAATAATATGAATGTAAAAGATAATTACTTATTTCAGCATTCTGTGAATGTAAGTATTTATGCCATTATGCTGGGAATTAGCTTTGGGTACAGTCGTGAGAACCTAGAAACACTTGGATTAGGCGCTTTGCTTCACGATATTGGTAAGACGAAAGTACCACTTGGTATTCTTCGCAAGCCTTCGCAATTGACCGAACAAGAGTTTACTGAGATGAAGAATCATACGACATACGGGTTTAACATTTTGAAAGACGAACCAAACATTCCTCTTTTGTCAGCGCATTGTGCTCTTCAGCACCATGAGCGAATTAACGGAAGCGGTTATCCGCGTGGGATTCAAGGTACAGACATCAACGAATTTGCCAAATGGGTTGGGTTAGTCGATTCTTATGATGCTATGACGACAACAAGAGTATATAGAAGACCTTTACTGCCGCATGAAGCTATGGAGCAACTGTTCGGGGGCTCTGGCACGATGTATGATCAAAGTCAGATTGCCTTATTCCGTGATAAAATCGCGATTTACCCATTAGGCATAACCGTTCGATTGAATACCGGAGAGTTTGGCATCGTATCTAAGTTAAACGTGACCGTGCCTCATAGGCCGATCGTTCGCGTGCTGCAGGATGAATCCGGTCAAGAGCTAAAGGAACCGTACGAAATTGACCTGTCATCGAAGCTTTCTACATTAATTTCAGAAATTGGGGAAATTAAAGTAGGCGAGTTTGATACGGATGAAAGTATGCCGACCATATTTTAAGATAAAATATAGATAACAAGCACGAAGAACCTGGGAATCCAGGTTCTTTTTGCAAATTAGGGGGATGCGTGTGAGAGAATCAGCTGTGAAAGGAAAGTTCTGGAGATGGGGATATGCGATGCATCGTTTTCGATGGCTCGTGCTGGTAATTGGCGTACTCCTGCTTCTCAGCTTTGCTTTTTTTGCTCAGCAAACACCGGGTATGCTCAAAGACAACGGCTTTACGCCTAAAGGTAGTGAGTCTGATCGTGGCCTCATTCAAATGCGGGATGAACTGGGTGTCCCACTTACGATGTTGAACCTGGTTTATACGGGGGCAGGGCTTGATATGACGGACAAAGTCCATCAACAAGCCATTTTGGATTCGCTAAGCGAACTTACGAAGCTGCCGTATGTGGAAAGTGCGAAATTCGTCGCGACACCTCGTAACGAAGGTCATTTGGATGTACTAGCCGTAACCGTATCACTAAATCTAGATACCGACCCTGCTTTGGAGAAATATCCGGAGCTTAAAGAACGCGTGCACCCGCCAACTGGCATGAACGTATATGTGACTGGTGGACCTGCTATTTTGCATGATATGCAGGAAGCGAGTAAACATGATATTGCCAAATCAGAAGCCATTGGTTTGCCGATTGCGCTGATTGTATTATTAATCGTGTTTGGCACCCTAGTCGCGGCGCTATTACCGATGATCGTTGGGCTTATGAGCGTAACACTTACGTTAGGGATTACCTATTTTATCGCCCAGAACCAATCCTTATCGAACTTCCTTCCGAATATGGTGACGATGCTCGGTCTCGCCGTAGGAATTGATTACGCTTTGTTTCTAGTTAGTCGCTTTCGGGAGGAACTCAAGGTACAGAAGAATGTGGCTGAAGCTGTGGCCATGACTTGTCAGACGGCTGGGAAATCGATCTTTTTTTCCGGTATAGCGGTGCTGATTGGGCTGCTTGGCATGTTATTCGTAGATCTCACCTTTTTCCGCTCCTTGTGTTTGGGCGGTGTAATTGTCGTGTCGATATCCGTTATCGTTGCGAATACGATGCTGCTGTCACTCCTCGGTATACTTGGTGAAAGGATCAACTCTTTGCAGGTCGTTCCTAAACGCTTTCGCAAGCAAGAAACGTCCCGCTTTTGGGAACGGATCGCTTATGCTGTAATGAAACGACCCGTTCTGCTGGTTGTCATCGTCGGGGGTGCCCTGATCTACACGATGACTCCGATGGGGCAAATAAAGTTAAACGTACCGAATGCTGAGGTGCTGCCTCCCAGCTACGAATCCCGATATGGCTCGGAATTATTGAAAGCGGCCTATGATCCGCGTATGATGGGGCCCATCCAAATTGTTATTCATACAGAGGGAGAAGTGTGGGAAGAGGCTTCGATTCGTAAAATTCGGGCTTATGGTGAACAGGTTAAAGGGGTATCAGGTGTAAAAGAAGTACAGAGTTTCATCAGTTCACTGGGTCAACATTCAGATGCCGAGTTAGCAGTCATGCTAAGGAATTCAAATGTCAAAGCACAAATAGAAGGCAATAAATTGGCAAAAGGACACACGGCTCTGATGGTTGTAGTGCCTGAGAAAGATACCGATGATCCTTCGACGGATGGCCTTGTCCGAGAACTCCGCAGCTTAAGTAAGGACGGACTTGATATTGTAGTCACGGGTGGACCGGCCTATAGGCTGGATATTATAGATCGCATTCAGAATGAAATTCCTGAAGTATTAACTTTTGTGATGGGAATTACCTACATCGTTCTATTGCTTGCCTTTAGGTCCGTTTTGCTACCGCTCAAGGCTGTATTAATGAACATGCTCAGTCTTGGCGCGAGTCTAGGTGTTGTGGTGTTAGTGTTCCAGCATGGCTACATGGCTGATTTGCTGCACATAACGTCCATTGGTTATGTCAGTGCAACGCTGCCAGTTATCATTTTTTGTGTAGTATTTGGCATATCCATGGATTATGAAGTATTCCTGATTTCTCGCATTATGGAGGAGTATGAAGCAAGCGGTGACAATGATAAGAGTACGGCTGAAGGGCTTAAGAAAACGGGAAGTTTAATTACAAGTGCAGCTTTCATTCTAGTTGTAGTTGTAGGATCATTTATTTTTACAGATATCGAAATCATGAAGGCGCTGGGGCTTGGTCTAGGTCTCGCCGTGCTGATAGATGCGACCATAGTTCGAGTGATGCTCGTTCCGGCACTCATGAAACTGCTTGGGGATGCGAACTGGTGGGCACCTAAATGGCTGCGAATGGGTTCGCAATCGAAAGCAGAGAAGCGGTAGCGAAGCTTCACAATAACTTGCTGCCGTTTCCTTTTTTGCGAATCATAAGTTACAATAAAGGGCATAGGTATAGGCATGATAGGAACAATTAGCTTGTGAATAGGAAATGATAGGTCAGGTGTAAACAGCATGAATATGAATGGAACAAGCTCCATCCTACCGGAGCTAACCCCCGATTACGATCCATGGGACCCTATTCGGTCTTATCGCAAATACGGGAAACACGTACTAACAAGTGTAGAGCTTACCATAACGAATTTGTGCAATATGCGATGTGAGCATTGCGCGGTTGGGGATTCGTTAACCATGTCGGAAGGACCGCGTATTCCCTTGCCGATCATTTTGAAGCAGCTCGATCAGGTTGAGCATTTAGAAACGATCAGCTTGACCGGTGGAGAGCCTTCGTATCACATCAAGATCGTCAAAGACTATATGCTGCCAATCCTTAAATATGCTCGAGAGCGTGGTATTCGTACACAAATCAATTCCAATTTAACGCTTGACTTAGCCCGGTATGAACTTCTCGCTCCATATCTGGATGTCATGCATATTTCTTTCAATTACTTGAACGCTGACGATTTCCATCAAGTCGGCTTTGTGAATAGCGGGCATCCGGTTAGTCATGATACCGCGGCGCGCATGTATGAACGCATGGTTGATAACACGATCGCGCTTAGCAAAGGCGGACTTTATGTCTCAGCGGAATCGATGATCAATACACGCACACATGAGAAATTACCGCAGATTCATAAGCTCATTGAGGAGATGGGCTGCAAGCGCCATGAGGTTCACCCGATGTATGCCAGTTCCTTTGCCTCTCATCTTCCAATGGTATCTCTGGACGAGTTAAGAACGAGCATTCATCGGTTGTTAGACAGCCGGAATCGTGACATGTGGATGCTGTTTGGCACACTGCCATTCTTTGCTTGCAACGATCTTCAAGAGGATAGAATATTGGTTAAAAGGCTTCGCGAGGAGCCGAATGTAACCGTTCGTAATGATCCGGATGGACGCAACCGCTTGAATGTGAGCACTTTTACAGGAGAGGTGTTCGTCACGGATTTTGCAAATGAACCCGCTCTCGGTAACATTCATGACGACCAGTTAGATACCATTTTTGCCCGTTGGGAGAATAATCCGCTGAATCAGCGTGTAAATTGCTTCTGCAGCAGCGCTTCTTGTTGTGGTCCTAACCTGCTGGTAGCCGACTCGTATTACCGTTCTGTTGATTTCAAAAGCCGCAAAGCTATCATCTAATCATATTACTGAAGGAGATATACGCTTGCCACATACTTCGTTTGATTTCGGTTCCATTGTTCTTAACCTGATAGTAGTTATTATATTAGTCCTGCTCAATGGTTTCTTCGTTGCTGCTGAATTTGCGCTTGTGAAGGTTCGACAATCCCGCATTCAACAGTTAGTCAATGAAGGCAGCGGCAAAGCAAAGTATGCTATCAAAGTTACGTCGCAGTTAGATACTTATTTATCAGCAACACAATTGGGGATTACACTTGCCTCCCTGGGACTAGGCTGGGTTGGTGAGCCTGCCATCTCGGAGTTGATCATGGAACCCCTCTTACATAAGCTTCAAGTAGAGACTTCGGTTTATACGACGACATTATCTTTCATTGTTTCATTTGGATTTATTACGTTCCTGCACATTGTGCTTGGTGAGCTGGCTCCGAAATCGTTCGCGATTCAAAAAGCGGAATTAACCTCACTATGGCTCTCAGCGCCGCTGCTCTTCTTCTACAGGCTGTTTCGCCCGATTATCTGGGTGCTGAATGGTACGGCCAATAAATTTCTATCATGGATTGGTGTTGAGCCTGCAAGCGAGCATGAGGCCGCCCATACGGAGGAAGAGATTCGTATCCTGATGGATGAGAGTGTCAAAAGCGGCCATATCGATCAAGATGAAATGGTGCTTTTCGATAATATTTTTGAATTCTCAGAACGTATTGCCCGTGAGGTTATGCTGCCGCGGACAGATATGGATTGTCTATACCTTGAGCAGAGCTTCATTGATAATTTGCGTATGGTCCATGTGACGAAGCATACACGTTACCCTGTGGCTGATCAGAATAAGGATAACATCGTCGGTTTCGTTCACATTGCTGATTTACTGACAGCAGATCCGGATGAAGAACAGGAAATTAAAAATTTTATTCGTCCAATTCTTAATGTTCCAGAGTCGATGGAAGTCAGTCGCGTATTGAAATTAATGCAGAAAAAACATTCTCAACTTGCTATCGTTATTGATGAATACGGCGGTACTGCAGGACTTCTAGCACTAGGGGACATTCTGGAGGAAATTGTTGGCGAGATGCACGATGAGTTCGATATCGATGAGCGGCCAGGTGTTGAGGTGAAAGAAAAGTATACGTCCGTAGACGGCCGTGTCCTGATTGAAGACTTGAACGATATGCTGGATTTGGACATCGAGGACGAAGATGTAGACTCTATCGGTGGTTGGTTGTTTAAGAAGCTTGAAGGTGCACCTGTAAAAGGCAAAAGAGTGGCTTTCGGCAACCATGTGTTTGAAGTATCCGAAGTTGATCGACTGCGTATCGTACGCATTCACATAACGAAAATCAACTCTGTCAAACCTGTAGATGAATAAGCGGAGGAGTACTGATGTCGCCTAAGACGATCTTAATCATGGTGCTTGGATTGCTGCTATTGTACGGATTGTTCACCATAGGTTTGCCATTTTTACTCGCGCTCGTGACAGCTATTTTCTTGGACCCTTTAACCGTACTTCTCATGCGTGCTGCAAGGGTGAACCGATTAATTGCAGCTACGATCATTTGTACCGTCTTTACGCTGCTGACGCTGACCTTATTTTATTTCATTGGGTTAAATGTCGTCACAGAGCTCATTGATCTTGGCCGCAAAGCGCCAAATTATATGGATGAAGTGAATAAGTATATGGATCAAGCTGTCAACCGCACACAGTTGTTCTACGATTCCTTGTCACCAGACATGGCGGCACAAGTGCAAACTTGGCTGGAAAGCAGTACAGAAACCTTAACAGGGGCTTTAACCAATGTATTAAGCGGCATTTCTGGCTTCTTTTTAAATATGGCTGGAAAAATACCGAATTTATTTATCTTAATGCTCATGTACGTCATTGCTTTATACTTGTTTATGTTTAGTTTGCCAAAGCTTAGGATGTCTTTTCTGTCCATGTTTGAAGAGCATTCCAAAGGGAAGATGGAAAACGTGCTGACTTACCTGCGAGAAGCTATCTTTGGCTTCATTCGAGCGCAGCTCATCATGGCCGTGTTAACCTATTTGGTCACGTTTATAGGCTTGCTGGTCTTAAGCGCTGAATATCCGCTAGCCATTTCCTTATTAGTAATGGTTATGGAGTTCGTTCCTGTGATTGGTACCGGGCTTGTGTTTATTCCTTGGCTCGTCTATCAACTTCTGATTGGACATACGGGAATGGGTGTAGGATTGTTAATCCTTTTCCTTGCTTTGACGATATTCCGCCGCATTGTAGAGCCAAAAGTGCTCAGTGATGCTGTTGGAATTAATGCGCTCGCTGCTTTGATCAGTTTGTACGTTGGTTTCGAGTTATTAGGAATAACAGGTCTCTTTCTGGGGCCTTTGGTTGTTATTATTTATCAAGCTATGCGTAAAGCAGGCCTGTTGAACTTAAATATTAAGCTGGATTGAGCCACAGTAGATGAACAGGGTGGTAGGGTATGAAGTTAATTTTATTTGATTTGGATGATACGCTGTTTGACTTCTCAAGTACGTGGAATGTCGTGATGAAAAAGATGTTTGCGGAGCATGAGGTAACTAAAGAGTATGATAACGAGGCGTTCTTCTCCGCATTTCAAAAGAAAAGCGATGAATTATACTACCTATATGAACAGCGCATTTGCACGGTTGAAGCATATCGCAACCGAAGGCTGATCGAAACATTAGCAGACCACCAGTATACGATGTCGGAAGATGAGGCAGAAGCTTTCAACCTACAATACGTCCAACAATATGAAAAAAGCTTAGAGCCTGATCCTCACGTGTTGGAGCTGCTGCTAAAGCTCAAGGAGCGTTATCAGCTAGGAATTATTACGAATGGACCTCATGATATGCAAGAGGGTAAAATAGTGCGTCTAGGCCTGAAGGAATTATTTCCTCCTGAGCAGGTATGGATCTCTAATGTCGTTGGTATGGCCAAACCTGATCCACGTATTTATCAACTGGCGCTTGATTATTTCAATGTGCTGCCAGAGGACACCTTATTCGTTGGTGACTCATGGGAAGCGGATGTAGCTGGTCCGCTGCAAATAGGCATGAAGGCAGTTTGGCTCAATAAATATGGTAAAACGCCTCGCGCCTCTGCCTCCGATAAGAAACCGCTCGCGATCGTTAGTCAGCTTCATGAACTTATTGATTTTCTAAATTAGTAAGCCTCTGATTCATAAATTGAAGTCCCTGCTTAGTTGCCCGATGGCAACGCGGCAGGGACTTTTTTTTCAATATACGCGCTTGGCTCCTAAATATTTAGGTCCCAATACGAACTCATCATACTCTGAGGATAAATGCCAGCTGACCTAGTGGCTGATAAGAACTGTCCATTCCCCATGTAGAAGCCTACATAGTCTACCACTCCCGAAGCTGCAAATTGCAAAGAAATCCAAATCGCCTGGCCGTCAACGATTAACTCATACAATATGGAAATGTTGGAAAACATGTGATTTTGGCCAAGTCATGCCGCATATAACGAGCATATAGGCCTTTGTTGCTACGCCTGTTTACTCCCAAGACAGAAGAGGAGGAGAGATATGTATATGCATGCGGATTCACAATTCAAAAAATATTTTCCATTCATCGGTCCGTTTGATCCTTGTCCACCCATTCGAGTGAAATTGTATAACACACCGCCTCAATTATATATTACCTTTCAACCACCCGGCTTGCCACAGTTTAGCCCCTATGAAGCATTGAGAAAAGGAACGCTCTGGCCAGCGCTTTACGGGCCTTATGAGTCCAAAGCGGTAGAAGGAGGCCCATTGACATGAGTGAACCCATGTTACCAGACTCGTATTACAGACAGCTTCACGATCTACAAGCCGTAGATTTCGTCTTAGTCGAGCTGACGCTGTATTTAGATACTCATCCTGATGATCTGGGTGCCATTCAACAATACAACCAATTCGCACAGAAGAGGAAACAAATTGCTGGGCAGTTTGAGATGGAATTCGGCCCCCTCATGCATTTCGGTCATAGTTATACCAAACAACCTTGGCAGTGGTGTGAACCTCCATGGCCATGGCAAGTCTGAGAAGGAGGAGAGCGCATGTGGATTTATGAAAAAAAGCTGCAGTATCCAGTCAGAGTCAGTAAATGCGACCCTCGGATGGCAAAACTGCTCCTTGAACAATATGGGGGTGCTGACGGGGAGCTTGCTGCGGCATTGCGATACTTGAATCAACGCTATTCGATCCCAGATAAGGTGGTGGGGCTTCTAACGGACATTGGGACTGAGGAATTTGCCCATTTAGAAATGATTGCAACGATGGTGTATAAGCTTACAAAAGACGCAACCATCGATCAACTGAAGGCCGCTGGTCTCGACGATCACTATGTAAGTCACGACAAAGCGCTCTTCTATCAGAATGCATCCGGTGTACCTTGGACAGCCGCTTACATACAAGCCAAAGGAGACCCCATCGCGGACCTCTATGAGGACATTGCCGCAGAGGAGAAAGCAAGAGCCACCTATCAATGGTTGATTGATGTAACCGATGACGTTGACCTGCAGGACAGTCTAAAGTTCCTCCGCGAGCGGGAGATTGTGCATTCCCTGCGATTTAGAGAAGCTGTTGAAATCTTGAAGGATGATCGGGAGGCACAGAAGGTTTTTTAAAAAGGAGGAGCGGACAAGGACGAGGTAGCTAATTTAGGGATAAAAAAGCGGGCCGTGAGGCCTGCTTTTTGTTGTTGTGCGCAAGTTGTAGTAAGTGCAACAATTGGTGCCTAAAGCTCGCCTCTCTCCCTTCGTTGTTGCATCATGTACAACAATTTGGTCCTATACAGGTCATATCGCAACATATGGGCTCAAAATGTTGTACAAACGACAACTTCAAGTTGCAAAATAGCCTTTGGACGTGTGAATTGTTGTAGAGAATACAACATTGGTAACTACTATAACCCATTTGCCCTCACGAAGCTGGATGACTCTCAATCGAATAATGATACAAAAGGAATACCAGTGCTGTTATTGTATGAGTGGCAATAAGAGGATATCCGTCTAATTATTCCTAGCTGCAAACAAGCCTAAGAATTCCTTCAGCGCAATGGTTGTAGTGGATAAACCGCTGGAGGATGGAATGAATTTGCTGATACTTAGGAGCTGATTCTGCTGGGAAATATAGTCGGTAGGATATGGGACTACATCTATTTTGAGTTTTTGGAATTGCTTAACGGATCGGGCCATGTGGAAGGCAGATGTGATGAGAATTGGAGATTTCCAGCCTTTTTCTGTGAGAATCGCTTGTGTATTCACGGCATTTTCCTCGGTATTGCGACTCTTATCGTCCATAGCAATGGATGATTCGGGAACGCCAAGCGCGAGAAGGTGCCGTTTGGCAATTTGGGATTCATTGCCCGTATCACGAAACACTTGACCGCCAGACAAAAGGATAGGCAGCTTTGTGCTTCGGTATAGCTCAGCAACAGTTAATACACGCGCGGCCGTGTTTCCAGTCAGATATCCTTCCCCTTTGGTAAGAGGGTCTGGATTTTCCAAGGTTGCGCCTCCAGTTAGTAGAACTAGCACGTCGCCGGACACTTGAACTGGTGGTGTGTACCTTCTTTCAATGGAATTTAGTAATGCATTGCCGAAATAAGGCATGGAGGATACGCCTAAAAGAAGTGCGGCTAGACCCACAAGTAGCGTACCGAGGTACTCCTTTTTTTGCTTCAGCCATAAAGCTATAGCCAAGAGTAGAAGTATGATAATTCCAGGAGGGAATAATAGGGTGTAAGCGATTTTTATCAAATAAATCATATCAGGTGTCAGACCCTTTCTTATGAAAGCTTAAGTATGGTTTTAGGGGTTTTCGACAAAAGTTGGTACTTTCCTGCAAATTTACAAGAGCTTCAAAGAGGCGAAATGAAAAAAGCCCCGGCTTCGCGATTAGAACGAAGTCGGGGCTATATCAACGAATATGTGTGTCAAGCCTACTTATGCTGTAATTTCTTTGCCGCGAACCCATACTTGTTCGAGCTCTAATTCAGGGCTGACGAGCAGCAAGTCAGCCTGCTTGCCCTGCGCAATCGAGCCGTGCGACCCCTCGAGGCGCAGCAGCCTCGCAGGGTTGCCGCTCGCGAAGCGGCTCGCGTCTTCGACGCTGACACCGACCTCGCGCACCATAAACCGGAGCGCCTCGATCATCGTCAGCGTACTGCCGGCGAGCGCGCCGCCTTCCGTCAGCCGGGCTACGCCCGACTGTACGGTCACGGCTTGCCCGCCTAGCTTGTACTGCCCGTCGCCGAGTCCCGCGGCTGACATGGCGTCCGTGATCAGCAGCAAGCCATGCGGCTGCTTCACCATAGCCAGCAGGCGAATCGCTGCCGGGTGCACGTGGTGCCCATCAGCGATCACTTCGCCGCTGATACGTTCGTCGGTGAGTATCGCACCGACGGTTCCAGGTTCGCGATGATGCAGCGGCTTCATCGCGTTGTAGGTGTGCACCGCATGCGTAAGCCCCTCGCGAACCGCCGCCTGAATGTCGGCATAGTTCGAGTCCGTGTGGCCGCAGGCGGCAACGATGCCATGATCGCGCAGCCACGCGATCATCTCAAGGCCCCCCTCGCGTTCGGGGGCTAGGGTCAACTGCTTCATGAGCTGCGGATAGCGCTCGTGCCAGTCTTCGATCCATGAGAGCTGAGGCGGTACCATGAGGTTCGGATCTTGCGCGCCTGCCCATTTGGGTGAGATGAAAGGACCCTCTAGATGTACGCCGAGCAGCTGAGCATATGGCATCTCCTGGTTCTTATAGCGGTCTACTTCACCAAGGACCCGATCTATTGCATCTCGAGTCGCTGTCATCGTCGTAGCCAGCATGGAGGTTGTGCCGTGTAAGGCATGAAACCGAGTAATAATGTCAAGTGTCTCTGGATTCGCATCCATGAAATCGGCGCCGTATCCACCATGAACATGAACATCGATGAACCCTGGCAACAACCAGCTGCCATGGGCATCGATTGACCTAGCAGCAGAACCGGCAGCAGACGGGTCCCACTGTGACATATCGCCCACAAAAGCGATAAAGCCATCCTTCACATGAAGGATGCCTCGCTCGATGATTCCCTGCTCAGTTACGATTTTAGCCCCCGAAATCACAAGTTCACTCATTCAAAAAGCCTCCCCGCCTCAGCATCAAGAAGAACGACAAGGTGTGGGTGAGTTTGCAAAAGGGTTGCCGGAATTTCCGTTGTTATCGGACCTGTAAGTGCGCGATGTACGATTTCGGCTTTATCGGCTCCACGAACGATCAACAGGATCGTTTTGGCTTTCAAGATGGTTCCTACACCCATGGTTAAGGCATGAGTCGGAACTTCATCGATGGAGTTAAAGTAACGTGCATTCGCTTCGCGAGTTTCCTCTTTTAATTCTACGCGGTGTGTACCGCTGATTAAGGAATGATCAGGTTCATTAAAACCAATATGCCCGTTATGGCCTAACCCGAGAATTTGCAAATCGATTTGTTTAGCTTCTTCTAAAAGTTGATTATAACGCTCGCATTCCGCTTCTAGATCCGCCGCATTTCCGTTTGGGATATGGGCTTTAGCAACAGGTAAGTCAATATGTGCAAACAAATGCTGCTGCATATAAGCGTGATAACTTTCTGGGTGATCTACCGGCAAACCGCAATATTCATCCAAATTAAAGGTTGTGACGGATTTAAAGCTAACCCGTCCTTTATCGTAGGCTTTAACTAGCTCCTCATAAACGCCTACAGGTGTTCCACCTGTGGCTAGACCCAATACCGCTTTAGGCTGCATTTGGACAAGCGAGGTAATAATGCCAGCTCCAGCTTCATTCAGCTCTTGTTGATTTTGAAAAATATGAAGATTCATGATCGTCTTCCTCACTTTCAAAGATAAGTTATCGAATAGGGATGTTTGCAAGATGTTATGCCTATTTTGATTAATTATGATGGTATTTTGCATAAAAATATCATTTTCAAAACAAATTACTCTCATTTCAATCATAACTGAATTTTTTCTTATCGGCAACAGGCTTTTTCCTAAATATGAATATTGACTTACATGGGTATGTTTGCCATTCTTATCTAAGATCATAACAATTATTTTCTATACTGAGCATAAGAAGGAGCTTGATAATGAGTAATCAGAGAAACCAACCCGAAGCGATGCTTTTTGACTTGGACGGAACATTATTTCAGACGGAGACCTTACTTCTGCCTGCTTACCATAAGACGTTCGATGAGCTTCGAGCTAAAGGCCTTTTTACTGGTGAGACTCCACCGGAAGAACGAGTCTTAGGGGCGCTAGGTATGCTTCTCGAGCATATCTGGGAGCGAGTCATGCCAAATGAGCAGATGGCAACTCGTCAGGAAGCAGATAAGCTGCTGATCAAGTACCAAGTGGAGGGACTTCAGCAGGGGCAAGGCGATCTTTATAAAGGAGTAGCTGAAACCTTAGAAGTTTTACATAGTAAAGGAATTCGTTTATTTGTCGCAAGCAATGGACTCGAAGATTATGTGCGGCATGTGATTGAAGCTAAAGGTGTAGCGCATTTATTTGAAGGATTGTACAGTGCAGGGCAATATCGAACGAGATCTAAGGTGGATTTAGTAAAAATTCTGCTGGAAACACATCATATCCAATCAGCCTGGATGGTTGGCGATCGCTCATCCGACGTAGAGGCAGGACTCCAGAATAACCTAACCGTAGCGGCTTGCGATTATGCAGGCTTTCGTGAGTCGGGAGAGCTAGAGGGTGCGCATATACGAATCCGCAGCTTCGCCGAACTGCTTGAATATTTGTAAATAAGGGCTAGGCAGTCGCAAACATGGCTAGATGGGCATACACTGTAGAACTTTGATAGAAAAAGGGTGATCAGAATGCCTTCTTTTATAGGAATATTAAACGTTATTAGGAATGAAGGAAATCTGGTGAATGGCGATACTGGCATACTTGCTCCGACAAGTGCAACCAAATCCTATGCCGGCGGCGGCGGAGGAATAACGGGAGATTTCGGGGTAACCAATACGCTAGTTAGCGCAACGATCACGTTTGACCCGGATGGGATAGAGGCTGGAGCGAACAAAGCCGCAACGGTGGCATAGCAGTTAGACAAACATTCGTTAGATCGATTCAGGCTCAAGTGAAATTGAGCATATGAATCGATCTTTTTTTTGCAGATACGATATTGACATCAGCATGTTTAACTTACTATTATGTATATATGAGCAATTGCTCATATATAATGGTGCCATGTATAAAGCAAACGGCAGTATTTCATTCTAAAGGATTGAGAGACAGGGAGGGAAATCCATGCAGCATCATGAGTCTGAAGTACAATCACATCAACACAAAGATCACTCTAATTGCAGCGGTCACGTGGGTCACCAAGGACACGACCACGCTCACCATGGACATCATCATGGACATCACCACCATGGCCACAGCGGAAATAAACAAGGACTCCTTATTGCGCTATGTATTACAGCGAGCATCATGATTTTAGAGTTTGCAGGGGGATTATGGACCAATAGTTTAGCGCTGCTCTCGGATTCAGGCCATATGTTAAGTGATGCAGGCTCTCTTGTATTGAGTCTCACCGCCCTTTGGTTCGCTGCCAAGCCATCATCAGCTCATAAATCCTATGGTTTTCATAGAATTGAAATCTTAGCGGCTCTTTTCAATGCTGTCACCCTATTTGTAATAGCAGGGCTCATTATCTGGGAAGCAATTGGGCGATTTATGGATCCTCCTACTGTTGCCAGCGGTTCAATGATGCTCATTGCATGCGTCGGTTTAATGGCCAACTTACTTAGTGCTTGGGCACTTATGCGTAAAGGGGATGTGCATGGCAATATCAATCTGCGCAGCGCTTATATGCATATTCTAGGTGATGCTTTGGGCTCTGTGGGCGCTATTTTAGCCGGTGGGGCTATGCTGATCTTCGGTTGGTATGCAGCGGATCCAATCATTAGTATTATTGTATCTCTTCTTATTCTTAAGGGGGCTTGGACCGTCCTGAAATCGACGATCCATATATTGATGGAGGGAACTCCAGCAACTGTTTCTTATGGGGATGTCAAACACGTACTGGAGAGCATTGATGGTGTTATTAATGTTCATGATTTACATATTTGGACGATTACTTCAGGCCTTGATTCTCTGAGCTGCCATTTACTCATTGCCGATGATCATGATAGTCAGGTAGTCCTCCAGAAAGCTATTCATCAAATAGAGGAACGATTTCAAATCACTCATGCTACAATTCAAATTGAAAATTCGACTAACGCCCATCCGGAACTAAAAGTATAACGAATCAAAACGCTAAGGAGGGATGATCATGGAAAAAATAGAGATAGAAGCAATTGAAGATGAGGACACTTGTACTTGTATAAGGGCTGATTCGGTACAGCTTATACAGGAACCTCAAATAACGGAGGAGCAGGCGGTAGGAATTGCGGAGGTATTCAAAGCCTTAGGCGATCCGACAAGGGTTAAAATGATCTATTACCTGCAGCAAAAGGAGCTATGCGTGCATGATCTTGCAACGCTTCTTGGGATGGGGCAGTCGGCTGTTTCACATCAGCTCCGCTACTTGCGGGATTTGCACATTGTCAAAAGACGTAAAGTGGGGAAAACGGTCTTTTATTCGCTAGACGATGACCATATTGAGCAAATTTTTGTTCAGACTTTGGGACATCTTCAGCATATGTAAGCCGGAAGCTGGCTAGTTTTTTAGCTGACGCTTCCGATTGCTTGCGTTATGATTCGGCTTTTGTTTCTTCTATTTGTTGTTCTTCTATTTTTATTTTCTTTTGTTTCATCATCCAGACAGCATATTCGAGTGGCCTTGTAACCGCCTTCTGATAGATCGAATGTTGACCAATTTTGCGAAATACTTCTCGTGATGGCTTAGGATTGACTTCAAGCAGCCAAATATTTCCTTTGGGATCTACAGCAATATCCATGCCTAACTCGCATAACTTACCGAATTTATTTTCCAAATAGTTAGCGAGCTTATACGCGAAGCTGTTCATCTCTTTCTTAATTGCATCCATTTTTTCTTCAGAAGAAAAACGGTAGGCTAACAATTTATCCTGGGTGACTGCACTCCCGCCGCCATGAAGATTTGAAGTGATGCTGCGATGAGGACCAATACGGCCCGCACAACCAGTCACTTCCCACTCACCATGGCCATTTTTCTGAATTAGCAAGCGATAATCGTGCACACGGCCATCCCTCAGTGTTAGCTGGATTCCTTGCTGAACCACATAATCGGGGCTCAATTTCAGGGTATGCAGTTTGATTGCAAGCTGTTTTTCCGTCGCACGGAATGGAGCGATGATAGTTCGTTGCTGATTCCTTCCTTGTAATAAATAAAGATCAGAACCGAGCTGTTCAATTCGTAATATTCCTCTTCCACCCGTGCCATTCTTTGGTTTTACATAGATTAGCTTATGCTTCTTTAGAACCTTTAGCAGCTCCTGCACGGAGCTATATCGGACAGTAGCAGGTAAATAGGGGCGAATGCTCTCATTCTCTGAAAGGATTTGATGCATCGACCATTTGTTAGCTAAAGGTTTACTTAAATACGTAAGCTTGGCATGTTGATTACGAAATGCTTTGAGCATCTGATAATTTGCGGCCGCTTTATACCGGCAGCGATCATAAATAATAGGTGGAAAAGAAGTCCGCTTGCGAATCCATTTCCCCAGACCGGAATCATACGTCAACGTACGAACGGAGTTGTCATCTTCGACGTCATCCGGGGTAAATACCTCAACTTGCACACCAAGTTTCTTTCCCTCCCTACTTAACCGCTGAAAGTAAGAGAGCTCTTCGAGCCGAGATTTACTTAAATAGATAGCGAGTACGCCCAGTCGTTTCGATGACAAGCATAATCACCTTCTTCTCCCATGATTGATCAAGTAAAGGCTGTAACGGATAATGCGTTCAAGTGACTTTTGACGAATTTTGGGTTCATCGAATTTCATTGGTTTAGAATTAGCTTCGAAGAACCAGATGTGTCCAGCGGTATCGACACCAATATCCATCGACATTTCGCCAAGTTGATTGCCGGATGATTTCTCAATTTGCGCAGCGAGTGTAACAGCGGCTTTGCGAACTCGTTTCAAAATATTTTTGGCTTCCGTGACACCAAATGCACTCGTAAGCAGCTTGCGTGGCTCGTCGATTGATCCGCCGCGAGGTACATGTGTCGTGATGCTAGCTTTACCAGCTACGCGAGCTCCGATACCGGATACACTCCAGACGCCTTTGGACGTCTTCTGGACCAAAGCGCGTAAATCGTAAGCTCGCCCTTTGTATCTCGTTAAAGCGATACCTTGCTGCACAATGTAGTCATGGGTACCACGGTATTTATTCCATTCATTCCATAGTTCATCCGTGGAATTGTGGTAACTATAAGCCATCTTCTTATCTTCTTGGCGGCTCAGCCGATAACGGCGGCCATTTGCAGTCGTTAATCGATCAATGCGCATAATGCCTCTCCCTGCTTTACCTTTAACTGGTTTTAAGTAGAGAACGGCATGTTTACGCAATAGCTGAGTCAGATCATTTGCCGAATTCAATTGCTGCGTATCGGGCATATAGGGTTTGCTTTCTTTGGCGCTATTTAACCACCCGAACAAGGTCCATTTGTTGAAGAAGGAAGGATTAAATAACTGAATGCTGGAGCTGCGATTGCATGATTGAATGGTTTGCTGGACCTCAGGCCTCATTTCCATCTTGCGATAGGGAATACGATTATATACGACTTGTGGAGCGGGAACGAGTTCCCTGCTCCATTTTTTGGTTTCGGCATTGAAGCGATAGCCGTATATTTCGGGGCTGGATAAGGTGAAGTCCTTCGTAGTCACGATGTATACATCAACGCCAAGCTGTTCGCCAGTTTGAATTAAATCCCGGAAATTGTCCAGATTGCCACGAAATACACGCTTACTATCCTTAACGGTGAGAATGGCCAGAGTAGGCTTCTTAAGTACTATCTCATGAAGGAAGAAGCCCATTAGTTTTCCCTCCTAGAGCGGAAGCGACTCAAAAAGAGGCAGTGCTCGTAAATATTTTGTAGGGTAGCGACGTCCCCTTCTTTCAAAGAGGGATGCTTGAAAATGGATCTCCCCGGTTTGGCATTTGCTTCGAACATCCAGATTTTCTCGCTTTGATCAATACCGATATCGAATCCGAGTTCTCCAAGTAGATGGTCATAGTTATTCTCGATACCCTCAGCGAGCTTAATAGCTGTTTCTTTGGCATTGGTAAGCACTTGCTCCGCGCGACTGCCGTAGATTTGACGCAGTACCTGTTCTGGCGTCATTAATTGACCGCCATTGCGGATATGGGTTGTGACGCTGCCTTTACCGGATTTCTTTGCGCCGATCGCTGCTACGACCCAATTGTTATTACCGTTCTTCGTTAAATGGAAGCGAAAATCAATAGGGCAGCTGTCAATTTCAATGAGACGAATTCCTTGCTGTGCGACATAATTCGTGAGGCGGCCACGTCCAGTTCCAAGCATTTGCATTAAACCGTCGAATTTTCCGTAACGGATGAGAACATTTTTACCGCCCTTGCGGTACCGAACGAAGTAGCCTCGCTTAGGGTTATAAGTCACACGGAAAATGCCGATGCCCAAAGAGCCTGCCGTTGGTTTCAAGTAAATGAATTTATGCTTATCAAGCATTTCCTTAATTTGATCAGCAGACGGATTGATCTTGGATTCTGGGACGAAGCGGAAAGCATCATCGCCATCTAACATCTTGTAAACGTCCCATTTATCAAAGAAGCTCCAGTTAAAGAGGGGAATCCCCCTTCGAACAAATCGGTCTTTAAAGCCTTCCATCCCTGCAGATTTCTCTGCTTTGCGGCTAGACATTCGATTATAGACAACATCAGGCAATGGGAATGTTTTACGTACCCAACCTCCGCCTTCTTTTGGAATAATGCCTGTAACCGTTTCTTGAATCCAATTTACGCTGCTGGGGCTGAAAGCGAAAGCGAAGGATTTCGATGAGGATGTACTCATAACTTGGCGAATGAATCCAGTTTTTGTACCGAATGGTGATGTACCGCTCGCTACGTTGGTCAAGATACCAATGACAGGACCAATACGAAGTTCTTTATTATTGTTATTGGTTACGAACACACTCCCTGTTCGAGGAATGCGTAAGGAGGCCATTAGGGAAAGCGGAATGTACATATGCTGACCACTTTTTTTGATCAGACGGATCGGTAGAGTCGCTTTTTTACTGCCAACTTTTACAGTTATCGATTTATTGCCGGTTAACCGTAAAGCTTTGACGAGTTCACTTGTTAAGTAGACCGATCTATCTGTTCGTTGTACGGCGTGGAGCATACACGTTGTCAAACTCATTAGGTTACCCTCCTAAACTTGTTGCCCTACGGGGCTTTCCGTGTCAAAACAGGCAGATATGACCATCTGCCTACTTTGGCACATACCAGCAAAGCCAAGCTCAACTCAGCTTTTTGTGGAGTAAGAATCCAGCATAATGTATAGGGTTTGCAATGGATGTCGTGCGTGCTTTCTCGTTACACATTCGTGCGAAAATCATCCTGCCCGGCTTCGAGTTCACTTCAAGAATCCACACGCGACCACAAGAATCAATCCCTAGATCTATACCAAGCTCAGCCAGTCGCCCGTGATGAGCTTCCAGAAAAGGGGGAATTCGGCTTGAAAGCATATCGAGTGTGGCTATAAGCTCATTTGCCTTCGAGTCACCAAACTCCTTGGTAAGGAACGAGGTCACATCTTCAGCAGTGCCTCCGCCATGTAGATTGGAGGTGATGCTTCCAGGTTTACCAATACGTACGGCCATGCCGGTACTTTCCCATAACCCACGGCCGTTTTTTTGCACGAGGGAACGTACATCGTAAGCCATTCCCTCTGTTGAGTGGAGAGTTAGGTATTCTTGTATTAGATAGGGTCGCATACCAATCAGGTTGCGAAGCCAAAACCAGCACGAGTCAAAGTCTTTAAAATCACGCTCTATAGGGTGATTATGGGCGTCGCGCCCTTTTATATGAAAAGAGCAGTTATCGTACATAGTACTTATCTTGTGAATGTGCAAGGCACCTCTGCCTTGGCTGCCACCCTGTGGTTTCAGGAAAACGTCGTTTCTTGTACGAAGCCACTTTCTTAGCTCGGTGCCACTTGTCAGCATACTCGTTTCAGGTAAGTAGAGATGCAAAGTGCTGTCTTTCTGTAGGATCTGACCCACTTCCCATTTTCCGCTCAAACCGTAACCGAGAAAACGAATATGGGGTTTCGCACGCAGCTTGCCAACATGGTAACGGTACTGCCTATAGCTGTGTTTATTGCTAAAGAAGCATCGATCATAGATTAGTGAAGGAAGAGGGAAGAGTTTCATGACCCACTCGTGTGTGTCACTCAAGTAGGTGTAACCTTTCACCATATCTTGCTTCCAATCGATACGATTCGGTGAGAATACGAACACGTCGAGGCCCTCGCTATCACCATAAGAAATGAGATGTTCAAAAAAGCCCGAACTTGCAAAAGGCAGCTTTCGATTCTGTTCCGTCACCATGATCCCTAACAAGGGACGAGTTGTGCTAAACCGCATGTTTTCACCTCAGAACTTCGCTAAAAAACGTGCATACTGCACGATTTGTTTCACAGACGGTCTAATTTTCCGTTCATTGTTAAGAGGGGTATTATCATCCTTGGATGGTTTGGAGTTTACTTCAAGCAACCAAACTTTCCCCATTTTATCTACAGCAAGGTCGATTCCTAGCTCTCCAAAATGATTAGGAATTTGTGTTTCAATCCCTTTGGCGATGTCTAGAGATGCCTTGCGCAAACGTCCCGAGACTGAGACACGTGTAGCAGACGAAAACGATGATTTAGCAAGTGCTCCAGTCACGGTCGTAAGGCTTCCGCCACGAGCCAGGTTAGAGACAAAATGCTGCGTTCCTGCAACGCGGCCAACAATCGACGTTATCGCCCATTGCCCTAGGGCTCCCCTCTGTACAAGTGCTCGGAAATCAACAGGGTTACCGTCGGAAGTGATGAGATCGAGTCCTTGTTGTAATTGATAACGTTGTGTCTTGAGCTTGCCGGATAAGGCCTGGAACACAGCGGTTAGCGAAGGGAAAGATTGTTTGCGAACCCCAGCTAGGTTCGTAAAATGGCAGGTAAAGCCATCTCCTGCTTCCTTGCGAATGCGAATGATTCCTTTACCTAAACTTCCGGTAATCGGTTTAAGGAATAGGACCGGATGGCGTGCAGCCATGGATTTCAACATCTGATAGTTTTTGAAAAGATAGGATTCGGGTAAATATCCATGGAGGGTGTTATCTTTGCGCAAGGCCTCGAATACTTCGGTTTTGTTCAAATATTTCTCATTAAAGATGTCAGTGGCATGGCGAGCTTTGACGTCTTTCATGAATTGTTGAACATTTGTCATGTTTTCATATTTGCGCGAGGTGAGACGATTATAGATGACATTGGGGATCGGAAACGTTTTTTTGCTCCAGGAACCATTGGAATAAGAATACGCAGATAGAGTTTGGGCATTGGCATGCATTTCATCTGGCGGAAAAAAGCACACAATAGCCCCAAAAAGGTCACACGCGTCCGTCATTTCTCTACAAAAAGCAGTGATAGCACCGAATGGGCGATCATTTGAGCTAGCATAAACTCGGCTAATCATTACGCCAATCAAGGGTCCGATCGACAAGGTGCTTTCTTTTTGCCTATAATAAAGATTGAGTTGGGCCCCATGATGAAGACCGATTTTGGAAGCGAGAGCAGGGTTTATACGTAAACTGTTCGACGTTGATGCGGTGACAACTTTGACATCCTGCTTGGCAGAGCCAAATCGCATAGTAATCGTTTGATTGGACGGAACTTTCCATTTTTTTGCAATGGCTTCACTTAGAACAACGGTCCGATCATCCAAATAGATGCTGGTGCCTTGAATGGATATTCCAACTTTCGTCCGGGTCAATAGCGAACACTCCTTCCAGCATGAGAAAACCCCTATCGAGGCCATTCATGGATGATCGACCGCGTTTAAAGGTGGTTTTTATCGCCAATAAGAAAGCTGTTTTCGGTAACCGAAAACTTAATCTTTCTTATGTGGGCAAAAATGGCATTGCTGCTTAAGCAAAGTAAACTACTCCATCATATGAGGACATATTTCCCTTGGTGCCTAGGCATCTGTCCGAAAGTGCCTTTTATTCGTTGAGTAAGTACATAGGCCATTACAAATAAAAAATGAGGAGGAAATAAAATGAATGTACATGATAAGGCTTACGAATTGGCAAAAGCAATTAAGGAAAGCAGCGAATATAAGGATATGAAGGAGTGCCGCTCCATCATTAACGGCGATGCATCCAGTAAGAGCTTGTTGGAAGATTTTCGCAATCATCAAAATGAACTGCAGCAGAAAATGGCGGGAGGCGAAATGCCACCGCAAGAGGATATGGATAAATTACAGAAACGATATGAGGAGCTCGCCCTCAATCCACGTATTAACCAATTATTCGATGCGGAGCGTCGATTGTCGATCATGCTGGAAGATGTGCAGCGGATTATTGCTGAGCCGTTAGAAGCAATGTTGAAATAAAAAAGAGTGTATCACTGTAGAGAAGTCTAGTCATCTAGTCGTCTGGAAGTCTACTCCTGGGCTACACTCTTTTTTAGTAAGCAATCTAAGAGCAGGGATACTTTTTTGCTAGGCTCGCTGTTGCGAAATAACTCGAAACTGTCTATAGTAAAAGGGTATTTATTAGGAAAAGAGGATTTGAAACCGTTATGGCAAAAGCAAAAATCACGGAGCTCGATCTCGTTAGAGCCTTCGCCATCCTTGCAGTCGTTATGATTCATGTTACCGCGGACTGGACAGTGGATCCGGCTTTGAAGGGGAGCAGCACAGAGCTAATCATTTTATTTTTGAACAAAATAAGCTATTTCGCTGTTCCGCTGTTTATTTTTTTGAGTGGCATTGTATTATTCTACATCTATACGGATAATTGGAGCGCGAAACAGGCCGGTATTTTCTACTGGAAACGTGTCCGCCAAGTGTTAGTTCCTTATATCGTTTGGTCCTTCTTCTATTATATATATAATCCTTGGCTTTGGACGCCGGGGCACCCTATTAAGTTTGATCTGCGTGTTTTTCTAGAACAATTAAAATGGGCGGATTCCGGCTATCACTTGTATTTTATGATTATTATTGTACAGTTCTACCTGTTGTTTCCGCTGCTAGTTTGGGCTGTTAGAAATGCGCCATGGTTTCGCCGGACGCTGGCACTTTGGGGACTAGCCATTCAAGCAGGCGTTTACATTTACACCCACTGGTTCGGTACAATTAGTCATAAACCAGAGCTTTGCATAACGTACTTCGGGTATTTTCTCGTAGGCGGTGCAATTGGCATGAACTACGGTTCCTTTCGTTCTTGGATGGATCGGAACAAGGGTTGGGTGCTGCCAGCTGCATTCCTCAGTGGTTTGGCCTATGTGATGCTTTACCTATTGGGACTAAAAGGATATAAGTTTGAAAATACGTGGTATGAAATTTTATGGCTACTCTACAGCATTGGCATTGGTGTAAGCTTTATCTGGATCGCGAAATGGCTTCTCCAAAAATCAACCAAAGTTGCCCGCTTTTTCGTCTCGTTAGGTTCGGTATCGTTTGGTGTCTACTTAATGCATCCAGCGTTGTTATCACTTTGGAAATATAAGGTGAATACGCCCGGCTCTATTTTGCTTTTTAACGTTTATAATGGGATCGTTTTTGTGCTGATAATTGCGATACCGTGGGTACTCACGCTGTTATATAGAAAAGTAAGAAAAGTGTTGTCGATATGATGGAAGATTAAGACCCCGTTGGTTGGGTCTTTTTTTGTTTACTTCACAGTCGCACGTTTCCTACAACCAAAAGCGATTATTTATTGAAAATTCCTCTCGGGTGTCGGATAATTGCAAAGACGGATTGTTGGACAGTCTGGTTTCAGTGAGTCGAGGTTGCTTCGATCGTGACAGTTTGTCGACCATATCGGTGGAGACTTTCTTAATATATTCTACATATAGAAGAAAGGTTGTTGAAGGATGAACGAAATCATTTCTTTATTGCAAAATCATCGCTCCATTCGTAAGTTTACGAATGAACCAGTAAGCTCGGAACAGCTGGATGTTATTCTGGCAGCCGCTCAAGCGGCATCTACATCCAGCAATATGCAAGCATATAGCGTTATCCATGTAACGGATGACGGGCTGAAGAACCAGCTTGCCGCGCTAGCCGGCAATCAAGCTTACGTCAGCGAGTGTCCGCTGTTCCTAGTGTGGTGCGCGGATCTGCATCGATACGCGCAGGCTGTCCACCGTCACGGGGACACTCCGGTTACTGGCAACGCTGAGAACTTCATCGTTGCCACGGTAGATGCTGCATTAGCTGCGCAAAATGCAGCCATCGCCGCCGAGTCACTCGGACTCGGCGTAGTGTACATCGGCGGGCTGCGCAATAAGCCCGCTGAGGTGTCTCAGCTGCTGGGCTTGCCGCAGCTGGTGTACCCGGTCTTCGGCATGTGCATCGGCATGCCGGATCAAGAGCCGCCGCAGCGCCCGCGGCTCCCGCGAGAAGCCGTATACCATGAGAATCGGTATACGGATAACGAAGGAGCGGTCGACGTGTACGACGAGAGCATCCGCGACTATATGAAGGTTCGATCGGGCGGCAAAGTCGATACGACCTGGTCCAAGGACATGGCCGCCAAAGCGCAGCGGCCTAGAGAGCACATGAAACCCTTCCTAAGCTCCCAGGGTTTCGAGATTGAGTAAGCGAGACCGTCGATTCATTCGATCAATCTTGCTCTACATTAATTTGTCATAAATTGGGATCAATCGCTATATAGGCAGAATTTGGGTTGCTGGATGAATTCTTATTCGCTGTTGAATGATGTTGTAGTAAGTACAACAATTTATGCCTAAACCTCGTCTCTCTCCCTTCATTGTTGCATCATGTACAACAATTTGGCCCAATATAGACCATTTCACAACAAATGTGCTCAAAATGTTGTACGGAATGCAACTTCAAGTTGTAAAATAGCCTTTTGGCGTATGAATTGTTGTAGAAAATGCAACATTGGTAACAACGATAGGCCATCTGCCCTCACGAAAGCTGAATGACGCTAAATTCGTATATTGGAGTTATGAATACCAGTTGTGAATCAATCGACAGTCTCTAAGCCTTAATCTTTCGCTTTGAACATATAACAAGAACTTGTCTCATACAATGAAATTAGTATGAGATAGTTTCTTGCTTATCTAAAGCGAAAGGAGTGATCATTTTGAAAGGCTTTAAAAATGTCGTTTACATGAGCTTAACGTTAGGTATGCTATTTTACTCCATTCCCCAATTGGAGTTTCGAGATGTAGGATCGCTGCCTATGGTGTTTAGTAGCATCTGGATCGTGATGGCCCTGCTTGTGACAGCCTCTCATTTGCATCAAATACTTGGTGTGGATGAAGAGAAACGCAAAGAAATGAACCGCATCAATCGGATGAAAAAATGGCAGTTGGAGCAGCTTGTTCAAGGTCGCCGGAAACTTCTGCAGTTTCGCAAGTAGCGAAGAAGAGATTTCCATTTTGACAACGAACGTATGTTTGCTATAATACAAATAAAGTATCCAATCCAATAGGGTTGGATTTTTTATTTAGGAAAAGCTGATTTCATTGTTCTTGCGCTTTGGAACGATTATACTAGTAGTACAGAGTAATACAGGAACAAGCGAATGAGGTGTAACAGTTGGATACACAATCCGTGGATACATTAACGAAGCATGAACAAATTTTACGCTATATTGAAAGCTTGAAGCTTGGCAGCCGGATCTCCGTTCGCAAAATTGCCAAGAACATGGAAGTCAGTGAAGGAACGGCTTACCGAGCTATTAAAGAGGCCGAGAATCAAGGTCTGGTCTCGACCAAAGAGCGAATCGGAACCGTAAGAGTCGAGAAAAAGCTGCGGCAGAACATTGATAAGCTCACATTTGCTGAGGTAGTGAACATGGTCGATGGGCAAGTACTAGGTGGCTCACGTGGACTCCATAAGACGCTGCACAAGTTCGTTATCGGCGCGATGGAACAGGATGCCATGATGCGTTACATTGAGGCCGGCAGCCTTCTAATCGTTGGTAACCGCAACCGTGCCCATATCTGTGCTTTGGAACAAGGCGCAGGCGTACTCATTACGGGGGGATTTAACACCAGTACAGAGGTGAAAGTCCTTGCCGATGAACTGGAGCTGCCTATTATTTCGAGCAGCTACGATACGTTTACAGTTGCCTCTATGATTAATAGAGCCATATACGATCGTTTGATCAAGAAGAAAATTATGCTTGTCGAGGACATCCTGGCATCAGGTGCTTCCCTTTATGCTCTTAAGGCAAATAGTACACTGAAGGACTGGCAGCGCATGTCAGAGGATACCGGGTACAGCCGTTTTCCTGTTGTAGACGAGTGGAACCGAATTATTGGTGTTGTGACCTCGAAGGATATGGTGGGAGCTAATTCTCTACAAACAGTAGATAAGCTTATGACGCGCAGTCCGCTTACTGTAACGCCCCAAACTTCAGTAGCATCAGCAGCCCATATGATGGTGTGGGAAGGTATTGAATTGCTGCCAGTCGTGGATACAAACCGCAAAATCCTTGGCGTTCTTAATCGCAGCGATGTGTTGAAAGCCATGCAGTATATTCAGAAGCAGCCGCAGAATGGTGAAACGTTCGAGGATTTAATCTGGTCCGGACTGGAAGAGGTCAGGGATGAAAAGGGGTCACTGCAGTTTCATGGCGTTATCACCCCACAGATGACGAATCATTTGGGGACGGTATCGGAAGGTGTTCTTACAACGCTGATGACCCAAGCGGCCTATCGCATCGTGCAGGAACATAAGAAAGGGGATCTCGTCATGGACAATATGTCGACCTATTTCTTAAAACCGCTGCAAATTGACTCCAAAATAGAAATACGACCCACCATCATTGAAGTGAGCCGTAAGTTTGGCAAAATTGATGTAGAAATTTATCATGCTGGGACTTTGGTTTCCAAAGCGATGCTAACCGCTCAAGTCATTTAACGCAGCATGCGATCGAAGTGCCCGTGGTTGCGAATGCCGGCGAATAAGTTGAACAGACCTAGCAAGACCAGCACGGTGCCGAAGATGCGGCGAAAGCTGGATTCACTAAAGAAGAAGATTTGGGTGATGGCAATAAGAACGAGCATCAAACCCATGCAAATATTCATGCGGGCCGAGAATAAACCGCGTCTAGCCGCAACCGTTTCACGTCGAGACCGGAAGCTGAAGTATACGGAAAGCCCAAGCAGTATGCAAATAAGAGAGAATAAAGTGATTTGAATGGCGAACATCTGGTTAATCCGTCCTTTAGGCGAGTTTACTGTTTACTTTAGCGATTTTAATGAAAGATTGCAATATTCTATCACCTAAAAAGTGCTCAGGGCGGTTATGTTCGCTTCTCTTGGGCTGTAATCCAGACAGTTAGTTCGGTTTGAATCAATATGATGGATTTGATCTCAACGACATATTTTTTATCATGCAAAATATAGGTCCGCTGGGTAATAATTCTTTCATAAAGGGGCTGTGAGTCCCGCACGAACGCGGCCTTTTGGCCAATAACGAGCTTGAGCTCACTCTTCACATCCACCTCGATTTCTTTCTGTATATCTTCACTGATGAGTTCATTTTGGTTTTTGGGAAGCAGATGAACATTGACTGTGTTAATTAATGCTTGTTTATTTTTTGTTTTATTTAAATTTTCGATATCATCAAGGAGATCGCGATTTTCCTCCAAATATTTATGCATTTGCACATAGAGCTGATTGTAGGTGTGCTGATGAATGCTCATATAAATTGCGCTCCCAATGATGGCTCCCGAAAGCATCAGTCCTAAACTCGAAAGCAGACGTTGATATCGGGCAAAAGGAGGGATCCTCAAGGCTGATTGCCCCCTTTGCAGATCATTTGAATAAGTGACGTGCCCATCTGAGCGCCTATAAAGGCAACAATAATCAGAATGATTTGCTTAATAGCGGGATTCAAATGCCCTATAGCTACATGGCTTTCAATATAGCGTATCGGATCAATCGTGCCGCCAACAGCAGCTACCATGGCCCAGATTTTAATGTTTTCTGAAATGGTTAGCATTTTTTCTGTCGGTGATTGAAGCGTGAGCACGGCTGCTATTCCACTTAACATGCTGCCTCCAAATACGACCCCGAATGCAATACAGAAATACACGATAATATTTGCCCAAAAGACATACATGTCCTTATCGCTTCCTTTCCAGCTAAGTTAAAGAGGACAAACTCTCTATACTTAATGTATGGGAATGCCTAGCTCCAATATGATAAAATATAAGGAATAAAATGAAAGAAGGGAGGACATGCTGATGAGTTCGTTTGTACACTTGCATGTTCATAGTGAATACAGTTTATTAGACGGTGCGGCACGTATGGAGGAGCTTGTTGCACAAGCAGCTAATCTTGGCATGACCTCTCTGGCATTGACGGATCACGGTGTCATGTACGGGGCCATTGCCTTCTACAAAGCCTGCAAACAAAGAGGCATTAAACCAATTATTGGTTGTGAAGTCTATTTCACAGCGGGATCTATTCGCGATAAAGGGACTAGACAGGAACAGCCGATTTATCACCTCATCCTGCTAGCCAAAAATTTCCAAGGCTATCAAAATTTAATGAAGCTCTGTTCAATCGGACATTTACAGGGCTTTCACTATAAACCGCGTATCGATTTGGAACATTTAGCCAAGCATTCAGAGGGACTTATTTGTCTGAGCTCCTGCTTAGGCAGCGAGGTTTCCCAGCATCTGCTTCACAATCGTCATGAAGAAGCCCGAAAAGCGGCTGAGCGCTATCGTGACATATTCGGAGATGATTTCTTTCTGGAAATTCAAGATCATGGGATGATTGAGCAGAAAAAAGTGATGGTCTCGATGATCGAGCTGAGCAAAGAAACCGGGATCCCGCTAATTGCCACGAATGATGTGCATTATGTGACTGAACCAGATCATGTGATGCAGGACATTCTCATCTGTATTGGAACAGGCAAAACGGTGGAGGACACCGATCGGCTTAAGATGGGTACAAGTCAGATGTATTTGAAAAGCGAGGAGGAGATGGGACGTTTATTCGTCCATGTCCCCGAAGCGCTTACGAATACAAGCGTTGTAGCTTCACGCTGTGAGCTCGAACTTACGTTCGGTAAATCGATTTTACCTAGCTTTCGTCCTATACCTGAGCACCTCACGGCTGGTGAATATTTACGAGAGCTTTGTATGCAGGGGTTGGAGCAGCGTTATTCTACTAAATCTGAGTGGCATACTGCGGATTCGCCGCTGCGGAAACAAGCTGAGGAACGTCTAGCTTATGAGCTCGGCGTCATTGAGAACATGGGTTTTTCTGATTACTTCTTAATCGTTTGGGATTTTATTCGTTTTGCGCACGAAAAGAATATCATGACCGGACCAGGTAGGGGATCTTCTGCCGGAAGTCTAGTTGCTTATGTACTCCGTATTACGAATGTCGATCCACTTAAATATAAGCTGCTGTTTGAACGTTTTCTTAACCCGGAACGGATTACGATGCCGGATATTGATATCGATTTTAGCGATGAACGCCGGGATGAAGTGATTGACTATGTGGTTGCCAAATATGGGCACGAGCATGTCGCGCAAATTATTACCTTCGGAACGATGGCGGCCAAAGCCGCGGTAAGGGACGTCGGACGCGTATTAAATGTACCCTATGGGGACGTTGACCGTGCGGCCAAGGCAATTCCGAATCAACTAGGTATGACTTTATCGGAAGCACTCCAGATTAGTTCTGATTTAAAGGGGCTGGTTGCAAGACAGCCCAAGACAGCAGAATTGCTGGAAATGGCGATGCGTGTTGAAGGAATGCCGCGCCATGCTTCAACGCATGCGGCAGGGGTTGTTATTTCCAGAGAACCGTTAACGCAGTATGTCCCTCTCCAAGAAGGCACGGCTCAGACAGCTCTTACCCAGTATACGATGGAGCATTTGGAGGCCATCGGACTGTTGAAAATGGATTTTCTCGGCTTGCGGACGCTGTCTATTATAGAACGAACGGTTGATTGGATAGCACAGATGGAAAATGTGCGTCTCAACTTTGATATGCTGGACATGGATGAGGATGCTGTGACCTACGGTATGCTTAGTAAGGGAGAAACGACGGGTGTCTTCCAATTGGAGTCATCGGGTGTACGCAAGGTGTTGAAGGATTTGAAGCCTTCTGTGTTTGAGGATATTATTTCCGTTGTGGCCTTGTACCGTCCAGGTCCGATGGAGTTTATACCTAAGTATATTTATGGGAAGCACGGACAGGTGGAGGTCGTTTATCCGCACCCCACGTTAGAGCCTATCCTTCGGGATACGTACGGCATTATCGTCTACCAAGAGCAAATTATGCAAATTGCCTCATCTATGGCTGGTTTTAGCTTAGGCGAAGCAGATTTGTTAAGACGAGCAGTGTCCAAGAAGAAGCGGGAAGTGCTGGATGAAGAACGGGCACATTTCGTTTCGGGCAGCTTGCGTCAAGGTTTTAATGCCAATGAGGCTAATCATGTGTATGATATGATCGTGCGTTTTGCTGATTATGGTTTTCCGCGTGCGCATGCAACGGCTTACGGGGTGTTGGCATTCCAAACGGCTTATTTAAAAGCGCACTATCCGATTTATTTTATGGCTTCTATGTTAACGGCTGTTATGGGGAATCATCGGAAGGTAGCCGAATATGTGGATGAGTGCCGGCGGGTGAAATTGGCTGTGCTGCCGCCTGATGTTAATGGCAGCGGAACGGTATTTACACCGGATCCTGCGGCCGGGGCTATCCGCTTCGGACTTGCAGCGATCAAAAATGTAGGCACTCAAGCTATCGATGCTATTCTTAATGAACGGAAAAAGTCACAGTTCGAGAGCTTGCTTGATTTCTGCAGACGTGTAGATTTACGCGTATGTAATAAACGAGTGATTGAATCGCTCATTCAAGGTGGAGCCTTTGACACTCTAGGCGGGCATCGCGCTCAGCTGATGGCTATTCTCGATGAAACCATCGCCTCCGCAACCAAATGGCGCAAGGAACGGGATGATCTGCAGCTTCACCTCTTTGGCTTCGTTGAAGAACCAAATTGGGAGGTGGAGGTTCCGAATATTCCTCCGATGCCGCAAAGTAAACAATTGGAGCTCGAGAAGGAACTTCTCGGCATGTATATATCTGGACATCCGCTTGATGCCTATGCGGAGCAGCTTATTGAGATGGAAGCGGCTATGCTTCATCAATTAGCCGAGCTGCCAGATAACAGCGAGGTGCTTGTAGCGGGGATGATCCTCTCGAATAAGACGATTGTCACGAAGAAAGGGCAGCCCATGGCGTTCATGGAGCTGGAGGATCGCATTGACAAGATCGAGGTGGTGTTGTTCCCCGAGACCTGGAAGAATGCGGCTCCGCTCGTGCAGAAGGGCAGACTGGTCCTCGTCCGGGCGAAGCTGCAGCTTCAGGACGAGGACCCGCCCAAGCTGCTCGCGGAGCAGCTTGTCGCGCTGGACGACCCTGCAGGCGTCCAGCGGCTTCGCCGGCAGCCAGGGGCGCATAGGCGATCAGCTGACGTAGTCAGTGATCGGCCTGCGCGCGCGGCTGCCATCTCAGGCGGCGCACGCAGCGCCGCCGCTGTCACACAGGCGGCCCCTGCGGCGGGCCGCCAGGAGTCCCGCGCTGCGGCGCAGCCGGCGCGCACGAACGCTGCGGAGCCGAAGGCGCAGCGCGTGTTCGTCAAGATCTCGGCTGACTGCGAGCAGCCGGATAAGCTTCTGCAGCTGAAGGCGCTGCTGAAGCTGCATAAGGGGGGGCTCGCAGTTGCGCTTTTCTACGAAAGGAGCAACAAGCTCTTGGCCCTGAGCGACCAATATTTGGTCGATCCTTCGAAGGATTTGTTCCGTATGATTGAGACCATAATGGGTAAAGATTCGGTCAGAGTGAAATAAAGATAGCATCCTTCGCATATGAATAGGAACCCGGTATTTCAAGGGCTTAATACATGCGTAGGAGGAGACTTATGACCGAACAACATATGATCCAGTTGCTGCAGAGACGTGGTGTAACGGTAGAGCAAATCTCTGAAATTGTGTTCAAGCTGC
Organism: Paenibacillus sp. Soil724D2; assembly: GCF_001427935.1. NCBI lineage: Bacteria > Bacillati > Bacillota > Bacilli > Caryophanales > Paenibacillaceae > Paenibacillus > Paenibacillus sp. Soil724D2. The sequence goes on from NZ_LMRY01000004.1 coordinate 132,381, forward strand.
AAAAGCCCTATAATGATCAACTATCGCAAGAAGAGTGTATTGAGAGTGTGCTGGCTGTTCTCGCCAAGCGGGAAGTACAGTATACGCTTTATACGGGCATTGCTCTTGATGAATTGGCAGAGAAAAAGCTGTTGCCCGAGCCTTTGCAATCGATTCTTGAAGCGGATGAACCTCTGTTCGGTGTCGATGAAACTCTGGCCCTAGGCATTGTTCATGTATATGGGATGATTGGATTAACTAGCTTTGGCTATTTAGATAAAGAAAAAATGGGTATTATCCGAACATTGAATGATGATCGAAGTTCTGTTCATGTTTTTCTGGATGATTTGATCTGTGGTTTAGCGGCAGCGGCTTCTGCCAGAATCGCTCATCAGAATGAGCATGCGCCTGATTATAGCAGTAAATTACGTCTGGACTAGCTCAAAAAAGTTCAGACTTCACTTTTTTTCATGAACGTGCTCTGTTGCGGGAAAAAGAGAAATTATGATATCATTATTCCATTGTGTGCGCCTATGCTTATGTAGGATGTTAATTATCATCGTTGCTAACTTGCCCTAATCCATGTAGTTGCACGTCATAGGAGGTTTTTTTTTCATGTGGACGGTGATATACATAGCTCCTACCGCGAAGATTGCAGAGCGGATTAAACAGAGGCTGACGGAAGAAGGATTTCTCGTACAAGTTCGGGGTATATCCTTATCCAAAAATCAGTTCGAAATCGTCGTACCCGCAGGTGAAGTAGAGGAAGTTCAGGAAGTGCTCAATTCTATTTTACATAGATAATGAAAAGTAGAAGCAAGTAACGTGGCTTGTCAGAAGTTCAAGATAATAGCCAAGTAGAGGTGGAAATGTGCTAAAGGATTTATTTCAAAAGCGTAAATATGCAACGATTCCTTCCGAGAAAACAAAAAGGGATATTCCCGAAGGTTTAATGAATAAATGCCCGAAATGCGGTACGATCCAAACGAGTAAAGAGCTTGAGAAAAATCTAAAAGTCTGTACAGCTTGTGGCTATCATTATCGTTTAAGTGCCTTGGAACGTATCCAATTAACGCTCGATGAAGGTCAGTTTTTGGAATACGACGCAGACATGATCTCCGAGGATCCGTTGGAGTTCCCTGACTACGTTGAGAAATTGGATAAAGCGAAGAGCACAACGAAATTACAAGATGCAATTATGACCGGTGAAGGTACGATTGGTGGCTATCCGGTTATTGTTGCGGCCATGAGTTTTGACTTCATGGGTGGATCACTAGGCTCCGTTGTTGGGGAGAAAATAACCAGAGCAATCGAAGCTGCCATTCAAAAGAAAGTTCCAATTATCATTTACTCCACATCAGGTGGAGCTCGTATGCAAGAAAGCATTCTAAGCTTGATGCAAATGGCGAAGACAAGCGCTGCTTTGTCCAAGCTCGGCGCGGAAGGCGGATTGTTTATTTCTATTATTACAGATCCGACTTTCGGCGGTGTATCTGCGAGTTTTGCTATGCTAGGCGATATTATTATTGCTGAACCTGCTGCACCATTTGGATTTACAGGCCGTCGTGTTATTGAACAAACGATTAAACAAAAGCTGCCGGACAATTTCCAGACATCTGAATTCAATCTCGAGCATGGTCAGCTCGACAAGGTCGTGAGCCGTAAGGATATGCGTCCTACGTTAATCAAGCTGTTAGACATGCACGGAGTGAAGGGGGAGGCGACTTATGGCGGGTGAAATGCCGTTTGAACAGCCGCTGGCGGAACTAAAGAAGAAGATTGCGGAACTGCGTACTTTTGGCGCTGAGAAGCAAATTGACTTTTCAGAAGAAATCCGCCGTTTGGAAGAAAGATATGCTGAACTCGAAGATGAGCTTTATGCGAATATGTCTTCTGCTGAGAAAATGCAGTTGGCTCGCCATCCGCAAAGGCCGACAACGATTGATTATATTGGAACCATTTTCACGGATTTCATAGAGTTTCATGGCGATCGCCTTTATGGGGATGACCTCGCGATTGTAGGTGGACTAGCCAAATTGAACGGCATTCCAGTTACGGTTGTCGGTCACCAAAAAGGGAAAGATACGAAGGATAATATCGCTCGTAACTTCGGCTGTCCGCATCCAGAAGGTTTCCGTAAAGCGCTGAGGTTGATGCGTCAAGCGAACAAATTTAAGCGTCCTATTGTGACGTTTATTGATACCAAAGGTGCATTCCCTGGGAATGCTGCAGAAGAGCGCGGCCAAGGAGAAGCGATTGCCAGAAATTTACTGGAAATGGCCTCTTTTCGTGTGCCGATTATCTGTATTGTTATTGGGGAAGGCGGCAGTGGCGGCGCACTTGGATTAGGTGTAGGTAACAAGGTATTGATGTTGGAGAATGCTATTTATTCGGTTATTAGTCCCGAAGGCGCGGCTTCCATCTTATATAAAGATGCTTCCAAAGCTTTACACGCGGCAGAAGCAATGAAAATTACTGCAGATCATATCTTGGAGCAAAAGGTGATCGACGGTATTATCCCGGAGCCTAAAGGTGGCGCACACCGGGATTTAGCAGCACAAGCAGAATTGATCAAAACAGCTATCTGGGAACAGCTTCAGCATTTGCTAAGTATGAACGAACAGGAGCTGCTCGAGGACCGTTACCGTAAATTTAGAGAGATCGGCCGGTTCACATTCACTCAGGAGGGAAACCATGCGTAAAACGAAAATTGTCTGTACCATTGGACCTGCAAGCGAATCACAAGAGAATTTGAAAAAGCTTCTAGAAGCGGGAATGAATGTTGCCCGTCTTAACTTCTCCCACGGGGATTTTGAGGAGCACGGCGCACGTATCCGCAACCTTCGCGCTGCATCCGCTGAGACAGGCAAAGTAGCAGCTATTTTGCTTGATACCAAAGGACCGGAAATTCGCACGGGAAAATTGAAAGAAGAGCCGATTGAGCTTGTTCAGGACAAGCACATCATTTTGACAACAGAAGAAATCTTAGGCGATGCAGATCGTATCTCAGTAACCTATTCGAATCTGCCGCGTGACGTTGCTGTTGGATCTACCATTCTAATCGATGATGGTTTAATTGGTCTTTCTGTTGTTGGTATTCGTGGAACCGAAATCGAGTGCCGCATTGTCAATGGTGGAACGATTAAAAGCAAAAAAGGCGTAAACGTGCCAGGTGTAAAAATCAGTCTTCCAGGGATCACGGAGAAGGATGCCAACGATATCGTTTTCGGTATTGAGCAGGGCGTAGATTTCATCGCCGCTTCTTTCGTACGTAAAGCAAGTGACGTTATGGAAATTCGTGAATTGTTGGAAAGACACAATGCTTCACACATTCAGATCATTAGTAAAATCGAGAACCAAGAGGGCGTTGACAACTTAGACGAGATCCTCGAAGTATCCGATGGTCTGATGGTTGCTCGTGGGGATCTTGGCGTTGAAATTCCTGCAGAAGATGTTCCTGTTGTCCAAAAACAGATGATCAAAAAATGTAACATCGTAGGTAAGCCGGTTATTACGGCAACGATGATGCTCGACTCCATGCAGCGTAACCCGCGTCCAACGCGTGCAGAAGCAAGTGACGTAGCCAATGCGGTGTTCGACGGAACGGATGCTGTGATGTTGTCCGGTGAAACAGCTGCTGGTAAATATCCAGTTGAGTCCGTGCAAACGATGGCTCGTATCGCTGAGCGTGCAGAAGAAGCATTAGAATATAAAGAAATTTTCCTTCGTCAAGCTCAAGCTCAGCAAGTTACAGTAACTGAAGCGATTTCGCAAGCGGTAGCTAACTCAGCTTTGGAGCTGGGTGCGAAAGCGATTTTAACAGCCACAGAAAGTGGATATACGGCTAGAATGGTGTCCAAATACCGTCCAAAATCACCAATCATCGCAGTTACGCCTAGCGAGCAAGTCATTCGCCGCTTGTCCCTCGTATGGGGTGTTATTCCAGTGATGGGTGTGCAAGCGAAAACGACGGACGAGCTGTTTAACCTTGCTGTGGATAGCAGTATTAAAACGGGTATCGTGTCTCTTGGGGATATCGTTGTTATTACAGCAGGCGTTCCTGTTGGACGCTCCGGAACTACGAACTTGATCAAGGTTCATCAAGTAGGCGAGATGATCGCCAAAGGAACAGGTATCGGCATGCAGACGGCAAGTGGTATCGTTGTAACAGCTCGTACACCAGAAGAAGCGAATGCGAAAATGGTAGACGGTGCTGTACTTGTAACGGTATCGACGGACAAAGAATATATGCCAGCTGTACAAAGAGCTTCAGCGTTGATTACCGAAGTTGGCGGGATCACTTCCCATGCGGCAGTAGTCGCTTTAAGCCTTGGTATTCCGGTCATTGTAGGCGTCGAGAACGCAGTCGAAATAATCAAAGACGGCACAGAAGTTTCGATCTATCCAGAAGTTGGCGTTATCTACTCTGGTCAAGCGAGCGTTCTGTAAGTAAAGCAAAGAGTGAAGCGAGATTAGTCTCGGCTTCACTCTTTTTATTTTGCTAACTATGGAAACTTAAGCATTCATACCCGTCTCGAAGGTGACAGTCGAACTCAAACCGACGCCAAACGGAACGAGAGAACGCTATTTACTGTTAAATCTCGATTTCAGATGATTAACGGAACGTACAAACGTTATTTTTTCGAAATGAAGGGTTAAAAGGCTCAATTTTGCCGAAATAGCGTCACGTAGTTCCGCTTCATCCTTCTAAAAGGCTGAATTCAGCGAAATAAGGCTTCTGGGTTCCCCTAAGCGTCAGAATGTTGCTAACGTACCGAACAAATCATCCCAAAGAGATCATATAGAGAGAATACGGGACTTAGCATACACACTAACCAAGTGCCTAGACCCCGTCTAGTAGGACTTGGGTAATACTTCCAATTTGAGTACATAAATTACTCCCAGCACTCCGCATCACTTGCATCATTACGTGCCACTCCCAGCTCCGTATCATTCGTCTGACTCCGCATCACTTGCATCACTATGCGCCACTCCCAGCACTCCGCCTCACTTGCATCACTACGCGCCACTCCCAGCTCCGTATCATTCGTCTGACTCCGACTCACTCCCCAGCACTCCGCATCACTTGCATCATTACGCGCCACTCCCAGCTCTCCGTATCCTCAGCCTCACTCTACCTCACTCCCAGCACTACCCATCCCTAACCCTAGCTGTGCTATAATTGTTCTAAGACTTGTATTTGGAGGCGTACATCATCATGACTCAGGAGCGCTGGCATCAGCATCAGTTTCGTGTGAGATATGAAGAAACGGATCAAATGGGGGTTGTGTACCATGCCAACTATTTGACGTGGTTCGAGATTGGGCGGACCGAACTTATCAGGGAGCTTGGATACCCATACAGGCGGATCGAGGAGAAGGGGCTGTTGCTGCCGCTTGTCGAAGCGGAGATTAAGTTTAAGAAGCCTGCTCGTTATGATGACTTGGTATGTGTGAACACGCGAGTGATTGACATGAGCAGTGTTCGGCTCCATTTTGCCTATGAAATCCGTAGAGTTTCAGAAGAAATGATGGCTCTAACCGCAGATTCTGCTGCACAACCTACCGGGGACTTACTTGTTACTGGAGCAACTCATCACGTTTGGGTGAATCCTTCTTGGAAGCCAATACGTATAGAGAAGGAAGCGCCAGAATTATGGCAGCTGTTAGCTAAGTATTCTTAAAGGGGCTGAGCTTATGTTTCGAATCATTCTTGCCATTTTTATTCTAGTACCTGCCATAGAAATTACGCTTCTCATCACATTGGGGCATTTTATAGGCGGCTGGACAACATTCGCGCTTATAATTATTAGCGGCTTCCTAGGTGCTTATTTCGCCAAGCGGGAAGGACGCAAAGTACTGGAGTATGCCAAGTTTGAATGGTCGCAGGGCCAACTGCCGGCACAGCACTTGTTAGATGGAATCTGTATTTTCATTGGCGGCATTTTATTAATTACGCCGGGATTCATCACGGATATTTTCGGATTTCTACTTGTTTTTCCTTACACGAGACCGATCTTCAAAGTGATGCTGCTTGCACTGATTAAAAAACAAATCGGCAGAGGCCGAATCAATATCATAAAGCGTAGATAAAGAATAAAGGCTCGGTCACCCCGCCTATTTGGGAGGAACCGAGCCTTTTTGTATGTAAGTCGCAATATCATGAAAGATTCTTGCGCGATAGAACGCTGCAATCAGAATGAGAGTCACAGGACCCACAATAAGTCCGAGGAGTCCGAATAGTTTCAATCCAACGAACATAGCGATTAACGTAGCCAGAGGGTCTAATCCGACTGAGGAGGCGAGCACTTTGGGTTCCATAATCTGTCTGGCAATCACGATGACGCCATACAGCACACTGAGGCCGATTCCGAGGAAAAAATCTCCTTGTGCAAAGAAAACGTACAAAATCCAAGGCACCATGACCGCACCTGTCCCCAAATAAGGCATCAGGTCTGCTAAGCCTGTTAATAAACCGATGGTTATAGCATAATCAACGCGCAAGACCAGCAAGCCAATGATGACCACAAGAGCGGTTAGTGAAACAAGAATGAGTTGGGCGCGCATGTAGCCGAACAGAGCTTTTTGCAAATCAGTCCGAATCAATTGGGTGGTCTTCACGATCATGTCGGAGAAGATCCCTTTATACCGTTTAATAAGCTGATACCAATCTTTACTAATGAAAAAGGTGGCCAGCATAACAATAATGGTGATGGTCGCGATATTCGGTAAAGAAGTTAGAAATCTTTTCAAAGTATCAAATACATAGCCAATAATGAACTTACTTACGTCTGCAATGGAGCCTGCTGTCGAGGATAAATTATTGTTGACGGTTTCTTGATATTTCGGGTTATTTTCAAAAAACTGATTAATACGTTCAATCAAATCCTGGAAAGCTGTAGAATTAATGAAAACATTGAATTGCTCCACCCATAGGTTAATTTGAATCTGCAAGGTATCCGCAAGTGAACCTAATTCTACGACTATATTCGCAACTAGTAAGGTTATGGCCGTAACCATGGCACCTATAAATAACAACATAGATAAGGTAACGGCAAGCCAGCGCGGGAATTTCACTTTGAATTGGAAGAAGTTCACAAGGGGATTAAGCATAAGAGCTAGAATCCACCCGAAAATAAATGGGTAAATCAGAGGGATAACATAGTAGAAAGCGAGTCCGATTAGAACAATAATTAGTGCCACCCAAATGCCCCTGAAAATCTGGTGAACTAAACGTGGATTCAGGATACCCATGGTTTTTTCTCTCCTAGTTTCAAGTCTTTTCATTGTAACATGATCTTGGATAAATACGGAAATAACATCACCTTTACAAAATCTTCATATATTGAAACAGGGGATTCTGCATTGTCGGTGCAGAGCACGCATAGTACAATGAAGATATAAATGGCACAGATAACAGATAGAAAACATAAGAAAATATAAGTGGAGGCTTTATGAGTATTGCGCGTGAACCAGATTTGAAAGAAGTTAAAGAGCTCAAAGAAGTTAAGGAAGTCAAAGAGATTTCGACCAAGTACTTAAACCGGGATTTAAGTTGGATCGAGTTCAATTGGCGTGTTCTGGAGGAGGCTCAAGATGCGAGCACTCCACTGCTTGAGCGTGTGAAATTTCTGTCAATCGTATCCAGTAATCTCGATGAGTTCATGAGTGTTCGTGTCGCAGGACTGAAGGATCAAATCAAGGCTGGGTATACCAAAAAAGACTTCACAGGCTACACCCCCGCCGGACTTATTAAACGAATTATGAAGCGCACTGCCAAAATGGTAACAGAACAGTACAAAACGTACCGTGAAGTAACGAGACTGCTAACCAAAGAAGGCATTGTGTTTACGGAATTTGAAGATTTGAATACGACACAGAAAAAAGCTATGGATGCTTATTATCATGATATTATTTTTCCTGTATTAACACCGATGGCGGTGGATCAAAGTCGTCCATTTCCACTTGTACATAATCAATCCGTCTATTTAGCTGTCTTGCTTGTGCGGGAAGGGGATGATCCGGATGATGAGCCTTATTTTGCCATCGTTCAAGTACCGAGCAATTTATCCCGTTATATTCCCGTGCCAACACGGCCAAATAGTAAAAAAACAGAATTTATTCTTATTGAAGAATTGATCGAGCACCATATTGAATCGCTTTTCAGTGGATACATTCCGATTTCCGTTCACGGGTTCAGAGTGACTCGAAATGCCGATTTAACGCTCAATGAAGAAGGGGCGGAAGATCTGCTTGAGGAGATCGAGAAGGAGCTTAGACGCAGACGTTGGGGCTCTCCTGTTCGACTTGAAGTACAAGAAGGCATTCATCCTTACGCGCTTGCACAGCTTCAGGATGAGTTCGAGATTGAAGAACAAATTTTTGAAATTGACGGGCCGCTGGACATCACCTATTTCATGAAGCTGGCCGGTACGTTGAATGGCTATGAAAATCTTCGCTATCCGCGTATTGCTGCCAAATACCCCATAGAATTTGAGGATACGACTGACTTCTTCGAAGTTCTTAAGCAAAAGGATGTATTGGTGCATCATCCCTATGAAACGTTCGATGCTGTAACAGACTTCATCATCCATGCTGCCTATGATCCGAAAGTGCTCGCGATCAAAATGACACTGTATAGAGCGAGCGGAAACTCGCCGATTATTCAAGCGTTAGCCAGAGCCGCGGAGTCCGGGAAGCAGGTCACAGTAGTTGTTGAGCTGAAAGCCAGGTTTGACGAAGAGCGTAATATTGCATGGGCTAGAATGCTTGAAAAGTCAGGCTGTCATGTGGTTTATGGACTTGTTGGGCTCAAAACGCATGCCAAGATTACACTCGTCGTGAGACAAGAAGAACAGACGCTCCGCAGATATGTTCATGTGGGAACAGGTAATTATAACGACAGCACAGCCCGTCTTTACACAGATGTAGGGCTATTCACTGCAAATAGTGTGATTGGAGAGGATGCCTCCGCGCTTTTCAATGAAATTACTGGCTACTCCGCGCCTCATGACTGGCAGTCTTTCGCTGTGGCTCCTACGGATTTGAAGGATAAGCTATTCGAGCTTATCGAACGTGAAGCTGAGCACGCTAGAGCGGGCAGACCAGCCCGAATTATTGCAAAAATGAACTCATTATCCAATCAAGAGATGGTAGATGCCTTATATGCGGCGTCGCAAGCAGGTGTAAAGATTGAATTAATTATTCGCGGCGTCTGCTGCTTGCGTCCAGGGGTGCCTGGGATTAGCGAGAATATTACGGTTCGGAGTATTGTAGATCGTTTCTTGGAGCATTCTCGCATTTATTATTTCGAAAATGGCGGACTAGTTGATGTATATTTATCTTCGGCTGACTGGATGACACGTAATTTGACACGTCGTATTGAGCTGATGTGTCCGGTACTTGATCGGGAAATGAAGAAAGTGATGATACAAATTCTGAATGTTACCCTGCATGATAACGTCAAAGCAAGAGAACTGATGCCCAACGGGATGTACAGTCGCATAAAAAATGAACTGACCCCATATCGGAGCCAGTTCGAGGCGATGAAAATTACATCTTGGAAAAAACTCCGGCTTGGGTCTTAAGCTTAAGCCCCCAGATTTTTTCAAAATCTTTACTGATAGCCGCGAGTTCCTTTAGCTCCATAATGGGGTTGTGGATACATAACAGCTTGAGAGTTAGGGCTGATTCGGTTTGCGTTGTTTGCAGCTCTTGAACAGGCTGCGTCTCACTATGATCCAAAGCGATAGCTAATTTAAGCAGCGCACCTAACTTTACTATTAATGCCGCGTCGGATTCCATCAATAGGTCCTTGTAAGCTAGGACTTGTTGGTGGGTCCGGCTTTTTGTTTTGTAAGTAGCAATCAAAGAGCAAATAACAATTTCTCGATGACTGAGACCGTCGATATGTGCCCCTGTCATCATATATTGTGTATGTTTGAGGTAATGGTAATAATGGACGCTGGCTCCGATTCGATGCAAGAGAGCAGCGGTATGCAAGTATCTTTGGCTTCGATCTTCCCATTCGGGCGGAGCAGTGAGTGTATGATAAAGCTGCATAGCGAATTTATCTACATGAGAGACATGCTTCACAGCGGCGTTCGGATGGAGCATAAGCAAGTTATGGATACTTGCTTCAAGTACATCCGCCTTGATTGGGTGCATAGGATCGAATGTTTCGTAGAAGAGTCCATCACGAAGTCCTGATCCGCTGATAATGCACGCTGATGAACCCGCTGCTTCGAATATGGTGTCCATAATGATCAGTCCAGGAACCATAATATCTGCGCGATCTTTGGAGAGACCATCTATTTTTTTTCGTTTTTCTAATGGCATGGAGGATAACAAAAAGAGGAAATCACGAAGCTCCCCAGGTTTCAGCGTGTAATTGTGGGCAAGCTGAAGCGAGTATTTGCTTCGTTTTTGGCTGATTTTCCCAAGGGTTCGAATCGTTCCGCCTAGACCAATCATAGGCAGATTGGGAGAACCGGCAATCCAAGGATAAGCCAAAATCGCATCTTCAACCATCCGGCGAATATCGCCCATTTCCTGCTCGGTTAGATTGCCATTTTTCATAAATTGGCGTGTGGTGTTCACCGCACCGAATGGAAAGGAAACGCTGTGAAGCAATTTCCGGTTACGAAGCAAGGTGACTTCTGTACTCCCTCCGCCAATATCAATAATCAAGGCGTCCCGGATATCGATGGTATTGATTACGCCTAAATAGCCATATCGCGCTTCTTCTGCCCCACTCAGAACTTCAATATGAAGTCCGGTCTGTTCCTGGAGAATCCGCACAATTTCAGCTGAATTGGCCGCGTTACGTATGGCTGCCGTTGCTACGGCTCTTATTGTCGGAATCTCATGAACTTTGCATAACTGAGCATAGTGGGATAGAATTGGTACGATAGAGATAATGTCTTTGCTATGTAAGATGCCATCGGAACCGATGCGTTCGCTGAGTCTAGCGGAATCCTTATGCTCACTGACAACACGGTATGCCCCTTGGGCATTAATTTCGTAGATAACAAGTCGAATCGAGTTGGATCCGATATCAATGATGCCGATACTTGTGCTGCTGCTCATGTATTTGCTCCTTTTTCAGAGAAAAATCACTTTTACTTTGCCTACATTGTATCAATCTGGGCACGACTCGACAAACTTTTCCTACAGGGTTGTATAATTCGGGGAAATTAACAAAAACTTGTATCGTGTGTTTTGAAGAGATGGTTCAAAAAAACAGTGCCGATTTCCGCCAAAAAGATTCTTTATGATAGTGATAATGAAGTTTTATGTCTGCTTTTGTTCACTTATTAAACAAAATACTTTATTATTAAGTTAGGAAAAAAGCAATTTTTTGCTAATAGAGTAGCTAAGGAGAGATTCCCATGTCTGCAACCAAAGGTTTAGAAGGAATTGTAGCCACGACCTCGTCGATCAGCTCCATTGTAGATGGAGTGCTAACGTATCGCGGGATTGATATTGATGACCTCGCAGAAAATGCGACATTTGAAGAAGTTATTTATTTGCTTTGGTTCGGTAAATTGCCTAACCAAGCTGAGCTTGAGAAACTGCAAAGCGACCTGAACGCTTACAGCAAGGTGCCTGATGCGGTTATCAATCAGATTAAAGCATTCCCGAAAGATGTTAATTCCATGGCTGCTCTTCGTACAGCAGTATCGGCTCTTGCACTTTATGATGAAGAAGCGAACGATTTGAGCCCTGAATCCAATGTGCGTAAAGCGATCAAGCTGCAAGCACAAATTCCTGGCATTATCGCTGCTTTCGCTCGTATCCGTGAAGGTAAAGAACCATTAGCTTCCCCAGGATATGCTTCCGTTGCTGCTAACTTCTTGTTCCAGCTAACAGGTAACGAACCGGATAAAATCGCGATCGAAGCTTTGGACAAAGCATTGGTTTTACACGCTGACCATGAGCTGAATGCTTCCACATTCGCTGCACGCGTTACTGTTGCAACACTAACAGACATCTACTCAGGTATTACTTCAGCGATCGGCACGCTCAAAGGACCTCTTCACGGCGGTGCGAACGAAGCTGTTATGGCGATGCTGGAAGAAATCGGTACTGTAGAGAACGTAGTTCCTTACATCAACGATAAATTAGATCGGAAAGATAAAATCATGGGCTTTGGACACCGTGTTTACAAAAACGGAGATCCGCGTGCGAAGCACTTGCAAAAAATGTCCTATGAGCTTGGTAAACTAACTGGCAACCTGAAATGGTACGAAATGTCCATTAAAGCAGACGAATTGGTCACCAGCCTCAAAGGCTTGAAACCAAACGTTGATTTCTACTCTGCTTCCGTTTACACAACGTTGGAAATCCCACGCGACCTGTTCACGCCGATCTTCGCGATCAGCCGTACATCCGGTTGGGCTGCCCACATCTTGGAGCAGTACGAAAACAACCGTTTGATTCGTCCTCGTGCTGAGTACACGGGTCCGGTTAACCAAAAATACATTCCAATTAGCGCTCGCTAATTGTCACTTTAACTCTTTGTGCGGGCAGTTCGGTACCCGTCCTCGGCTCACCCCGGGGGAGTACCGCAACTCCCGTCACTTTTTGTGTGTTTACCTTCACTACTACGGTGACGAGTTAAATTTCTTAGGAAATTTCTCGCAGCAGTTATATAACAAAGTGGAGTGCTTGGCAGTGCCTGGAGAAACGTAAGTGTCCGCCTTTAGAATCCTACCCATACCTAATATAGGGATCTTTGATCGAGATCAAAGTCTCTCCTTAAAATCAATTCAATTGGACAGGATGATAACAGCGGTCGGAAGGCATTGCCAAAAGCATGCAACGTAACGCGCAACAGTAACTTTTTCGATAAACTAATCTACATAAATTTTAGGAGGAACTATCATGCCACAATTCGAATCTTACGAACTACCAAAAGAAGGTCAAAAAATCACCATCGAGAATGGTGTTCTGCAAGTACCTAACAACCCAATCATCCCTTACATTGAAGGTGACGGTACAGGTCCTGATATCTGGGCTGCTTCCGTACGCGTTCTGGATGCTGCAGTTGAGAAAGCATACAAAGGCGAGAAAAAAATCGCTTGGTACGAAGTTTTTGCCGGAGAGAAAGCTTTTAACAAATACAACAACTGGCTGCCTAACGATACATTAACAGCTATGCGCGAATACATCGTGTCCATCAAAGGACCTTTGACTACACCAATCGGCGGCGGTATTCGTTCCCTGAACGTTGCACTTCGTCAAGAATTAGATCTTTACGTATGTTCCCGTCCAGTTCGTTACTTCAATGGTGTTCCATCCCCAGTTAAACGTCCTGAGCTGGTTGACATGGTTATTTTCCGTGAAAATACAGAAGATATCTATGCTGGTATTGAGTGGGAAGCTGGTTCCGACGCAGTTAAGAAAGTTATTAAATTCCTTCAAGACGAAATGGGCGTTAACAAAATTCGTTTCCCAGAAACTTCAGGTATCGGTGTTAAACCAGTATCCTCCGAAGGTACTGAGCGTTTGGTACGTGCTGCAATCGAGTACGCGATCAAACATGGCCGTAAAACATTAACTTTGGTACACAAAGGTAACATCATGAAGTTCACAGAAGGCGCGTTCAAAAACTGGGGTTATGAGCTTGCAGAGCGTGAATATGCTGACAAAACATTTACATGGGCACAATACGATCGTATTAAAGAAGCAGAAGGCGCTGAAGCAGCTAACAAAGCTCAAAAAGACGCTGAAGCAGCTGGCAAAATCATCGTAAAAGATGCAATTGCTGACATCGCGCTGCAACAAGTATTGACTCGCCCAACTGACTTCGACGTAATCGCAACATTGAACTTGAACGGTGACTACCTGTCTGATGCACTTGCTGCACAAGTTGGCGGTATCGGTATCGCTCCAGGAGCAAACATCAACTACTTGACTGGTCACGCGATCTTCGAAGCTACGCATGGTACAGCTCCTAAGTACGCAGGTCTTGACGTAGTTAACCCAGGTTCCGTAATCCTATCTGGCGTAATGATGCTTGAGCACCTTGGCTGGTTGGAAGCGGCTGAATTGATCTACAAAGGTTTGGAAACATCCATCAATAACAAAACTGTAACATATGACTTTGCTCGTTTGATGGAAGGCGCGAAAGAAATCAAATGTTCCGAGTTCGCAAACGAAATCATCAAAAACATGGCTTAATTCTTTTGAGAAAAGTTGATCTACTAAAAACTATTAGGAGGTACATCTCAAATGGCAATTCGTCGTAATAAAATTACCGTTGTCGGCGCAGGTTTCACGGGAGCAACAACTGCTCTTATGTTAGCTCAAAAAGAACTTGGTGACGTTGTTCTTCTCGACATCCCGCAACTGGAAAACCCTACAAAAGGGAAAGCGCTCGACATGCTTGAAGCAGGTCCGGTTCAAGGATACGATAGCCAAATTACAGGTACTTCCAACTATGCGGATGCTGCTGATTCCGATATCGTCATCATTACAGCAGGTATCGCTCGTAAACCGGGTATGAGCCGCGACGATTTGGTAAACACGAATGCAGGTATCGTGAAATCCGTTTGTGAGAACGTGAGAGAAGTAGCTCCTAATTCCATCGTTATCATCTTGAGTAATCCTGTTGACGCGATGACTTACGTAGCATTCCAAGCACTTGGTTTCCCGAAAAACCGCGTAATCGGTCAATCTGGCGTACTCGATACAGCTCGTTACCTGACGTTCATCTCCCAAGAGTTGAATGTATCCGTTGAGGATGTTAAAGGTGTTGTTATCGGTGGACACGGCGATGACATGGTTCCACTCGTTCGTTACACATACGCTGGCGGCGTGCCAATCGAGAAGCTGATCCCAGCTGAACGTATTGAAGCGATCGTTCAACGTACACGTACTGGCGGCGGTGAAATCGTTAACCTACTTGGTAACGGTAGTGCATATTACGCACCAGCGGCTTCCCTTGTGCAAATGACTGAAGCAATCCTTAAAGATAAAAAACGTATCATCCCAACCATCGCTCTTCTTGAAGGTGAATATGGTTATGACAACTTGTTCATGGGCGTTTTAACTGTACTTGGTGCTAACGGTATCGAGAAAATTCTTGACATCGAGCTGACTGAGGAAGAGAAAACAGCTTTGGACAAAACAGCAAGCTCTGTTCGCAACGTAATCAAAGTTGTAACAGGTTAATAAGCTTTGGCAGAAGAATCAACTACCTGTGCGAATAGGTGGTTGGTTCTTTTTTTGCTCATTTTATTGTGGCGATGCCCAATTTTTTGTTAATATTGTAAATTGTTTTCCAATCACTATTCCCAGTTAATGGTCTATGCTACGATAGGCATAAGCCAGCATAATTGGCTAAAAAATCCATAGGATGGTGGGATTTGATGTTGAAGAAAAGCTTGCTAGGAACAAGAAACTGGAGAAGACTCTGTTTAACCGCAGTATTATCCGTATCAATGTTAGGCATTGTTCCACAAGCTTTTGCGGAAGGTCCGAATGACCCCGCGCCATCGATAACGCCGACAACGGCGAATGGCAAAAAGGTGCTGTTTGACAATACGCACGGTCAAACGGCAGGCGCAGCTGATTGGGTTATTGACGGCGGTTTCTCTGATTTTGCTAACGCATTAGGAAATGCAGGCTATTTGGTAAAAGAACTGCGTAAGAGTACAGCGATTACACTCTCCGATTTATCAGCGTATGATGTGTTCGTTATTGGTGAGGCTAACATTCCATATAAGACATCTGAGCAAAGTGCCATGCTGCAGTATGTGCGAGGCGGCGGCAGCATCTTCTTCATTGGTGATCATTACAATGCAGATCGTAATAAAAATCGTTGGGACGCTTCAGAAGTATTCAATGGCTTTCGCCGCGGCGCTTGGACCAATCCAGCTGCGGGAATGAGTACAGCAGAAGCTGCTTCGGCAGCGATGCAGGGTGTTGCAAGCTCTGATTGGTTGTCGGCCAATTTCGGAGTGAAGTTCCGTTATAACGCATTAGGTGATATTACAGCGAATAATATCGTGAGCCCCTCTCAGGCTTTTAATATTACGAGTGGTGTCTCCACGGTTGCTATGCATGCAGGCTCGACTTTAGCGGTTACTGACCCGAACAAAGCCAAAGGTATTGTTTACCTGCCAGCGACAACGACCAAATGGGCTAGTGCAGTGGATCAAGGGGTATACAACGGCGGAGGAGTAGCAGAAGGTCCTTATGTCGCGGTCTCCAAAGTGAGTGCAGGCAAAGCCGGATTCATCGGTGATTCCTCACCAGTTGAAGATGCGACGCCAAAGTATAAGAGAGAAGAGACAGGCGGTACGAAAACGACGTATGCGGGATTCCAAGAGCAGAATGATGCTTCTCTTTTAGTAAATATGGTGAACTGGTTGGCGACCAAAGAAAGTTATACAAGTTTAACGCAAGTGCCAGGCCTTACCTTGGATTCAGCAACTACAATTTACTCATGGGAGCAGCCGGCTAACACAACAGAGCTGCAGGCCGAGCCTTGGGCAGCACCTGCAGCTGGTTATAATTGGTGGGATCCTTCAACGTTTAAAGTAGGATCTTACGGATATAGTACCGCCACGAATACAACAGATCCGTTTGCATTTGTCCATCAAGCGCAATTGCCAAATCAGGCGGTTTTTCAAGTGAAGATTATTCTAAATGGCCTAACAGCAAATTCAACAACAACAGGCTATAATATTGGTATTTATAATGGTTCAGGTATCCAGGTCGCTAAGGTTCAAAATAGCAATGGCACATGGCCTTCCACTTACGGTTACAGCACGAGCTTCTCATTAACAGCTGACGCAAGCGGTCATGCGGAGAAGATTGTGAGTATTCAAATTAATCCAAGTATCTCCGGTTCTGCAAATATGCGCTTGAGACAGAACACGACTGCCAAATTTACTGAGGCCGTTACGATCGCTAATGTTCCAGTTGAGCCACTGCCTTAAAACGTTAAGCGTACAGGAATCAGCTCGATCTATAGGAAGTGAAAATAACCCTGCGGGCTCATGATCCTGATGAGTTCGTTGGGTTATTTTGCGTAAAATTGGTCACAGTTTTGTGTAGATATAGTGAATTAGCAGGATTCATGGGATCGCTTTCTTGTCGGGACTGTTCCAGTTCGGTTATACTTAATAAAACCAATACATAAAATTGCGGAGGTTGTCAAAATGTATCCAGTTATGATTTTTTTACATGTCGTTAGTGCTTTATTGCTTGGTGCTTATATCATGTTCCCATTCTTAGTGGGACGAGCTGCAACATTGTCTGGAGCTGCCCAAGAGAGTTTTGTCGGCGTGATAGCTAAGATCAATCGCATCGGTCAATTTTCACTGATTGTAACCTTCCTTACAGGTGGCGCGATGATCAGTCAAGTGGATCCAAAGCCGTCCGTCCTATGGATGATCTCTTCCATTGTTCTTCTTCTGATTGTAGGAGCAATTACGGGTATGGTCGGTGGTAGAATCAAAAAGCTGATTGCGAATAGCAAAGCAGGTAAAAGCACAGCTTCTGATGCTGCCAAAATTAAAACCTTCAGCTGGATCGCAGCCATCGCTGTTATCGTAGCTGTACTGATTATGACGAATCCGCAGCTGTTGTCGTAAGCTTAAGGAAACAGAAAAGAAAGAGCATGTTCATCTTCTGGATGACATGCTCTTTCTGCATTTTCGGGATTCGGATCATGTTCGAACAGGGTGCTCTGATTAATCCAATGTGATTTCATCTAATGTTTTCTCAAATGATGCACTCATATGCTCGAGGAAATAATCAACTTCAGGCATGTTCATTTTCTGTAAGCTTTCCAGAATTTGCTGCTTCGCGACGACGAACTCTCGGTTGCCAGTGGAGAGCTCGGTTAAGCATTTAATATACGCTTCGAGCAAGTCGGCGGCTTTCACCCAGCGGTAGAGCTCAGGGTCTGGCTCTTGAATTAAGCTGCGGTAAATACCGCTGATTTCAGGTGGAATCGTTTGAATAAGCCGTTCGACTGCGACATCTTCGATCTCACGGAAATTCCGCAGTATTTGCTCATTGTTATGCTTTACAGGCTGGGGGATATCCCCAGTTAGAACTTCAGAAGCGTCGTGGAACAATGCGATGGACACTACGCGATCCGTTGGTACATTGCGTCCATATACTTCGTTGGCAATGGTGCATAACATATGCGCAATCGTCGAGACATAGAAAGAATGCTCTGCTACGTTTTCTCTACGCATGTTCCACATGAGACTCCAGCGATCAATATATTTAAGTCGATATAAGTAAGCGAAAAAGTGATGATTCATCGGGTTAACTCCTCTTTCTATTAAAGTAAAACAAAACGGCTTATTTGACGCTCGGCGTCACCCTCACTGCCACCTTTCCGGTGGCCGGGGTGAAGACGAGCGGTTGCCCGATCAGCGCGCCAAGATCATCCAGCGCGATCGTGACCAGCCCGTGTTCGCGCAGCACGGGCTGCCGCAGCGTGACGCGCGCGTTCCCGCGCGTCGCTGACTTCGCATTCACCTGCAGGGTGAATGCCTCTTGCCCGAGGCGGAGGCGAAGCGCTCCGCCTTCCACTACAGCGCTGCCGCCGAGCTGCGCTGCGGCAGCGGCCACGTCCACGCGCAGCGGGGCGCTGCCCGGCTGCGCCAAGACCCGGCGCTGGATCGAGCGGTGCAGCAGCTCCGGCGTGATGCCGGGGCTACCCGCGTTGATCCGCGGGATCAACAGATGATCGGCGCTTCGCGTCGCCATCTCTGGCGAAATCGTGAAGGCGTAGCGGATTCCCGCCTTCGCAACCTGCTCTGTCGCCGCCGGCGACGTGATGCCGTATGGGTACGCCAACGTGTCGAGCGGCGCATCCGTTAAGCCCGCAAGCTTGCCGATGCAAGCTTGCGTATCCTTGTAAACACGCTGCGTATAAGCATCATCGCTCTCCGCATCCAATCTTCCTACCAGCGCTGCTTCACCACTTGGAAGCTTGTGGTGAAGATTGTTGGTATGGCAGCCAATATCGATAAAGTTCGTGGCATGCGTCATCTCACTGATTTGTTCTTTCGACATGGAAGGGATGTAGGACCCCAGCGGATTCGTTAAGTCATTGGTAATAACGAAATTCACAGCAGGAATTCGCAAGCTTTTCAAAATCGGATAGGCCGCTGTGTAAAAGCTTTGATAGCCATCATCGAACGTAACCAGGACAGCATTCGATGGAACGGTAGCGCCCTCCATGTACTGTTTGAACTCTTCTAAGGAAATAAAATGATAGCCTTTGCTAAGTAGGAATTGAAGCTGATTTTGAAAAAGCGAGCTTGTAATTGTGCTAGAGCTGGTGTCCTTTTCATGTACATGATGATACATAAGAACGGCCACTTGGTCCTGGTAGTAAATATCCTCTGAACGCTTAGCCTGCAGCGGCGTAAGCAAAAGGGTGAGCCCAATCAGGCTAACTAGAATCGAAATAGCGATTCTTTTGTACATGTCAGTGAATCTCCTTGTTTTCCTCACAAGAACCGTCGAACTCTTCATGGGAGGTATGTTATAATAGTTTGTAATTATTATTATGTGTGTATTTGAGAGAGGAGCCAGACCTAGTCATGCAGCATTTTTATCAAAGCGTCTACGATTTGATTGTCGAAACTTCCACAAACCTTCCCGGTGATGTGCGCCGTGCGGTGCAAGCCGCTCAGGAAAATGAGGACAAAGGCACGCGTTCTGCGTTATCTCTATCCCGCATTGCGGATAACATCCATATGGCGGAATGCAATGTATCCCCAATTTGTCAGGATACAGGTATGCCAACGTTTATTATACACTGTCCGGTTGGGGCAAACCAAATTATCATGAAGAAGCAAATCTTAGAAGCGGTTGCTAATGCAACCAAAGCCAGTAAGCTGCGCACGAACTCCGTAGACTCCCTTACAGGTGCAAACAGCGGAGATAATCTTGGGCCTGGTACGCCGGTTGTTCATTTCGAGCAATGGGAACGTGACGATATCGAAGTGAAGTTGATTCTAAAAGGCGGCGGCTGTGAGAACAAAAATATTCAATACAGCTTGCCTGCTGATCTTGAAGGTGTAGGTAAAGCAGGACGTGATCTTGACGGCATTCGCAAATGTGTCATGCATGCGGTTTACCAAGCGCAAGGTCAAGGATGCAGTGCGGGTTTCATCGGCGTAGGTATTGGAGGCGACCGTACAAGCGGGTACGAGCTGGCTAAGCACCAATTATTCCGTCATGTTGACGATGTGAATCCACATCCGGAGCTGCGCAAGGTTGAAGAGTACGTCATGGAGCATGCCAATACGCTTGGTATTGGAACAATGGGCTTCGGCGGTCAAGTGACACTGCTTGGCTGTAAAGTTGGCGTAATGAACCGATTGCCAGCAAGCTTCTTCGTTTCTGTTGCGTACAACTGTTGGGCGTTCCGTCGTCAAGGCGTAGTCTTGAATGCGGAAACTGGTGAAATCAATGGCTGGTCTTATCCAAGAGGGACAGAGGTTTCTTTCCAAGAGGCTTTCGAAGCGAGTGCAGAAGAAGCTAAGAATACGCCAAAAGAAGAGCGTCGTGAGATCGTATTGACAACGCCAATATCGGAAGAGCAAATCCGAAGCCTCAAAGTCGGTGATGTCGTAGTCATCAATGGTACGATGCACACGGGACGCGATGCGCTGCATAAATATTTGATGGATCATGATGCGCCGGTTGATCTCAATGGGGCTGCGATTTATCATTGCGGGCCGGTGATGAGTAAGGATGAAGCTGGCGAATGGCACGTTAAAGCGGCGGGACCAACGACTAGTATCCGTGAGGAACCTTACCAAGGTGATATTATCAAGAAATTTGGCATTCGAGCAGTCATTGGTAAAGGCGGAATGGGGCCGAAAACGTTAGCAGCTTTGAAAGAACATGGCGGTGTTTATTTGAACGCTATCGGTGGTGCTGCGCAATACTACGCACAGTGCTTTAAGAAGGTTGAAGGCGTTGATTACATGGAATTCGGAATTCCTGAAGCGATGTGGCACTTGGAAACAGAGGGATTCGCTGCTATCGTAACGATGGATTCACACGGCAACAGCCTACATGCTGACGTAGAGAAGAATTCACTTGAGAAGCTGGCAGCTCTGAAAGAGCCTGTATTCAAATAATTTTCTAAGCGGTGCACTTAACCTTCATCTTTACAAAAAAAATACTGGATTAGGCACGGAAGAAAGGGTTACTATGTAGAGTAGCTCTTTTCTTTTTGTTTTTCACCCATGAAATGGACAGACTGAACCATCGGAGGCTAGTATCAGATGACCAAATTCCGTGCCAAACTAACTTTTATTTTGATTTTATTGATTGGTTGTTCGATGCTGATTGCGGGCATTTTCATGGCTAAGGTACTTGAAAATTCTCACATAAAGTCTTTACAAGACAATATGGAACGCGAGCTGCAAGTTATTACGGCAGCTTTGGATTGGAACCGAAAAGGGACCGATGTAGAGTTGATTTCTTACTATACGGAACAAGCCAAACATCTTAAAGAAGCAACGAATGAGAGACTGACGTATGTTCGAGCGGATGGCAAAGTATTAGGTGACTCTGATCAAAGGCCCGAACAGATGGACAATCACTTGAATCGACCGGAGATTGCTTCGGCAGCAGCGAATGGCGTCGGCTACGTTACGCGTTACAGCGATACATTGAAAGAAAATATGCTTTATGCCGCTATTCCAGTGAAGAATGAAGCGCAGGAGACAACAGGTTTTCTACGTATTTCTATGAGCTTGGAACAAGTAGGGAAGTCGATTCGCAGCTTATGGTACTTCCTGATTTCTGGGTTGATCATTTTGTTTCTGATCGCAGGAATCGTTAGTTATCGAATTGCCAAAGGGATTACTCACCCCATTGAGAAGATGACGAAAGTAGCCCAGCAAATTACGAATATGAACTACCAATCTCGCGTTCCTGCTTACAGTAATGATGAGGTTGGACAGTTAGGTCAGGCGATTAATCGCATGTCCGAAAGCTTGCAGCAGCAAATGGCACGGATTCAGGAAAATGAACGCAGGCTTCAAGGCGTTATGGAAAATATGATGAGCGGCATTATGATGATTGACCGTGAAGAGCGGATTATGCTTTTAAATCCTGCTGCGGAATACATTTTAGGTTTCTCCTCACAGGAGCTTCTAGGGAAGAAATATAATGAAGCGAAGCAGCAATTTGAATTTACAAAGTTGATACAAGAATGTATTGAGACACAAGATCCAATTCGCGATGAGATGGTTTTCTATTATCCGGCAGAGCGAATTCTCGATATTCATTTGAGTCCAATTGCCCATGAAGATGAGGAATGGTCAGGTGTTCTTATCGTAATTCACGATATTACGGCTGTACGCAGACTTGAGCGGATGCGCAGTGAATTCGTCGCGAATGTATCGCATGAGTTAAAGACGCCAATTGCCGCGGTTAAAGGCTTTGCCGAAACGCTGCTGGCTGGTGCGCTTAACGATAAGGAAACGGCAGTGTCGTTCTTACAAATCATTTTTGATGAGAGTGAGCGGTTGAATCGATTAATAGGGGATATTCTAGAGTTATCCAAAATTGAATCAAAGCGGATTCCGATGAATTTTTCGCCAATTTACTTGCCTGAATTCCTAGAAAGATCGTTAAGTGTGTTGCGAAAAGAAGCGGAGAAGAAGCATATTGAACTAAGTATGCTGGTCGATGATGATATTTATATCGAGGCGGATGAAGACAGGTTACGGCAAATTATCATCAATCTCCTTTCCAATGGCATTGCTTACACCCATGATGGCGGCAAAGTGAAAGTGCGTGTAGAACCACTCGATATGAATGCTGATGGGGATTATGAACGGCTGCGATTAATTGTTTCGGATACGGGTATGGGCATACCTAAGAAGGATTTACCTCGAATTTTTGAGAGATTCTATCGTGTTGATAAAGCGCGCTCCAGAAGCTCAGGCGGAACGGGATTAGGCTTATCGATTGTGAAACATTTAGTTGAGCTGCATAAAGGAACGATTCGGGTCGATAGTGAGGTTGGCGTCGGTACGAGGTTCACGATTGAATTGCCTGTTATACACTAATTTACACAGCGATGACGAAACATTTACATTGTTTTTACAATCATGTGGTAAAATGAGGTTGTGCAATGTAAATATACTGTAAACGCGGGGGATCCCATGGCACAAAAAATACTAGTTATTGAAGACGAGCCAACTCTAGCTCGATTGCTATCATACAATCTATCTCAGGACGGGTATGATACGAAAGTTGTCGACCATGGTGGCGATGGACTTCAAGAGGCGTTGCAGCAGACATACGACTTAATTATTCTGGATATCATGCTGCCTGGACTGAATGGCTTCGAGGTATTGGCGAAGCTAAGGCAGAAAGGAAACAGCACACCTGTTATTATTTTAACGGCACGCAATGCCGAGGATGAAGTGGTGCAAGGACTTAAGCACGGTGCCGATGATTATATAACGAAGCCCTTTGGGGTAGCGGAATTGCTTGCCCGCGTCTCTGCCGTTCTGCGAAGAACACAATCGGAGGACGTGGCAGCGGATAAACTTAAGAGCAATGAGAAAGTGATTCAGGCGGGTGAATTGTTCATTTATCCGGAGAAATATGAAGTTGTCCTGAACGGGGATTCCATTCCGTTAAGACCGAAGGAGTTTGAGGTCCTGCTTTATCTCGTGCAGCGCCCGGGTGTCGTCGTAACAAGAGACGATCTAATGAATATCGTTTGGGGATTCGACTATATTGGCGGTCAGAGAACCGTAGATGTTCATGTGAGCTCGCTTCGTAAGAAGTTGGAAATGAATCAACAGTCTGTTCAAATTGATTCTATTCGTGGCGTTGGCTACAAGCTGGTAGCAAGTATGATCAAAAAATAATGAGCCTTGGGTGCTGGTTAACAGCGGCCCAGGCTCATTTTTGTGCGTAAACAACGTAAATGCTGTTCCCCAATGGCTCCGATTTGACTTGGCTTGTATGAGAGAGCAGCCATTCTGTTATATGAGTATGCGTCATGTAGAGGTCGACCTGCTCATGCATCATAGGCAGCTTGGTTGCCTTAGTCGAGATGAGGTTGGCTAGAAATACATCTGCCTCATTTCGATCTTGCATCATATAATCGGCTAAGCACACGATTCCGCCAGGCTTCAATACCCGCAGCATTTCACCCCATGCGAGTTCTCTTTGAGCTTCTGTCAGATGATGAAGGGCAAACGAACTGACAACATAATCAAATGTGTTATCCATAAACGGAATGGCGAGTACGTTACCAAGCTTGAGTTCAATGTCAGCATATTTGGCTGCGCAAAGCTTGAGCATTTGCTTGGATTGGTCGATGGCGGACATGGTTAGGCCGATCTGCTGCAGTTTGCCGGCTAAGTTGCCGGTACCTGTTCCTACATCAAGCCCCTTAAGGCCATGAGAAGGAGAGATAAGCTGGGCGATTTTGTCTAAAGTTGCTTCGTAGCTTGAATATACGGGAGGGCTGCTCATCTCAATGTCGTTCAGCAGGCCGTTTTCTGTGACATCTACAATCGAGGAAGCAGGATGCAGCAGCTCGTCAAACTGTAGGGCCTTTCGATCGAAATCCCAATGGTCGCGCCAGCTTGCTCTTAAGTCGCGCAGCTCCTTGCTTTGCTGGGCTAGCTCGTAGAGGAGATCAGTCGGCAGTATGCTGCTTCCTTGAGCGGCTTGGATCATCTGATCCATTGTTCCGATAATTTGTTTCATTTCTGTCCACTGTTGAAATAGCATCGAACGCTGCATTTGCAGAGCGCTTAGCACTTCTTCTTGTTGATTTAAATCGGTTTGGGCTAAGGTTTGACGAATACCTTCAAGTGTCATTCCGACTTCCCTTAGAGAAATAATGGTTTGTAATCTCCACGCATCTTGTTCCGTATAGGTTCGATAGCCATTCTCTTTCTGCTTTGCAGGAGTTAATAGGCCTTTCTGCTCATAGAAGCGAATTGCTCTGGCTGTGATGCCAAGTTTGCGGGAAATTTCGTTAATCAGCATGTATGGTCCTCCATCATGGCACAATTGCATACAATTTTCGCCAGATCAGAAATTTTATTTTTGTGGGTTTTTGTTATACTCTTATATAGTACTAGCTATGAGCAATTGTGAGAAGCCTAACGGTTATACATATCTAAGGAGGATTATCATGTCAAAAACGTATCGTATAGCAATTATTGGATGTGGCGGTATTGCCAATGGCAAGCACATGCCAAGTTTGAACAAATTAAAGAATGTAGAGATGGTTGCATTCTGTGACATTATTTCTGAAAAAGCGCAGGAAGCTGCTGCTAAGTATGGCAAAGAAGACGCTCGTGTCTACGAAGATTACCGCGAGGTTCTGAAAGACAGTTCCATTGACATCGTCCATGTCTGTACGCCAAATGATTCACATGCGGAAATCACGATTGCTGCATTAGAAGCAGGCAAGCATGTCATGTCAGAGAAGCCGATGGCCAAAACAGCTGCAGATGCACGCCGTATGGTGGAAGCAGCTAAGCGTACAGGTAAGAAGCTGACAGTTGGTTACAACAATCGCTTCCGTGGCGATAGCCAGCATTTGCACCATTTGTGCTCGGAAGGCGAACTAGGTGAGATTTATTTCGCTAAGGCTCATGCGATTCGTCGCCGCGCAGTACCTACTTGGGGCGTTTTCCTTGATGAGGAGAAGCAAGGTGGAGGCCCGCTGATTGATATCGGCACGCATGCACTTGATTTAACGATGTGGATGATGAACAACTATGAGCCGAAGGTCGTACTGGGTACTTCTTATCATAAATTATCCCAACGAGAAAATGCAGCTAATGCTTGGGGACCTTGGGATCCTTCCAAGTTCACCGTTGAGGATTCCGCGTTTGGTATGATTACCATGAAAAATGGTGCTACGATTATTCTTGAATCAAGCTGGGCGCTGAATACACTTGAAGTGGATGAAGCGAAATGTACACTTAGCGGAACTGAGGGCGGCGCTGATATGAAAGGCGGTCTTCGCATTAATGGTGAGAAGCACAGCCGTTTATACACGACCGAAGTTGAATTAAATGCTGGCGGCGTAGCCTTCTACGATGGTGAAACAGAAAGTGCGCCGGATTTAGAAATGCGCTTATGGATTCAAGCGATCGAGAATGATACAGATCCGGTAGTAACTCCTGAGCAAGCATGTGTCGTATCCGAAATCTTAGAAGCCATTTATGAATCAGCCAAAACAGGGAAAGCCGTTTATTTCGACTAGTTTCGACTATTTCCTGGGAAATGAAGGAACCCCTTCTTCGATATGGTTATTATCGGAGGAAGGGGATTTTTTTGTGCTACCACATAGGAAAGAATAATTTTTCTGTTCCAGAAAACGGCTTTCCTATTGGCGATAAAAACTACATCAAAACGCGGTCGCTCATCTTTAAATGGCTTCGATAGAGGTTTTCTCATAAAATGCTCTTGTTAGCTTTCCGATATTCACCAGGTGTAGAGCCCGTTCTTTTCTTGAACATTTTGGAAAAATGGTGTAAATCAGCAAAACCGCAATAGAGTGCTATAGATTCGAGACTAAGATCTGTGTTTGTTAGCAGCTCCTTGGCGTGATTAACCCGCATGTTGATTAAATACTGGTGAGGCGAGATGCCATATCGCTGCTTGAACATGAAACTGAATCTGGAAACAGAAAGGCTAGCTCGATTCGCCATGTCCTCTAATGAAATGGGTTCGCTTAGATGATTGGAAAAGTAAGAAGTAATCCAGTTGAACGAATGTACAGGTGTCTGTGTCACCTGATAGTAAGTCTCTAGTAGAGAAATGATAATTTCCGTAACGAGATGTTGGGTTTTCAGCTGTATGAGCGGATCCTGCTGCTGGGCATATTCAATAACCTGAAAAAGCGTTTCTTTCAATTTAGAAGGGCTAGACGGATGGACATGAACCGGCATTTGAATCCCATACAGATCGTTGATTGTTGGCTGCATCAGGTTCATATAAGCTGATAAATCAATCTGACCGGGTCGGGTTGGAAAGCTTTTTTCACGTTCAGAATTATAGCATAAATCAAAATGAATAAAAGGCGTAACAGTGTTAGTCAGTCCTTCGAGTGTTAGTAAGCTTCCCGGCTGTACGAGGCAGAATTGACCTGATTGAAACATATACTTCTTATGATCTACCCAAAAACAGCAAGTACCCTCTTGAATATAAACGAATAGGTAATCAAGCAACCTTCGCTCCGGATATGACCACGGCTTACGAACAGCAAACTCACTTTGCCTAACAAAAGGAACAATCGCATGTTGTTTCAATAATTCGGTGAGCATGCAGAATCCTTTCTTGAACCAATAATTTTTTCTTATGTCTTATTGTAGTACTTCATGGAACATCTAATCCAGTTGTTTTTGACAATAATAAAACCTTGTTTGACAAAGATTTTGCACCATTAGCCTCCTATAATAAAGCTATAATTATACAAGAGGTGAGCAGAGGATGAGCATTCCGGAAACAAATAATAGTCATGAATTACCCTCCATGGAAGACAACTATGAATTGTCTGAGCAGCAGAAAGAAAGTTATCAGAAAAAAGGACATATTGCTCTTAGACAGGTGGCAAGTAAGTCAGAAATCGCTTCTTACGAGCCTATTATTAGTGACTTGGTGCAAGAGTTGAATAAGCATGATAAGCCGCTTGAGCAGCGAGATACGTATGGTAAGGCCTTTATCCAGATCTCAAATCTATGGGAGAAAAGTGAAGCGATAAGGAGATTCGTGCTAGCAAAACGATTTGCCAAAATCGCAGCTGATTTAATGGGGGTGGATGGGGTACGAATTTATCATGATCAAGCCCTGTTTAAAGAACCTCACGGAGGTCATACGCCGTGGCATCAAGATCAAATCTATTGGCCGCTAGATACAGATAAGACGATTACCATGTGGATGCCGTTAGTTCCCATTTCCCGAGAGGTAGGATCTATGACCTTTGCATCGGAGTCTCATCTTATGGGCTACATTAATAAAATGGTCATCTCCGACGAATCTCACCGAACACTTGCCGGATACATTGAAGGCAAAGGATTCGAAACGATGTCTCACGGCGCTATGGAGGCAGGCGATGCAACGTTCCACTCCGGGTGGACACTGCACAGCGCGCCTGGCAACCCTACGGAAACCATGCGTAAAGTGATGACCGTGATTTATTATGCCGACGGAACAAGAGTGGCCGAACCGGATAGCAAAGCGCGTGAGAATGATTTGAAAGCATGGTTTCCCGGCATTCAACCAGGCGATGTGGCGGCAACTGCGTTAAATCCATTGGTTTACACCCATAGTAGCGCAAATTAAAAAAGGCTCGCTCCCCCTCATATTTTGAGAAGGGGAGCGAGCTTTGTTATGAAAAGAGCTACCATTTTCTCTCTTGCGGAGCCGGGCAACGGGCAGCCGTTAGTTTGGCCTTGATGGCCATGAGACAACCACACCAACGGCATGTTGTTCCGAATTGATAGTCTTTGCAGCCATTGCATATCGCGATCCGCCGATCATACTCTTCTTCCGTAGTCAGCTTAAGATTACGTACTTTGAGGGTTTCACCAAAAAGCTTGGTGATCTCTTCAGGCGTCACATGTACCGTTGTGGAACAACCTTTGCATGCAGGCATAGCTTCCATATTGTTATTCTGGCTTTCCATATCGGATAGGCTCCTTAAGAAAGACGAAGCGTGACAACAGATTTGGCAGGAAGCGTAACGATAAGCTGATCATTTTCAAATCTGTAGTTGGTGAAATCCGTTAGGTTTACTGTTTCAGGCTCATCGAAGGTATTATGTGATTGTATGGTTTCCGAAGTTAGAATTTGACCCGCGACTGATCCCACCGTACGTCCGCGAACGTCACAGTTCACTTCGAGTTGGTCTGAATGGTGCAGATTACATAGCGAAATATGTAATTGGTTAGCCGTATCTAAGGAGGCGGATACGCTGAGTTGATCGATTTTTTTACCATCCATCTCATATGATGGGCTCTCTGCATGAGTGCTAATGAGGCTAGCACCTTGATGAACCTTGTACATATCAAAGACATGGTAAGTAGGTGTAAGAAGCATGTCGGCGCCTTCGGTTAAAATGACAGATTGCAAGACATTGACGACCTGAGCAATGTTTGCCATGCGAACACGATCACTATGCTTATGGAAAATGTTTAAATTAATTCCAGCGACGAGCGCATCACGCATCGTATTTTGTTGATATAAGAAGCCAGGATTCGTTCCAGGCTCTACATTGAACCATGTTCCCCACTCATCGACAATAAGGGCAACTCGTTTCTCAGGATCATATTTGGTCATAATGGTATCATGGCGTGTGATGAGTTCGTCCATAAATAAGGTATTCTCAAGGGTTTGGAACCATTCTAGTTCCCCAAAGTCGGTAGCGGAGCCTTTATCCTTCCAATTCCCAGTAGGAAGGGTATAGTAATGAAGACTTAAGCCATCCATATGCTTAGCAGCTTCTCTCATTAATACTTCCGTCCAGTTGTAGTCGGCACTGTTTGCACCACATGCTATTTTGAAAATACGGTTATCCCCATAATTTCGTACATAACACGCATATCGGCGATAAAGATCAGCGTAGTATTCCGGACGCATGTCACCGCCGCAACCCCAGTTTTCATTACCTACGCCAAAATAGGTAAGTTTCCACGGTTTTTCACGCCCATTTTCTTGACGCCAGTTCGCCATGGGGGACTCGCCATCGAAAGTCATATACTCAACCCATTCGGACATTTCAGCTACGGTACCGCTTCCAACATTTCCACTAATGTAGGGCTCCGCTTCAATTAGCTCGCATAAACGCAAGAATTCATGTGTCCCGAAATGATTGTTTTCCAAGACACCGCCCCAGTGTGTGTTAATCATCCGCTTACGTTTCTCAGCTGGACCTACGCCGTCTTTCCAGTGATACTCATCGGCAAAACACCCGCCTGGCCAACGCAAAACAGGAATTTGAAGTTTTTTCAAAGCCTCGATCACATCGTTGCGCATACCTTCCGTGTTCGGAATTGGAGAGTCCAGACCAACCCAGATTCCCTCATAAATACAGCGTCCCAGGTGCTCAGAGAAATGACCATAAATATTGCGATCGATCGTGCCTTTCGGTGAATCCGCGTTTATAATCAGCTTGGCCATAGTGAGTATCTACTCCCTTAATTGTTTAATATTGGAAACCGACTCGCGACTAACGTAAGCAGCCGAAAGTACGATTTGTTCCCTAGAATCAGTCTGATTGGAAAGGTTCCGATGAATCGCCGAAAGCAGCTCTTCAACTAAATGCTTAGCATCCAAACTAAAAGTCGTAAGTCGTGGAGAAATTTGCGCAGCGAGTGGAATATCATCACATCCGATAACGGAAACATCCGCTGGGACTTGGTAACCATTTTCTCGCAGGCCTTGAATAAATCCAGCAGCCATCCAATCGTTGACGGCAAAGACGGCATCTGTAAGACCGCTTGAAAGCAAAGAGTCAGCTGCTCGCCGCCCGCCTTCCCAATTCATTTTCTCGGTAAAGACCTCTACATGGACACCTTGCTGCTGGCAATACTCTAGAAATCCTTGTTTCCTTAAGCGAGACGAGTCGTATTTATCAGGTCCTCCAAGAAGGGTGAAGGTACGGTGACCGCTATCGTAAAGTGTTTTGGCTGCTTTGCTGCCGATACGATAGTCATCAAAATAAATTTGGATGATATCATCACGATGCGCATAACGTTGAATGGCAAATAACTGCCCGGATGCTGACTTGATCTCATCCAATGTCTCGTCATCGATTTGCCCGATGATAACAAGCGGACTAGGAATAGAAGATTCCATAGGATGCTCAGGATTAACCATAGAGATCTTAATGGCTTGTTTGGCAGCCAAGTTGGTAATCTCAACAAGGAAATTCGTAAAGAAGGGGTCATTTCCTTTAATATCCCGAGAGCACAATAGATACAGTGTGTCTAAGAGGACAGAAGGGACAATATAAGTTCCTTTGCCGCGCAGTTGGACCAATAGGCCCTCGTTAGCGAGAATTTTAATCGCAGCACGTACGCTGACTCGGCTAGCATCAAAGCTTTCGGCCAAATCACGCTCAGAAGGAATCTTAACAAGTTGATCGGTTTGTAAGGATTGAATCTGATGGCGCAGCTGTTCGATCAGTTTTTCTTTGACAAGCGGAGATTTTTCCATGCAAGCAGGACCACCATTCAATACCAAATTAAAGACTATTTAATACCAATAAGATACCACGTGGTGCGGTGTTAGTCCATCTTTATTTTGTTGTTGTGTTGAGAGGAAGTGTCGCAGGCGTGGTCGTCCTCGTTTACTGAGGGTCATCTGGCCTTTCCATTTTTACATGATCACCTGTAACGAATAAAGAAAGATGCTATGCCGAATACGAAAAAAGAAGTCGACCATTTCGTTGGTCGACCTCTAATTTTTCTATTGCGCGGTCAAAATTTGTGGACCTTCAGCCGTGATGGCGATCGTATGCTCGTATTGGGCGGCGAGCTTGTTGTCCATCGTCCGTGCGGTCCAGCCGTCCGGATCAATTGTCATGAAGTAAGTGCCTTCGGTGATCATGGGCTCAATCGTGAACACCATACCTTCCTTGATACGGAGGCCTTTTCCAGGCTTGCCGACATGCATATAAGTCGGCTCCTCGTGCAGGTCGCGGCCGATGCCATGGGCGAGAAGGTCGCGCACGACGCCGAAACTGTGTGATTCCGCATGCCGCTGAATCGCGCTCGTCACGTCGCCGAGTCGATTGCCGGGCTGCGCCTGCTCGATGCCCAGGTCAAGACATTCTTTCGTGACACGCATCAACTTCTCGGCCGTCGGCGAGATCTGACCGACCGCATAACTCCAGGCCGAATCGCCGAGCCAGCCATCGAGCTCAGCGACCGTGTCGATCGTCACGATATCGCCTTCTTCAAGTGGCTTATTGCTAGGGAAGCCATGTGCGATCACATCGTTGGCGGAGGCACAGGTCGCATATTGATATCCCTTATAGCCTTTTTGGTATGGCTTTGCGCCGTGCTTCAACATAATGTCCTCGAATATGCGCTCAATCTCGTTGGTGGTAATACCCGGTTTGATAAGCGGTGCGATTGTACGATGGCATTCAGCCACCACTTGGCATGCCTTGCGGATAGCCTCAATTTCATGTTTGCTTTTTAAAATGACCATGTTTGTATCAGGACTCCTTCGTAATAGCTTGCATAGCGAGTCGGGCGATTCGATCGACGTCCAGGTCGGAATTGCCCGCATAGTAGTGCAGCCCACAGCAACCGACCAGCACGGCAAGCATATGGTCGACGCTGTCGTCTTCGCACTGGGCGATCGATTGGAGTGGAATGTACAGCCGTTCCATAAATTTACTTTTGGCGTGGTGTCGATCCCTTTCAGGCAAGCCTGCATAATGTTCCGCCGCCATTTTGTAGACGAGATATGCGCGGGCGTCCGACTGCCACAGCCGGAGCAGCGCTTTACAATACGTCAACAACTGCCAGTCATCCGGGGGGCTGCCGCTGATGTTCGCCCACTTTGCGATAACTTGCTCGCATCGCTCGAAGCCGCTTCCTAACACATCTTCAATTAATAAATGCCGGTTGGGGTAATAATGGTATACTGTGCCGTAACCAAGCCCTGCCTCGCGGGCGACGTCGCGAATATCAAAGCTGCCGCCCGTGCGAAAGTAGGAGCGCGCGGCGACGTCCAGGATCTGTTCTCTGCGCTGTATGCGTATGAGCTCATTTTGTTCTTTGGTACGGGGGCACATAGCGTGTTAACCTCCTTATATAGACCTGCAAATTTGTCGATATAAAAATAGTAACTCATGGGGTGGAGAAATGCAAAAGATTTGTTGGTGTTCGATAAAATGAAGTACTGAACAATAAAGAACTGTGATAATAAAGTTGTAGACTGGGCGCTGGCGTTAACCTAACTGAGAACGATAGCGCGGCGATGGAACCGATCCATCGCCGATTTGCATTGCTGCAGGCACCCCCCATTGGGGGATTTTATATATTAAAGTATACATATCCAAAGATCCGTGTGACGACAAGTCCTCAATCGATCTCCTGCACCGTCTCTTCCCGCAGCCTTCTGATGTCACTGATCGGCGGGAGTCCGAAAAGCTTTGCGTATTCGCGGCTGAAATGCGAGGGGCTCTCGTAGCCGACACGGTAAGCGGCATCGGCGGCATCGAGGGATTCAGCCAACAGCAGACGGCGCGCCTCTTGAAGGCGAATCCGTTTCAGGTACTGCAGCGGGCTCAGCGCAGTCACTTCCTTGAAGTAACGGTGCAGCGACGAGGGACCCATATGGGCCATTCTTGCGAGCTCGTCTATATGAAGCGGCTGGGCATAATCCAGCTTGATGCGGGCGATGACTCTGGCGATCCGGCTAGTGCCGCTGCCGGCGAGGGCAAACTGCTTAAAGGCTCCACCTTGGTTTCCCTTCATTATCCGGTAATAGATTTCGCGGACGACCAGCGGCGCCAGATGAGGAATGTCCCCAGGCGTATCCAGCAACCGGACGAGCCGAACCGCCGCGTCCAGAAGCTCGGGACTCGTCCGGTCGACGAAGGCGCCCCGCTTCGCCTCCCTGCCGTCTTCCGCCTCCGGCTCCGCGCCTTTCATCACTTCCAGCACCTGAGCGGGATCCAGTCCAAGCCGAATGCACAAATAAGGCGCTTCGGGAGAAGCCTGAATAAGACGTGAGGTGACCGGCAGATCGACCGATACGACAAAATGCGAGGAGGGACCATATGTAAAGTTGTCTCCTCCCAGCATAACGACCTTCGTGCCTCTGGCGACGATGACGATTGCTGGCTCATAAACCGTATTGACCGGCAGTGTGGTCTTTGAGCTGCGAATCAAATGCAGCGATGGCACGGACGTTCCGAACATCCCGTCACTGCCCGTATGACGCTCGATCAACCAGACCAGCTCGGCGAGCCGGTCAACTGTCTTATGGCCAAAATCGAACGAATGCCTGTCTTGATCGTCGCCTAACAGCGGCACTGCGAGTTGCGGATGCGGCATTTTTTCCCCTCCATCGTTTATCCCCTTTGGTAAGTTCATTATAGCACCGATCGAGGGCACC
Source organism: Paenibacillus sp. Soil724D2 (assembly GCF_001427935.1). Classification (NCBI taxonomy): domain Bacteria; kingdom Bacillati; phylum Bacillota; class Bacilli; order Caryophanales; family Paenibacillaceae; genus Paenibacillus; species Paenibacillus sp. Soil724D2. The sequence goes on from NZ_LMRY01000004.1 coordinate 166,487, forward strand.
GTCTGTTCGGTTGGAGGATTAGGCAATAACTTGGTACAAACCGGCTACCCGGTATGGCGCCCATCGTCGCATAATAAAGGCGAAGATCAAACTTACCTAAAAAGAGAGGCGAAACCGAATATGAAAAGAAGAACGTTAGGCAAGAGTGGCCTTGAAGTGTCGGCGCTCGGACTCGGCTGCATGGGAATGTCCGACTTTTACAGCGGCAGGGACGATGAGGAGTCCCTGCGCACGATCGAACGCACATTGGAGCTAGGCATCAATCTGCTGGATACGGCGGATATGTATGGCGTCGGCAAAAATGAAGAATTGGTCGGCAAAGCGCTCAAGGGACGCCGCGACATGGTAGTAGTGGCGACCAAGTTTGGCAACGTGCGTAGCGAGGACGGCAAGTACCTAGGTATCAACGGCCGTCCGGAATATGTGAAGGCCGCCTGCGAAGCGAGCCTGCGTCGTCTCGGCGTCGACTATATTGATCTGTACTATCAGCACAGAGTCGATCCGAACACGCCGATCGAAGAGACGTTCGGCGCAATGGCCGAGTTGGTACGCGAAGGCAAGGTGCGATACCTTGGCATGTCCGAGGCGGCTCCGGCTACCATTCGCCGTGCGGCAGCCGTGCATCCGATCGCCGCGCTGCAGACGGAGTATTCGCTATGGAGCCGCGACGTCGAAGACGGCATCTTGGCTGTATGTCGGGAGCTTGGCATCGGCTTCGTGCCGTACAGCCCGCTCGGTCGCGGATTTCTGACCGGACAGATTCGCAAGTTCGAGGACCTGGCGGAGGATGATTACCGCCGATTCTCCCCCCGCTTCCAAGGAGAAAACTTCCAGCGTAATCTGGATCTCGTCGAGCGGGTCTCCGAGGTGGCCGCCGATAAGGGCTGTGAGCCGTCACAGCTGGCACTTGCCTGGTTGCTGGCGCAGGGAGACGATATCGTGCCAATCCCTGGTACAAAGAGAATCAAGTACTTGGAGGAGAACATAGGCTCGCTTGCAGTCGAGTTGACAGCAACAGACTTGGCGCGCATCGACGAAGTGGCTCCGCGAGGAACAGCCTTTGGCTTGCGTTATCCCGAAGCTGCGATGAGTGGCCTCAACCTGTAAGGCTGGTTCTCACGATCTAATTAAATACGTTAAAGGCGGCCGATCTTTGAGGGAGGCCACTGAAAAACTTACGTTTTTTCGGAAGATCGTCGATTCTTATATGTGATGTCAAATAAAAAACGAAAGCCGACCAGATAAACTGGTTGCGTGCGCTGGGAGGATTGAAGAATGAGTACAATGAATGAGCTAATGCAAAAACACTTCAAAATCTGGAGTGAAACAGATCACGAAAGAAGAAGAATGGCAATCGATGAGATTTACTCAGAAAACTGCCGTGTGTATGACCCTTTCTATGCAAATGTATTCGTTGGTCGCGATGCACTTATGACTTTGATAGATGAAGTACAAGGTAAGTTTCCGGGGTTTGGTTTCACTATTATTCCTGGATCTTTAGATGAACACCATGGTCATGTAAGGATTAGTTGGTATTACGGATCGACGGACAAGCCTCAAACTTTCACCGGGCAGGAATTTATGATTGTTGAAAATGGATCGATCCATTCTGTGACTGTCTATTTTGACGCACCTGCAGAATAAAGTTTTTTAATTTTATAAACTCGGGGAAATGTTTGAAACCAACTAAGGCTGGAACATATAATTGCGTACGTCCAGAGAAAAGCAAAAAAGCTGACGCCTGTTGCTCACAGACGCCAGCTTTATGCTTTTTAAGGAAGATCAATAAGCATAAATCTTGTATGATCTATTGCAGAAATGTCGGATGACAAGAACATTGTCCTAATCAAGTCCGTGTAAATTGCGGGCTTTTTAGTTATCGGATCAAGTTCTTGTCAATTGGCAATGTCAAGAACTTGATCCGATTGCCGATTTGTGACAAGAACATTGTCCGATTGCCGACAAATTAAAATAAACCGCTCCGCTAACGGGCAGTTTACTTCCAATATGTGTTAAAATGAGCAAGCAAAGTATTAAAGGCAAAACGTAGGAATCTGTTAGGTTATTAACAACCCCAAATATGGTAGTATGTTGAAAAGATTCAGTTCCGGAGGTGGAAAGTTGAAAGTACTTGGAATTGTAGGAATTATCTCTGGCATCTTTCTATTAGGATTAAGTGGGTTGGAAAGGTATTGATATTTGTTGCTGTTGCCGATAAAACAATTCAAATGGACGCAGTGAGAAACTTAACTCCATCGTATATTTGGAATATAACAAACTGGACATTTGGAACCGATTTATTTCTTTGTTTACTTGGGTGTGAATTATTTCCTCGTGTGCGCCGCATTGGATGATAATCAATGGAAGATAGTCTTAGCCCCAGTTAAATCAATAATTACAGATATGAGTGAGAGCCGCCATATCCCCTACCTCGATTTTCTTGGTGGATAATTCGAAACATTAACCCGTAAATCATTTTATCGTTCTTGATGAAGGAAAAATGCAGTGCATGGCTGAGTCTTGCCAAGCACTGCTTTTGTTGTTACTGGAAAAACTCATTAAACAGTTTAATGGTTTCCTGCGGTTTCTGCTCTGCTATCCAGTGTCCTGCTCCATCCAGTTTCACCGATTTTACATCAGTCGCATATTGACGCAAATGTGCATCAAGATTATTAAAAGTGGATTCAAAACCTCCAATACCGAGAACTGGCATTGATAGTTTTGGATAAGTTTTCAAATCTTCAATATCTTGCCTGAATGTTTTATACCACCCGTTACTTGCGCGAATTGCTTCAGCACTTGAATATGCCGCATAGTAGACTTCTTTGACCTCTTTGGTCATAGAAGGCTTGCCATAGGCCAAATAGTCAAAGAGCCAATCTTGATAAATACGCATTCCATTTCCTTGCAGCAATTTCTCAGGCAATTCTGGAACAGAATTGAGTCCAAACCACCAAGGGTAAATAGGATGGTCTTTAACGCTTGTATCGTACACTCCCGGTGGCGGCAAGAGAGGGAGTCCCAGATAGCGTTCAGATGGATGAGCAACATCCAACAAAGCTAGTTTTGTCGTAGCTTGAGGGTAATTAGCTGCATAAGCATAAGCAACAAATGCCCCAATGTCATGCCCTGCCATATTAACTTTCGTATAGCCAAGCTCTTTGACCAAGGCATAGACATCTGACGCCATTGTCTTCTTGTCATAGCCTGAGGCAGGCTTGTCAGAGCTGCCCATTCCACGATATTCAACGACATAAACATGATATTTCTTTGCTAGTTCCGGCATAATTTTGTGATACGCATACCATGTTTGCGGCCAGCCTGGAAGAAGGAATAGCGGTTCACCCTTACCCCCTTCAACATAGTGAAGCGTGATTCCATTTACCTTTTTGTATCCGTTTTTGAATCCTGGAAGTGTTTTGACGAGCTCCTTATCAGAATAAGCTTTGTTTGCGGATGCATCATTATTCTGGTTGTTGTTTGTTGTGAAAGCTGTAATAAGAGCAGACACAAGCGCTAACAACAGAAAAAATGCACTAAATTTGGCATACTTTCTCGTTGTTCCTTTTGACATAATAAATCCTCCATTAAAAATATTTTGGTAGTTACAACATAAAGCCTAGTTTCCCCCCACTTACAACGTCATTACAATTCCCAATTGCAAGGTAAGGTATGTATGAGTTCAGATACCGATTTGTTGCCTCATTTTGAAGGAGAATGTAGTGTGTTCGGGGATGGGGTTCTCATTAATTATGAAAATTACTCTTGATAAATCAAGGTTTTCCTATGCATTTTTCTCACTAAATATGACGCCACACACGTCGGTGAATCTAACGACACAAATATGACCCCATAAAACTCATTGAAAAGACCACGCCAACGTGCTTTTGGCACTTTCGTGTCGCTCGCCGCGACATAAAAGTGCCGACATTGTACTCAAACGACACAAATGTGGTGACATTACAGATCCTCGAAACGGTCAGTATAGGTTGCGAAAAGGTCTTTTATCACAACCAAGTCTAATACTTTAACTTTAAGAAATCCTCTGGGCTGTTTTGCAGCTTAGAGGATTTCTTTTTTGAGACAAGATTCAAAATAGTCGTACATTCATAGGTTCAGTCTAAAACTTATTTTTCTTAGCCGACAAAAAAAAGACTCGGTATCCCTCTGAATAAAAGGAGCTCCAGTCTAACACTATATTTTCACTTAACACAAGGAAAGCTTCTTTGACACAGATCGAGCAGCATGGTGTTAATAGGTAATGTCGGAACTGTTTGCTTGTGTATTTTGATAATTGCAGGGACAATTAATATTTTAGCTTTATTATAGTGATGTTATGACCCTTCCTATAATCGTCTGTACGCAATTTTAAATTTTCCACTCGCGAATATGTGTGTTCTGTATCTGTAAATGGCTAGAAAGTGGCAACGAGCGCGTTAGATGAGGATGGAGAGGAGATTTTAATGAAGTGGATTAGACAATTGTTTTGCAGACACAAAGTTTGCAACTTACGATGGGGATGTGACGTTTCACTTGGGCAAAATGCGGTAAGAAGCAAGATATAGTCTGGTGAATGAAAATTAGACCTACAACTTTCTAGCGCTGTAAGTCCAATTTCCTATATGTTATAACTGGGTTTGGTAGAACACAACCCGCTTCTCATAATAAATAAGAAGCGGGTTATCTTGGGCTGCTTTTGTTTTTTACATCGCTCGAAGCTGGTAGGACTAGCTTTTGACAGACCGTTACTAATTGCTCCACAGAAATTTTATTGAAAGCATCTTCCAATAGAAGTATTATTTATATGACAAAATGTCAACTTTGGGGCAGCGGGAGGGATGGCTAATAGTGAACGGAAAGAAAAAAACAATGTACACAATATTAGGTGTATTACTATTTGTTTTGTTGTTTCCTGGTTGTTCTAATAATCTAAGATATAAATTTGAGAAAACCTTCGGTAACCCACATTCATTTTTTTATGGTCTAGGCCTTGGAATTGCGAAAGGTAATCACCAAAATTATTATGATGATGAGTTTAACATGGATGATCACAAATCAATCTCATTTAACCTTGGAACGAGTCATGTGACAGTCTATGGTAAAGTAATAAATAGTGCAGATCCTCTTATTGTTATTCTAAATCAGAAAGTAATATACAACGGGGGGATGTCAAACAGTGATGTGCCGGGATTTTGGAATCATTTTTACATTAACAAGTATTTCGCGGTACCACTTGAAAACGTAAGCGCCGGTATGAATGAGCTCATTCTAACTAGTGGCAATGCGTCCGAAAAGATTATGATTGATGCGAGAAAGTAATTCCTTTACAGGGGAATTGTAAACAGCCACCAACTACGACTGCCACGTCATCAACCAATCATAAATACTACCTTCAATCCGCTTGTAATGAACCAGATACTAGCAACCATAGATCTAAGCCCCACCACCTTAATGCGGATTCATACTGATTATATTGTACTAATGGTATTATAGTTTTTGTGATTCCACTAAATTAGCATGGGGGAGTAACTAAATGAATGAAAGACGTGAGGAAATAAAAAGAGCCCTTCAAGAAGAGAAGGCAGCGAGAAACAAAAAAGATTACTATAAAGGACTCTATAAGGATAAGAATCGAAATAGACGAACTGTTGGTACTATTTTAATAGGTGTTTCGGTACTAACTGTATTATATTTTATTTTCACCAAAACACACTCAGGAACTATTGCTGGCTATGCTTACGCTTGCTAAAAGGGGCAATAGAGATAGTAATCCCCTCGTATTGGTTTCGTCCGTAATTCCCTTCGCCCTGTTAATTTTCTTTGGTTTTGCGAACTATCAAGCCCACCAACTCCCTGATGCCCCACATGTAGTAACAGAAAACGAGCAAGATGAATTGAATTGGGAAGCCCAATGCTCAGAGGATTGGGACTTAAATTGTCAGGACCATTTTTATGGCTTACAGGATCCGCCAAGCTAAGGATCAAGTTCGGGTACCGGCACACACTCAGTACGTGGATATACGCGTAGCGATGGAACACGCGTTGACGGATAGACTAGGACTAATCCTGACGGTATAACTAGCAACAATATTAGGAAATAAATTAAGGAAATGTTGTTTGCTGACAACTAACGGGTCGCGCGACCGTGTTATAATGTCCAGTAAATAAAGCCGTTACTAACCCTAGAACGTTTTTCAAGTCTCTTTATTATGTACAAAACTTAAATCCTCTGGAAATAGCAAGATTAAGTGGAATATCTGAAGCCCAGTTATTAAGAAAATTTAAATACACGTATGAAAAAATCAAATGCAAGAAGGTGCAACTTGACGGAGACACCGATCCACTAATTGAAGACCTGCTAGTATCAAAGGCGATTAAATCAACTTTACTTAAGGCAGGATTTAAGCGACTTAGTGATATTAGAGATTATTCTGTTGAAGAACTCTCTCGAATTCGTCAACTGGGAATCAATTCGATTCGGGAGCTTAAGGAAGCCTTGAAAGATTACTACAATATTTCAATAATTGAAGAATCAAATGCTAGTGTAAAACTTAATAAAAAGACAGAAATAGGTAAAGAGATATGCTTATAAATTTATTGGGTGATCGGTAGAGCTGCTGACGTGACGAGCGGCTTTTTGTCGGGTGACAAGAACATTATCTCATTAATTACCGCGTAAATCGCGGTTTTTTTATTTTATGGGATCAAGTTCTTGTCAAAACCCAATGACAAGAACTTGATCCCATTCCCGACAGAGCCATTGTAAGAGCATTATTGTTACGCTAACTGGCAGCTTGGACAGGGCTTCAAAACCCTACATTACCAATCATTACGACAGTATCATCAGTTGCGTACTGGTAGCGCTTCTGATGGTTCTTTTGCTTTGCATGGATGTTGCAAGACTAGATTCATTTATCGAAACCAACTAATAAGAATAAGGTTTGGCATGTTGAGTGTACTTCGTAGGTTATGATAAGATTATTAGATATCAAGAGAGAAATTGAGGTGAGAAGCTTGGACCGACTTTATGATATGTTACACTTTAACTCGGAGTTTGTAGAGAAGAAGGAATTTGAAAAATATAAAGCATCTAGATTCAAAGATAGAAAGATGGTTGTTGTAACTTGTATGGACTCAAGGCTTACCGACCTTCTTCCCCGAGCGTTAAATATTAAGGATGGAAATTCCAAAATCATTAAAGATGCTGGAGCGATTGTTTTGCATCCATTTGGCAGCGTTATGCGTAGCGTTATTGTTGCTGTATATGAATTAAATGCCGATGAAGTGTTTGTGGTCGGACATCATGATTGCGGGATGAGCTGTATTGACCCTAGCGAAACCATTAATAAAATGAAGGAGAACGGCATATCTTCCGAAACTATCGACACCCTCGAAAGCTCCGGAATTAATTTGCAACAGTGGCTACACGGTTTCGATAGTGTTGAAGATTCCGTCAAAGGAAGCGTGCAAACGGTCAAGAACCATCCCCTCCTGCCAAAACACATTCCAGTTCATGGCCTTGTAATCGACCCGGAAACAGGAAAGTTGGATTTAATAGTTGACGGTTATAAACATAAGGAATCGTAGGGAAATCCGAATTGAATGAAGCCTTCCTAGATCACGAAACGCTATTCTGGGTAATACTGAGCTATCGAGAAACGTTAGTTACATACACTATCAAGATAAGGCTGCCGGCAAAATCGGCAGCCTTTGCTCAACTAACGGGCAGATTAGTTTAATAATGATTAGCTAAACCATATCACAAGCAACGCCAAGATCTAGGGATAAAACATTAATACTAATAGTTTCAAGGAATACAGACTTCATCGAAACCTTCAGTTATAACCACGACTTCCGTTCCCAAATTGTTTTCTTACACTTGCGCCGTGGGACGAATCACGATCTCGTTAACATCAATATCGTCCGGCTGCTCGATTGCGAAAGCAATCGCTCGCGCTACCGCTTCTGGCGGCATTCCCAAATCGTCTCTGACCCTTGCAAGTCGGTTTCTTACCTCTTGATTGGTTATACCCTCGATAAAATTTGTCCGTACGATGCCAGGTGAAATGATCGTTACACGCATGTGTTCGCCAGCCTCCTGCCGGAGCCCTTCGGATATCGTGCGAACGGCAAACTTACTGCCGGAATAGACCGATTGGTTCGCAACTGTTTTATGTCCTGCCGTAGAGGAGATTTTATGATTAACCCACCAATACGACCAGTACCTAAGTCTGCAGAGAGCTTACGAGGTTTTGTAAGTAGAGTTGCATTAAATTATTATTACTCTAATTCGTTCTACTTATATAAAATTTTAGAATTAACAAAAGGAAAACATCAAGAAAAGCTATACATGTTGCTAGAGGAACCGCTAGAGATAGTCATTGTAAAAGGCACGCCAGCTTGTTTAGGAGCAAGCTTAACAAACCATTGCCCCTACCGCTTCTGTCGATATCAACTCTCCGCAAAAAAGACACGATTGTGCTGGATGATATTTTGATAGAAGAAGTATGGATAGTAGGCGGACAGTCTAATATGGAATGGCCGCTTAAACGTTCCGAGGGTAGAAAAGAAGAGATTGCCAAAGCAGTAATTCAAGGGATCATGATGAAAGAAAGTTTTTCTCTGCGAAATACTCAAATGCCGCATTCGTTACTGGATAAGCAGATAGAAAACATAAGCAATGCCTATATGTCACATAGATAAACTTGTATTGATAGATAATAATCTTACTTATAGAATGATGGGAACTGAACTTTCCAGTCTAAGCGAGTTGTTTCACGCATTCCTACGTTTTATTTCTTTTTGCATGCTTTCATTTCACTTAATTGGTAATTTCATAATCTTAGAATGGGGTATCAAATGGAATTAAGACAACTAGATTATTTTATACACATATGCAAAGAGGGTAGCTTCACTAAAGCAGCGGAAGTATTAATGGTTTCCCAACCTACTTTAAGTCAACAAATTCGCGTATTAGAGAATGAATATTGTACTCCTTTATTTTATAGAGTCGGAAGAGGAATTCAGATTACGGAGGCAGGTCAAATTCTTCTTGATAAGGGGCTTTCAGTGAAGCAACTTATAGAAGAATCTCGAATAGAAATCTATGAGTTAAAAAATATTCAGAGAGGCGATCTTACAATCGGTGTATTACCAGGCGATCTATTCTACCTTATGCCAATCTTTGATCAATTTCGTGAACAGTATCCAGATATTTCTTTGAATTTTGTGGAGATTGAAGACTTTTCGGAACAGTTATTGCAAAATAAAATCGATATTGGAATAACTACGGGTTCGGAACAAAACAAGCATACTGATAGTATTCACTTAACCAAAGAAGAGCAAGTACTTATTATTGCAGAAAACCATCCTTGGGCAGAAAAAAAGATGATTTCATTTCGAGAGCTACAGCATTTAGATACTGTATTGTTTTTCCAATCTACCATGTGCCGGGAAATTATTGATTCTTATGCTATGAAATTAGGTATGACCTTAAACTCAACAATTGTAGCAGTATCATCATCATCCCTTCTATCTATGGTGCATCATAGATATGGAGCAGCATTAATATCCTTACCCCTCGTTGAAAGCTACAACCATCCCAAAGTGAAAATTATTCGAGTAACTGATCCTACACCTACAAGAGAAATAAAGCTTAGCTATCGTAAAAATAAATTTCCAAAACTTGCGGTTCGAACTTTTATTAAAATAATGCTAATGCAAGCAAGAGTCAATTTCATAATTCAATTTATCCGAGGCGATACTAGCCCCCAAATAGAGTGACGTTAGAGAAAATATGCAGCTTGCTTGGCATGTCGTATTTTTTGTTCAGTATATCGAGGGCGTACTACCGCCATGTCCGCTTCTGCTTTTGGAACAAAGATTTGCGCTGGATTTTAGACCATGCCGAAACAATCCAAGAGAAGGATTTGGAACGTGTTATCGTATTAGGCCTGTCTGATGATTTCTTCCGCGTCTCAGATGAAGAAATCAAACGCATCGAATCGGTGCTTACGGTCGTAGGCGGAAAGATTGTTTATGGATCTCTTGACTTCCAAAAATTGTCGCCTCCAGCTCATAAATCCAGTCCGGACTGGGCGCCCCACAATTACAATGGCGGTTACTATAATGCCTCCAATCATGGGGGCGGTGGTACTGGGCTACATGTACCATAACAGGGACATCATCATCATAACTGCAATCATCATCATCACGGCAATGGTTTCTGCGACTTGGATTGTTTCGTCTTTTGATGAGACTATAGGAGCTTTCACAGGGCACTAGGTTGCCGGTCATATAAGTTTATTTATAAAAAGTAGATTCGAAATAGAAAGGGTTTGGGATACTTAAATAAAGAATAAGCTTAGGCCGGATGACTCGAACACTGGACTAAGCGTTATTTACTTGGTTGAGCTATACCCGAAATGGTGGATTCTGTTCTGTATGTTACTGAGTTTCACCAGTATGCGGAAAGAGATCTGTTATGGTTTTGATAAACAAGTTTACCGCAATTGAAGATTCTTTTAATGAAGGACGTGCTAAGTTAATTTCTCTAAACAGTATTGGATCTAGGCTGCGTGTTATAACATTTGGTGGTAACGTTGATAATGATAGTTTTGGTAAGATAGAAACACCCAGTCCTTCTTGTATCATGTTTAGTACGATGTTAACGTTTTGGAATGCAAATTTTACTTGAAGAGTTAAATTGGCTCTCTCAAAAAGTTCGAAAATAAATGTATCATAACCACCTTTGCACATAATCATCGGTACATTATTTAGGTCTTGAATATGGATTGTAGAACAGCTTTGTAAAGGGTGGTTATCTCGAAAGACTACAAACATTTCTTCTTTATATAAGGGGATTATGTCCAGCCCATCGTTCGGTGGGATTATCAGTCCGATATCAATAGTGCGTGACACTAGCCATTCTTTAATTTCAAGGATCGTTCCTTCATAAAGATTAAATTTCAAATTAGGATAACTATCTTGAATTACACGAATAATTTTAGGCAAAATGACGGCTGAAGCAGTTGGAAATATTCCAATTCGGATCGTTCCGACTTCGAGTCCTTTTTCGGCGGCCACCTCTTGTTCAACTTTCTCTAAATCTTTCAATATGTTTCGAAACAAAATAAGGATCCGTTTTCCTATATCGGTGAGAATCAGCCCTTTTTTCCGATCACGGATAAAAAGCGCCACATCCAGCTCTGATTCAAGTGCAAGAATTGCACGACTTACAGCAGGTTGGGTCATATTAAGTTCATGTCCGGCTTTTGTAAAACTACCGGTTTCAGCAATTTTTACAAATAACTGTACTTGGCAATTCGTCATAACTAAATTGGTATACCCCTTATGATTAACTTTCATTTTATTAACTTTAAGTCATATTATATCATTTATATACATCAAATATTCATGACTTGATTTAATTGGTGAAAACAAAACTGGGGTGAATAAGTGGAATTTCGACAACTAGAGTATTTTATTCAGATCTGCAAAGAAGGAAGTTTCACTAAAGCTGCGGAAGTATTGATGGTTTCTCAACCTACATTAAGTCAACAAATTCGTGTGTTGGAGAAAGAATTTGGAACTCCATTATTTGATCGAGTCGGAAGAGGAATAGAGATTAATGAGGCTGGAAAGATACTTCTTGAAAAGGGGATTGAAGTGATGATGCTTATTGAAGATTCCCGAAAAGAAACATCTGAATTAATAAATATTCAGAAGAACGAGATGATAATTGGTATCTTACCTTCTGATCTGACCTATTTAAAGCCAAGATTTGATCATTTTCATGAACAGTACCCGAATATTTCAATAAAATTTGTTGATTTGGAAGATAACCCGGGACAGTTACTGGAAAATAAAATCAATATAGGAATGTCTACCGATCTCGAACCGAACAAACATATCGATAGTATCCACTTATTCAACGAAGAACTAGCGCTAGTAGTTTCTAAAGAACATCCTTGGGCAGAAAAATTAGAGATTCCATTTCGAGAGCTTGAAAAGCTAGAAACTATACTTTTTGTAAAAGATACCAAACTCCGGAAACAACTTGATGCATATACAAATAAAACAGGTATTTCTCTGCATTTAAATGTAGAAGCAACATCACCATCAACCCTACTTAATATGGTACATCTAAGAGTCGGGGAAGCAATTTTATCCCACCGTCTTGTTAAAAGCTATAATTGTCCCAATATAAAAATTATCCGATTAATTGATCCTAAACCTACACGTGAGATTAAGCTTTTCATACGTAAAGATAAATTGATGCCTCATACAGTCCGAACCTTTATTAATCATATTCCAGAATTCACCAAAGACTTATAAGAAGCGGAACCTGTAGATCTTGCTCGGATGAGCGTGTTTTTGAGTAATATTGTGGCACCCAGATAGACAATGGAAAAACCCCTCAGGGTTATTATTTAATAAATAAGTAAAATTGCTACTATATTGAAATTTAATTTTATATACATTTAGGGCTATCGAACATTGCCGATAGCCCTTTAATTTTTTGTTTAGTGAACATGACGAATAAGCGGTACCTTGGAATAAACAGAAAATATAGAAAAAGCCGGTTTCGCCGGCTTTTGTGTTTGGATACTTAGTGAATCCGTATCATTTTATTCCGGATCGGCAGCACGAGGCGCACTATCAAACTTACCTTTGTGTGTCAAATCACAAAATGGTTTTTTATCGGATAGTCCGCAGCGGCATAGTATAAAAGATTCCGTGGTCTCAAAGTGATTCCCTAACGCATCCACCATTTCTACTTTACCCATGATCCGTAAAGGACCGTTATCATTTACTTTAATCGTGACATCGGACATACATCACAGACCTTTCTATTTGTGAGTTAGTTGTAGCTTCAAAAGACGAAGCAATCCAAGTCGCAGAACCCGCTTCCGTGATGATGGCTGCAATGATGCGCATGCTGCGGCGTATGTATCCATGGACCGCCCCCGCCTCCATCATGCGGGGCTTTATAGTACCCGCCATAATAATTGATCGGCGACCAGCTTGGACTTGCTTTAGGAGCTGGTGGCGATAATCTGGCGAATTCACGAGCACCATAAACAATCTTACCGCCTACGACAGTTAATACGGACTCAATGCGTTTGATTTCTTCCTCGGAGACACAGAAGAAATCATCAGACAGAAGCGATATGTCTGCGTAATATCCTACCCTGATTTGACCCTTTACATCCTCTTCCTTCGAGAACCAGGCATTTCCGGCTGTATACATGCGAAGAGCTTGGTGCCGGTCGACTCGATTGGAAGAAGGGTACAAGCGAAGTCCGCCAAGCGTTTTCCCGGTAATGAGCCAGTAAAGGGAAACCCAAGGGTTATAGCTGGCTACCCTCGTTGCATCGGTACCGACGCCTACATGCAATCCATGTGAAAGCATCTTAACGACGGGTGGAGCATGCTTAGCTTCTTCAGCTCCATATCTTTCAACAAAATATTCCCCTTGGAACGCCATCCGATTTTGAACAGCTATGGATCCGCCTAATGCGATAACGCGTTCCAGATCCTGCTCACGGATCGTTTCAGCATGGTCTAAGATCCAACGAAGATCTTTAAACGGAACTTCCTTATTTACACGCTCAAACACATTGAGGAAACGCGTGATGTCCTCACCATAGGTTGCGTGTAGCCGGAAAGGCCAACGCTGTTGGACCAGCAGCCGGACAACATTATATAAATCGCTTTCCATAACAGCAGGCAAAATTGGGCGAGGTTCGGCAAAATTTTCGTAGTCAGCCGCACTGTAGACAAGCATTTCACCGCCGCCGTTGTGACGATAATAAGAGCTCCCCGTGTAAGGCTTCGTTGTAGAAATCCATGTTTTAAAATCGTCCAGTTCATCGCCCGGATGCTGCGTGAACAGATTATATGCCGTGCGAACGGTAATTTCTCCGTTCTTGTCGAGCTCCTCAAAGACTTGATAATCTTTCGGGTAATTCTGATTACCGCCGCCGGCATCAATGACGCTGGTCACGCCAAAGCGATTCATTTCCCGCATGAACAGCCGTGTAGAGTTCAACTGATCTTCATGTGATAGCTTAGGCCCTTTCGCTAAAGTAGCATATAAGATTGTTGCACTCGGCTTGGCTAATAGCAGTCCGGTCGGATTGCCTTTGCTATCCCGCTGAATTTCACCGCCTGGCGGATCCGGTGTATCCTTCGTAATTCCAACCGCACGCAAAGCCGCTTTGTTCAAAAGGGCTCGTTGGTATAAGTGCAGAATAAACACTGGCGTATCCGGAGCGATACGATTGATTTCCTCCAAGGTTGGCAGTCGGCGTTCCTTGAATTGAAACTCCGACCACCCTCCGACGACGCGCACCCATTGCGGTGGAGGTGTACGGTCTACTTGTTGTTTTAACATACGCAATGCGTCAGCAAGCGACGGAACTCCATCCCAACGTAGCTCCAAGTTATAGTTCAATCCGCCGCGTATCAGATGAATGTGCGTATCATTCAACCCTGGAATCATAAGGCGCTTGTTGGCATCTACAACACGAGTCTTTGGTCCTTTATAGCACATAACATCGGCATCTCTACCCACAGCAATTAAACGGTCTCCCTTGATTGCAACTGCTGTTGCGATGTGTCTGGATTCATCCATGGTTACGATGTTAGCGTTACAAATGACTAAATCTGCCTCTGGAAATTCAGGCTCAAGCCGCATAGCTGTACGCCTCCTTTAGTATGACAATTCCTTACTTCACTTTATTCATTAAATTGTCAACTATGTATTCAGGCCATCCCATCGAAGCTCCAAGTTGAATTTATGTCAAAAGGCAAATTTCTGATTATTAATAAAACAAAAAAAAGAGCCACGCGGATTTGCAGGGCTCGGTTTTCCAATATTATGAAAAATCACATTTGACACAACCTCTGAATATAGTAGCTTCTTACATATGTATACTAGCGGTTGCTTGGTTGCAATACCTTTTTTCGGGAATGGATTTTACATACCGATTTTCCTATTGCAGTATCACCGAATAGCATACTTTTGTTTAATGACCTTCTTTTCCTCCAAACATCTCACTTGCGTAAATGACACCAAGTCCATAAGCGCCGCCGTGATCTTTTGCGATAGTGAGAACATCATTGTAAGTTTTTTGATTAGCCCAATCACGCTGCATCTCGAGCAAATATTGCAACCACGTAATAGGCACGGCACCAGCCTGGATCATTCGTTGAACAGCCATTTCATGCGCCTCTAGACTTACGCCTCCACAAGCATCCGAAATAAAGTAAACTTTATATCCCGCGTCAATTGCTGAAAGAACTGGATCGACAACGCAAACTTCAGTCCAGAGGCCAGCAATTACAAGTTTCTTTTTACCGAAGCTTTTTACTTTATCTACGACGCGCTGGTCTTCCCACGCATTCATAGTTGTACGGTCGATTGGTGCTTGATCAGGAAAAACAGCTTTAATTTCCGGAAAGATAGGACCGCTAAAAGTTTTCGAAGCCACTGTAGTAAGTAACGTAGGCACACCGAACAATTTCGCAGATTTTGCAACTCCTGCTACATTATTTCGGATGGTTTCCAAACTATGCGATTTCGTTGCGAAAGCCATTTGTGGTTGATGGTCAACTAGCATGAGGGAATGATCAGTTGGAGTTAACAAACGTGGTGAAGCATTAGTTGCAGCCGCTTGAATCTGCGCTCCTTCCGAAACCTTAGTAGCAAGCGAATTAAATTCGGGTTGTGAAGAACCGACAGAATTGGCTTGAGGATTACCAGTGGCAGTTTGAGCAACATAATTCGGAGCGACTTGCCCATCATTCAATGCATTAACCTGAAAACCCTTTGTTTGAACATTCGTTCCATTCGGACCCTTAGCGGTACATCCTGTCAAAGCAGAGAATAACATTAGACCAGCCATTGAGTATAGTCTTTTTTTCATTTAATAACACCTCCACCATTAAGATGATTCAAGAGAGGAGGTGTTATTCGAAGGAATTCTTCCCATTACAATTCAATCGTTAACTAATAAAAATATATTGACTAATTTTATGTAAGTACATATTATTAATAACATAAACAAGATTCATTACAATGTTTCAATTAAACCAGTTGAGAGGTGAGGTTATTTGGGGACAAAGTAAAATTAACGTTTAAAACAATAAAAGTTTTCAGAAATTACTTTTGGTTATTAAAATATTGTCAATTATCTTAAAATAAAGATACTTTAAATCGAGATTTTTTTACAAAAAACAAAAAGGAGCTAATAACCATGAAAAAATTTCTTTCAGGACGCACAGTAACAACGCTAGCAATTTTAACTGCCGTAGTATCCACAAGCGCATGTGGCTCTATGACCATAGAAAAACCGAATAAACCTGCTGCCGAGACTAGCCAAAGTACAACACCCATTCATGCAAAGGCTGTTCCATCACCAAGATTGTTAACACCGACGAACCATACGTTGCTAATGATCGATCACCAGCCGCAAATGGCTTTTGGTACTTCGTCCATTGATATCACGACATTGCGCAATAACGTGACTGGACTTGCCAAAGCAGCGAAAGCTTTCAAAGTTCCAACCGTTTTGACGACAGTAGCTGCGAAGTCGTTCAGCGGACCGATTTTCCCGGAAATTCAAGCCGTATTCCCAGATCAACAGCCAATCGACCGTACGACGATGAACGCTTGGGAAGATCAAAGAGTCGTTGATAAAGTGAACAGTTATGGCAATAATAAACTCGTGGTTTCAGGTCTTTGGACAGAGGTGTGCGACTTGTCAGCCGTTCTTTCCGCGATCGATCAAGGATATGAAGTGTACATCGTGACCGATACTGCAGGCGGCGTATCGAAAGAAGCACACGATATGGCAGTTGAGCGCATGATTCAAGCCGGCGCAACACCAATCACTTGGGAGCAATACTTACTAGAGCTGCAACGTGACTGGGCTCGTTCCGAAACTTATAAAGCCACTACGGATATTGCCAAAGAACACGGAGGCGCATACGGATTAGGCATTATTTACTCGCAAGAAATGTTTGGCGGAAAAGAAGGACATTAATCGAATAAAGTCAAAATTTTAAAAAGAGGAGGGCTTATCAGATTTATGTTTAAGAAGACGCCAGTTCTACTGTTAGCGCTTGCCATTTCCGGATCTTTAGCCGCATGTGAAAAAACGGCTGAGACGCCTTCAGAGAGCTTAAATCCATCTGTTCCAACAAGCTCGCCAGAAAATGTTGGCCAAGCAAATCAAACAAATCCCAGTCCTAGTGAAAGCATATCTGCAGCTCCAACAACGGCGGCGCTTGATGCGGCAGTAATCTTCAAGCAAAACTGCATAGCCTGTCATGGCGCAGAGTTGGAAGGGAGAATGATTGGTCCTAATTTGCAAAAAGTAGGTGCGCGTTTAAGCAAAGAAAAAATCATTAACCAGATCACTAATGGGAACACAATGCCGCCTTTCAAAGATAAACTGAACAAACAAGAAATTGAAACGTTGGCCAGCTGGCTAGCGACCAAAAAATAATAGGAGGGATGCGGATATGACACCAGTACAAATAAATGAATGGCTCGATGAGTTTAATGATTATTTGCTGCTTTAGGAGTTGTTTGGAGACAAGACTTATTTGGATGAAACTAAGGAAATAGTAATAAGTTTAAAAAGATATATCTCTCGTCTTCACAAGTACGAGAAACAAATGTTCATGGCTAATTCACAAAAAGTATTGCTGAAAAGATAACCATTTACATTTTCTCGAAAAATATCTTTCGAATGCCTACAAAACACTCATGGACCAAACGATAAAAGATATGAAGCAAACAGATCTGTCACACCGGCGTGGTATGAATTATTCGACCTAACTTTTTCCGGTCATGCAGAAAATGATTCATTCCTTCACTAACGGTCTTCCTCTAGATGAAAAACTAGAAATTATAAAACTTCTTAAAAAACAAGGGAAATAAATGTAAATAAAGCCTTCCAAGAAGAAATCTCTTAGTTAATAAATGGAAAATAATAAACTAATTAAAAGGTATTGACTTATTAATAGTAAGTTAGTATTATAATAAAAGTAATCGGAATTACTTACACTGCTTCAAATAAACAAAGTAAAGTGGAGGGAGGCTTAATGGGACAGAATAAATTAGCGTTACTTGATGCACTAAAATGTATTTCTAAAAATAGGTGATTATCTGCATGCCATTTATCTTAAATTTAAGAATAACAAAATAAAGATAATTACCTATAAAACAAAAAGGAGCTAACAACCATGAAAAAATATCTTACAGGTCGTACAGTAACAACACTCGCACTTTTAACTGCCGTCGTATCGACAAGCGCATTCGGATCGATGGTTGCAAAAGCGGATACACCTGCTGCAACTAGCCAAGGTACAACAGCGATTCATGCAAAAGCTGTTCCATCACCAAGATTRTTAACACCGACGAACCATACGTTGCTMATGATCGAYCACCAGCCGCAAATGGCTTTTGGTACTTCGTCCATTGACATCCAGACGTTGCGYAATAACGTGACTGGACTTGCTAAAGCAGCGAAAGCATTCAAGGTTCCAACAGTTCTGACGACAGTAGCTGCGAAGTCGTTCAGCGGACCGATTTTCCCGGAAATCCAAGCCGTATTCCCTGATCAACAGCCGATCGACCGTACGACRATGAACGCCTGGGAAGATCAAAGAGTGGTAGATAAAGTCAACAGCTACGGTAAAAAGAAACTAGTCGTATCTGGTCTWTGGACAGAGGTGTGCGACTTGTCAGCCGTTCTCTCCGCGATCGATCAAGGATATGAAGTGTACATCGTGACCGATACTGCAGGCGGCGTATCGAAAGAAGCGCAYGATATGGCGATTGAGCGCATGATTCAAGCCGGCGCAACACCAATCACTTGGGAGCAATACTTGCTAGAGCTGCAACGTGACTGGGCTCGTTCCGAAACTTACAAAGCAACAACGGATATTGCCAAAGAGCACGGAGGCGCATACGGATTAGGTATCATCTATTCGCAAGACATGTTTGGCGGTAAAGAAGGACATTAATCGAAA
>NZ_LMRY01000005.1:0-167457 GCF_001427935.1 Paenibacillus sp. Soil724D2
GTCCGCCGCTAACTTATCCCGAAGGATAAATCCGCTCGACTTGCATGTATTAGGCACGCCGCCAGCGTTCGTCCTGAGCCAGGATCAAACTCTCCATAATAGTGGATGATTGCTCRTCCGTATATCTGAAAGCTTAATTGCTCATTGACTTGCTAGCGAGATTTTGCAATCTCTTTTTTGAACGATTTCTCGTTCGTGCTTACTCACTCGTTGTTCAGTTTTCAAAGATCAATTTCTTTCGCTCACTGCCGTGTTACCGAAGCAGCGAGAAGTAATATACCATACTGATTTTCAACCCTGGAGATTTCTACTCCTGGCACGACCNCGATTTCTCGTTCGTGCTTACTCACTCGTTGTTCAGTTTTCAAAGATCAATTTCTTTCGCTCACTGCCGTGTTACCGAAGCAGCGAGAAGTAATATACCATACTGATTTTTAYTTTGCAACTAGTTTTTTTCTAGTTACTTTCACCAGCCTGTCTTGCGGCCGGAGTGATAATATAACATGGAWTCCAAACACATAGCAATGTTTTATTTTTCCAATTACAAAAAAGTTTCTAGGGTTGATTCTTCCCTACTCTTATAACATCTCCTTACTAATAAATCTTTATAACAAAAAAACACATGCTGCTTAAGCACGTGTTCATTAATGTTTAGTAAACCGAAAACAAAGGCATTATAATTTTGTTCACTCAGCAGCTTTAGTTTCCATTGTACGTTCATGAACCACATAACTGTTGACAATCGCAGCCGCAAACGTTGCCCGGTTGTTTCGAAAGAAGTGAAATAAAACACGAGCTTCCGGAGACTCTTCATCATATTGCGAAAAGTTAAAGAAATCGTCATCTCCCCATCCCTCACTACGGAGGCTTTCAATCGATTCTGCAATTAGACTAGGGATGACCGGCTTTGTTATCGTTGTCATATTCCCACTCCTTGGAGTATATTCAGATATCGTTTATTACCCGTTTTGGCCCACATCAGGAAACAATAGCGGTTATTTATAATAACGGGATTATTGGATGGTAGGATCGGCTTCTTTTGATTGGCTTTCTTCAGCATATTAGGTTCACCTCCTATTTTACTTTCTTATGTACTTGTTATTCATTTGTATGTTACTCAGTCTACCCAATCTATTAATCTATTAAACCTGAGACAAACTATTAATTTTGATCCCACCCAAAAATAGAAGCAAACAAAAAGGCGCAGCATTAACTGCACCTTAAGACTCTATTTTTAGTATTCCATTGTTATGATAGGAGTACCTACGGTTAGTCGCAGCTTGCCAGTCGTAGACTCTTGATGCAAAGCAATCTGAAGATTTACCGTTTGGTCACCACTCTTAATAGAAGAATGGAACTCTTTCGAAGATAGAGACGCACTTACCGTATTCTGATCATTATAGCTTTCTACGATTTTACCTTTAAAAGCTAGAGCTATAGAATCTACCAGCTCTGCAGAACTCTTTTGACCAGACTGTTCTTGCTCATTTACATAACCTTGCACCATAACATTCCATTGGCCATTTATACCAAATTTCTTCAATTGTTCGCCCGCTTGATCCTGCCACTTAACCAACTCCGACTGTTCAGCTTCATGAGAAGCGTCTAATCGCAAGACGACATAGCAGGCAGTTTGTCCTTGTGGACTTGCTACTGTCACAGTGACGACCGCTCCGGGTACAACCTCAGATTTCGCTGTATAAGTCGGATGTGAATTGGATTCACTCAACACTTCAGCTTGAGGAATTTCAAAAGCTTGAGATAGTTTCTTCCCAATTTGCAGCATATTCTGATCAATACCATCGCACGTTCCGTAATAGCCTGTATATTTGAAGGTTATTTTATTATCACTCGTCATGTACGGTTTAACTGTGTTCAATAACTGAAGTGCTTCTTGCTCACCTTGCGCATCGGCATGGCGAACCCACCCAAAGATAAAACTTATAATGGTCATACAAATGATCGATAATAACCAAGATTTCTGCATATAAAAAGGCACCTCTTTACTAGAATCTTTAACTCTAGTAAAAGGATGCCCAAATCTAGCAAATGTTAAACAGAGGAGGTTTTCTCAAGCTCTTTTTCTCGGCGTACGATTTCTTCCATGGAAGTGTTGAGTGCGGCCTGCGGCCCAGGGAAGTGATTTTTATAATAAGCTAAATCCATAATGACAAGTAGAATCAGCATACCAGCTACGGCATAGCCGGCCATTTGATTCGGAGGAATCACCATGACGATACAGATGAAGATGATCCACAGAAGCGCGACGACAGAAATGAACGTGCTGTATTTTCCAAGATTCCATGGTCCGAGATGCTTATCTTGAAATCTGCCTTCTGCTTTGGCTCTCAGCTTGAGATAGATCGGAATGCCGTAAGCCACATATAAGCCCACAACACTGACTGCCGTTAGGAACGCTATCGTCGTGTAAGTTGCATCCGGATTCACCATTTTGATGATATAGTCGATGAAAGCGAGCAGGAACGAAAGAATAATGGCCAGCCAAATGGCTTTAGCAGGTGTACGGTATTTCTTCGAAATTTGCGCCCATTGGTTGCTGAGCGGCATCCCTTTATCACGAGAGAAGGCATACATCATACGTGAGAAGGAAGTGATGGAAGCTAGACCGCAGAACCACATCGCGGCAGTGACCAACCATAGAATGACGGAGCCGAATGTACCGCCAAGCGCTTGGCTGATGACATAGATGAACGCATTGCTTGAACCGGCAGCAGCACCGGCATCCTTAATGGACAAGGTAACAAAAGCAAGCATAACGAATCCAATAACAAACGAGTAGGCAACAGATGTGAAAATACCCCAAGGCGCGCGCACACGAGGGTTGATGGTCTCTTCGATGGTATGAGCGGAGGCGTCGTAGCCCGTAAATGTCCACTGCGCTTGCAAAAGTCCGATTAGAAAAGCAAACATATATGGTTTATCCGAAAATGTTTCGCCCACTTTGAACAAATAATCGACAGGATTCAAGTTGCCTTTGGTGAAAAAGGCAAGAGACAAAACCAGCACCGCCACCACAGCGATATGGTACCATGCCGAGAAGTCGTTAAGCTTTGAAACGATACGAATCCCGATATGATTCAGAATGCCATGCGTAAGTAAGATGATCGTGAAACAAATCAACACGGTTGTATTGTTAGATTCATAACCGAACACACTCGCGATGAGCGGATCGGCGAATAGGGCTACCGAATAATCGATACCGGCCACAATCCCGATTTGACCGATTAGATTGATCCAGGCGGTGTACCAGCCCCAGCGTTTGTTTTTCAAAATAGCCGCCCAGTGGTACAAAGCGCCAGCCGTCGGAATGGCCGAAGCAAGCTCAGCCATGACTGCTGCTACGAACATGACAAAAAGGGCGACAATCGGCCAGCCAAAGCCCATCATCCCCGCTCCGCCATAGGTTAATCCGTGGCCGTATAACGATACAGCGCCAGTAAGAATGGAAATGATAGAGAATGAAATCGCGAAATTGGAAAATCCGCCCATGCTGCGCAGCAGTTCCTGGGCATAACCGAACTTGTTTAAATCACTTTTGTCTTTTTCATGATGATTGGATGGGTTACTCATCTTTTATCCTCCTCATCAGATAGATACGATTTGTACAACAAGTCACAAGTCTCATTTCCCTAGGAAACTTTCATGCTTGCTTTCATCGAATTCGCGAATGCTTTTGTTGGCGATTCTGACAATCCATAAAGCAAACAAACATGTTACCGCAATAATTACGATTCCAATCGTCAGTTCCATTCGGCCTCCACCTCCTTCTCCGGACCATCATATAGAAAAGCTTCTGAACGAAGCGCATTCTCAAGGAAAAGCGGTTAGATTTCCAAGTTGACGCCGCTTGTCTTTTGCTCAAGCATTTTATTCACGATGGTGCCGATATGCGCACCGCCTTCAAGTGGAGGGGTACCTCCGCGATGAATATTGGAAATCACCGTGCGGTCGCTCTCTACCGTGCCTTTACGCGGTTTGTAGCAGATGTAAGCACTTAGCGATTTCGACGAAACAAGTCCAGGCCTTTCCCCGATCAAAAGCACAAGCACTTCCGGCTGCACAATTTCGCCGATGTGATCCATGACAGCGACCCTGCCGCCACGGACGAAAAATGGAGTACCTGTGGATAACCCATAAGCACTAAGCGAATCAAGCAGCGAAGGATACACATCGCCCAAATTGGCATCTACCGCATTGGCGCTAAGTCCATCCGAAACGACAATCTGTACCTGCGGCTTCATCTTGCACCTTTTCTGAATGACCGCGATTCCTTGTTCGGTGATAATTCGTCCCATATCGGGACGTTTTAAATAGTTTTCCGTATTCTCGTACCGAGTTTCTACCGTAAACAAACCGAATTCGTCCAAAAGCTTCTGACTTGCTTCCCCATAGATGGAATCAACAGCAGCGGCATGGTCACGGCGAAATTTAAGCACCTCTTTGGTGAGCGCCCTCGTTCCCGTACGCCATACGCCTATTCGCGCCGGTGTGCTGGCAAGCAGCTCATTCATCCCTTCCTCCCATTTGGGGGCTGGTACTTTAGAGGTGAATGTGTCTAATTCGGGGGACGGGATCATTTCCGACATCACTTCTACTCGGGTAGATCGCTGCGTTTCCTCGTTAACCAGATCAGGGTCCTTAGAGCGAGTAAGCACCGGATTATCAGCAGCTGTTGATGTAGACAGCTTCTTCTCAAGCTCTGCCATCACCATATCGACAAGCTGATCCATGGGGACAGCTTTGTTCATGTCGTTTCCTCCTTAGCGTTTTGCTTTAGCAAAACTGGCTTCGTAAGCAGCATCTAAGTTACATAAAAAGGGTCGGATCTCCCGCCAACGGTGTTAATCGGCCGTTCTCCATGATCCCCATTTTCACCAGCCATTGTTCAAAAGCAGGGGCCGGGCGCAATCTCATCAATTCCCTCAAAGTGGCGATATCGTGGTAGCTGGTAGATTGGTAATTGAGCATGCAGTCATCTGCCATGGCTACACCGATCAGATAATTGACGCCTGCAGCGGAAAGCAGCACCGCCAAATTATCCATATCGTTCTGATCTGCCTTCATATGGTTGGTGTAGCAAACATCCACACCCATCGGCAGCTGCTGAAGCTTCCCCATGAAATGGTCTTCCAAACCGGCCCGAATGACCTGCTTGCTATCATATAAATACTCAGGTCCGATGAAGCCCACCACCGTGTTGACGATAAACGGCTTATATTTTCGGGCAAGGCCATAACAGCGAGACTCGAGCGTGACCTGGTCGATACCGTGATGCGCTTCGGCAGACAACTCGGAGCCTTGGCCCGTTTCAAAATACCACAGATTCGGCCCTGTCCCTGTGCCTTCCCTGGCAATGAGCTCATCGGCTTCATCAAGCAGCGCAACATCGATGCCGAACGCTTTATTCCCGTCCTCCGTGCCGGCCAAGCTTTGAAACACCATGTCCGCAGGAGCGCCTTGGCGAATAGCGCGCATCTGGGTTTTGATATGTGCTAGGACACAATTCTGCGTCGGAATCTGCCACTTCTCCATCACTTCTTTGGTGACCAGCAAAATATTCTTGACGCTATCCGCTGAATCAATAACCGGATTGATACCGATAACCGCATCCCCGATCCCATAGCTTAAAGCTTCAAATAAAGCGGCCTTAATCCCCTGAATATTGTCCGTAGGATGATTGGGTTGGGCCCGGCCGGACAGCACTCCCTTTTGGCCAATCGTAATGTTGCAATGTGTAGTGACTTCCATTTTGGATGCGGCTTGCACCAGATCAAGGTTGCTCATTAATTTGGCGGCAGCAGCCACCATCTCACTCGTTAAGCCGCGGGAAAGTCTGCGAATTTCATCATTTCCCGTTTCTTGCCGCAGCAAATACTCCCGCAGCTCAGCCACTGTCCAATTGCGAACCTCGGTGTAGATCTTTTCGTTCATCCCGTCTTCGATTACCCGCGACACTTCATCGATTTCTGGCGGCAGAAGCGGATGATTACGGATATCTGCCAGCGTCAAATCGGACAGAACCAGCTTGGCGGCAATCCTCTCCTTCGCATCCTGTGCGGAGATGCCAGCCAACTGATCGCCTGATTTCTCCTCGTTAGCCTTCGCCATGACTTCCTTTAAATCTTTAAACTGAAAAGTTGTACCAAGCAACGTAGTCTTTAGGTTCACTGACTTATCCCCTCCGCTCTGCCCCGAAAGGCCAACGTTTTAACCACCACTGGAATCATGATCCCAGAAATCGGCTCGCCCAAATCGATATAATCCCCATGCACCACACAAATTTGATCGATGCAAATAACTTTCGGACGTTGCCCGCAGCGCTTAGCCAAGGATTGGCCGAGCGCCTTCGCGATATCCGTTTCACAGATGACTACCATAGCTTCACTAGCAGGAAAATGTTGAACAAAACTTGCATGCAGCCGATCCGCTAAGTGCTGAAGCGATGTATACGTAAGGTCATTCATTCCTGACAAGGCCAGTCCGAACGGAGGTGACTGATCCCGATCAAAAAGGTTTGCGCCGCTTTTCATGATCGCATCTAGCACATCTGCAAGCAGCCCAGTTTGTTCAAGCATCTGCGAGGATACATCAAGCCCCAATACAGGCAGATTGCGAATCGGCAGCAGCGATGCATCCAAATGCACCGTAGCGCCGCTGATTTCCGTACTCTGCATCCCGGCACCGATGACGGTTGCTCTGACCGTTTGATCCGCTTGAATGAGTCGGATCGGATATTGGGCCGATAATTCCTTCCAAGTATGCGCTAGCAAAGGGCCGATATCATGATGGACCGCCACATCGGCCATGCTTTCCGGTTTCTTCGCCTCCATCAACAGGCCGATGCCTCCGGATACCATCCATTCTCCAATGGGAGGCATTGACACAAGCGGCTCGCCGTTCAGCAAGGAACGAAGTGACTCATCATGCTCAGGAATGATCTGCCCAGCTAAATAATCCATCATGCAGTGGCACATTCCCATGCAGATTTCTTTTATGAGAGTAAAGCTAACCGTGTCGCCAGCCTTAATGTTGTATCCGCTCGTCCTCAGCCATGGTCGAATCGACGGCGATACGTCTATAACCACTCCATTTGAGTCTAGTTGGATGAGCCTGCCACCAACGTGAAAGGTGACCGTTCCAACCATCTTGCCTCTTTGAAAAATAGCCGCATTCGCTGTACCCCCGCCGATATCGATATTGGCGACTGCGCCTCGAATCTGCATCGATCGGCGCTCCGCACCGGCGCCTTTGCCGGCAAGCAGCCCTTCTAGATCAGCACCTGCGGTTGCCACCACGAAATCGCCCGAGCGCTCGGCGAGCAGATGCAGAATTTGTCTCGCGTTCGTTTTATTCGCCGTTTCTCCGGTAATGATAACGGCACCGGATTTCAAATCCGCTGGACGAATTCCTGCCTGCTCGTACTCTTTGTTCACGATTTCCCATATGAGCTCCGCATTGATTTCATCGCCGTTCTTAAGAGGAGTGCTGTAAATTGGACTTGCATATAGCAATTCCCGCTCCGCAATCTCAAATCGAGGCAAGCTGAGAGCACCCGACGAGCGTACTAATTTCAAACGGCTAATCACCATCTTGGTCGTGCTCGTTCCGATATCTAGGCCGACACTTGTGATCCACTGGTTTTGCATGCCCCAATCACCCGTCCTGTGCCGCACTAGTTAATGATTCCAAACCCTCCGTGAGCATGCACGCCGCCAGCTTCGCAAGAGGAATACGAGTAGTCATGCTTGCTTCACGCATTTTCTTGTAAGCTTCTTCCTCATTTAAGAAGTATTCCTGCATCACGATGCCTTTCGCTTTTTCGATCACTTTGCGCTCTTCGATGGATTGCTTTAGCTGCTTGATGTCTTGTTTCAGTGAATCCATCTTTTCTTTTTGACTTAAGGCAATCTCCACAGCGGGCAGCAAGTCTTCCTCCGACACCGGTTTGACTAAGAAAGCAGCGACACCAGCCTCGCGAGCATCCTTCACCAATTCCTTCTGGCTGTATGCCGTAAGGAGTAAAACCGATGTATCCTGCTGCAGCTTGCGTATAATTTGAGACGCCTTGATGCCGTTCATGACCGGCATTTTAATATCCATGATGGCTAGGTCCGGTTTTAATCTGGCAACGAGCTCTACCGCTTCCTCGCCATTTTTGGCTTCTCCCGCGACCCAATATCCGCCCTCTTCCAGCATCTCGCGAATATCCATGCGAATGATTGGATCATCATCCACAACAACGATGGCATTTTTCATGGCTATTCGTCCTCCTTGTACTGCGCTTTGGAAAGCGGAAAAGTGATTTGAACGTCCGTACCCCGTTCATCCGAAGTTATATGAATGACACCGCTGAGATTTTCCTCCACAAGTGTCTCTGTTATTTTCAAGCCAAGATGACCCTTCCTGTCTGAATGGTTTGCCGCCTGGAATCCGACGCCATTGTCAGATACACGGACACAGACGATAGTGCCATTACATTGCAGGGAAACCTCGATTTCCCCTGTACGTCTCTCCCCAAAAGCATGCAGCACGCAATTCTGCACAAGCTCATTGACAACAAGTGCAAGCGTCGTGGCAACGTCAGACTGTAAAATAAGCTCATCCCCATCGATTTTAGGGTTAATATTCTGATCCGGTTTGGAAGAGGATGAAATAATGTTCTTCGTAATACGGTCCACCACATCGTTGAAGAGGATTGTTTCTAGTCCTTCAAAGGCAAGCATTTCATGAATAACGGCAATGCTGTTAATGCGGTTGATACTATCGCGATAGACTCTCTCCACCTCTTCGAGCTTGGTTCTTCGCATCTGTAAGCGGAGTAGACTGGATACGGTCTGCAAATTATTTTTCACTCGATGATGAATTTCTTTAATAACTGCGGATTTGATCACTAGCTGCTTTTCTTTTTCTTTAATATCCGAGATGTCGCGAATGAGAATAATGCCGCCTACCTCCCGCTGATCCCGGTAGATAGACATGGCTTTCAGATCAAAAGAAACATGCCCGATTTGAAGCTCCTGATGGATGAGTCCTTTGTGGCCAATGAGAGGGCTCCCTTCCAATCTGCCATAAAACAACTGGGCAATCGGGTACCCGTTAATCACGCCGACATGACCGATTTCCTTCAACATTTCAGCTGCTCGGGGATTGGTATAGGTCACACACTCTTTGTCATCAAATAAAACGATGCCTTCGTGCATAAGCGACTGCATACTGCCTTGAGACATCGCCACAGTAAGAAGCGTTTCGCTCAGCTGTTCGGTCGTCTCCATTAATCTCGTCACATTTTTCTCCTGCTCGAGCTTTTCGGAAATGTCCTTTTCCATGATCAATGCGCCAATGACATTGCCGCTTTTTGAGCGAATCGGCACGACGTTTTGTTGAATGGCAATCTGTTCCTGCGAAATGCCTCTCGATCCAATCACTGATTGCCCGGAAAGCAAACAAAACATCACGGCAGGCTCATTTTGCGCAAAAGCATATTGTCCGACGACGGATGTCTTATAGAGGGATGGGGCTGATGATGGGTGTGCCTCGGCAACCACAAGCGCTGAACCCTTGTCTGCGAGGGGGCAGTCAATAAATACATCCGATTCCGATACATCGGCTATCAATTGAAGCTGAGCGGCCATCTCCTTGATCGTCTGGGCTTCTTCCTCGCTTAAAATCGTATAATTCCTGCACAATTCCATAATCGGCACCACATGAATCCCTCATCACGTTGTAAATTTACTCCTGCACAATCTCCATAAGTCTTTCCTTCAGCCGTTGAATTCCTACTGTGGATGCAGCCGATGTCAAAAAGATTTCGCCTTCTGGCAATGACTGTCTTAGAAGGGTTATGGCTCGATCAATGTCTGCCTTCAGGTGATCAATCTTCGTTACAACCCCAATCGTTAATACAGGAAACCCCTGTTCAAATCCGGGAGGAAAATAGTTTCTGTACCGGGCAGCATCCTGCACAAGCACAACAGCCGCAGTCTCATGAGAGGTCGCTATTAGCGAGCGATAATACAGTGGATTTTCGCTGTATTCACCCGGTGTATCAATGATCCAGTCCCGATAGATGAGACTTTGGGTTTTGGTCGCCGGCTCCGATTCCCCGAACAAGGCTTTAATTAACGTTGATTTCCCAGCACCGACAGCGCCGATCAGCATCACTTTTTTCATAAATTCAAGACCTCGTTATCGGTGCAGTCGCAAATTTCAGCTTATCCTGCAAAAAAACATTCACAGCCTCAATCGCCATTTCCACAGCAGCTACTTCTCCCGTGAGTACGAGCGAACCAGTGAACCGATCCAGATAACCAATGCCTACATTGGCCGCTTTGGTTGCAATGTCAGCGGCAATGATCGCCGTTTCCGTGGGGGTAAGCGTTAAAATCCCGATCGCATTCCTCTCCTCAATGCCAAGCTTCGTATACAAAACCGGGTCAGGATTGGCAATCACATGAGCCAGTGTCAGTTGTTTGCCGGGCACATATTCCTGAATCACTCTCTGTTTCTGCTCTTCCATACATCCTCCTCGGTTTCTTGAGCGACCTCATAGCTATCTACAATGCCTACAATCATTGCATCGATAGGAACCATTTTATCCGTGAACAAGGTTCGGGCCGGACTCCCTCTGGAGACGATCACATTCTCGCCAACACCGGCTCCAATACGGTCTGCGGCAATGATCGGAGTGCCCGCTTCGCTGTCTTTGAAATCCATCGGCTGGATCACTAACAATTTCAAATTGTCCATGCCCACTTCTTTTTGCGTAGCCCATACACTGCCGATTACTTTCCCTAAAAACATAGGACCTCACCCTTCAGCCGCATATTCGATCGTGATGCCCTTCTCCTTCAGCATGTCTTGGGCTAGTGAAGATATGATCGTTCTCTTGCCAACTCGCAGTGAGCGAAGAGGTTTACTCTTGGATTCCCGCGCCACCCAATCCGCTGAGATGAGCCTTCCTTCATAAACGATGTGCCCGCTATCCTCGGTTCGCTCGTCTTTTTTTATGGAGATGTTGGGTTCAGTGATTTCTGTCTCTGAGTTTGGATGGATTTTATTCACAACCATTTCAGCCAGCTGCTTCAATGGACCAAATTCAACACCATACATTTGCAACTCCATTTTGTAATAATCAAAAAGATTCACATAAGGCTTAGGCAATGTTATTGTCTTGAGCGTTCGTCGGTCAGCCCGCTTCAACCCGGAGATATCATCACCAATGAGTACAAATTTATTCTGAACCAACGTAGAAAAGATGATCTCCGATATGATGGTCCCTTTCATGCCAAGAGCGGCCCTTGCCGCATTATCTAGATCAATTTCTGGGATCACAATGCCCTCATATTCGAGAGGCACCTCTAGAGGAGACGGGGCGAATTCGTCAGATGCAATCGTTTTTCCGCGACCACCGCATTCAATTTGGTGCTTCCCCAGCCAAGAAGAAGCCTCGCCATCCAGGAACAAAATATCATGATTAACCTGGTGATTATTTAACCATATAAAATGATCGGTAAAAGCCTCATGAGCCGTACTGTCGTAGAAAATGTAAAGCACTTTAGGTCGCTTGACCGCTTGCTTCTCCAAAGAGTCAATGAGCTCACGAACAATAGATTCGACCATTCGCTTGATCTCCACCTAGAGCTGCCTCCTTTCGGCACGCGTGATTTCACCGTTTTTGCCGATCATCTGAACCTTATCCCCTGTATTCAAATGGGCAGCATTCGCTTCATCCAAGTCGATATGAAAATCCAGCGAAAAATGCGCGCTAACCCTCACGATCGTATCAGCAAAAATAATCGGCCGCTCCCCCATGGCTTGGACAATGAGGCGATCTCCTTCGTTGACCTGAAAGATATGGGCATCTTCTGGAGACATGTGCACATGATTTTTGGCAATGATCAGTCCCTGCTGCAAAACGACCGTTCCGCTCGCACCGACGAGTGTAATACTTGGTGTACCTTGGATATCACCGGATAATCGGACCGGAGGATGAACGCCCAGCTCAAATCCGTCTGTACGCGAGATCTCCACCTGGGTCGCTCCACGTGATGGGCCCAGGATGCGGACATGTTGGATGATTCCCTTCTTACCAACCAATGTCACGGTTTCGCGCGCAGCGAACTGACCTTTTTGAGACAGCTCACGGAGTGGAGTTAACGAGTAACTAGCGCCGAACAACGCTTCAACATGCTCGGGAGAAAGGTGAACATGCCGGTTCGAAACGCCGACTGGAATGAGCTTGAGCCCAATATCCTCGCTTCCGGGAAGGATTGTTGACTCCGAAGGGGCCGTGCGCCGCAAAGCGATTCCCCTATCTTTCAAAAAGTCGGCGGCTGCCGGTGTCAGCTTATCTCCGTCCGTTATCGGAAACGGATTCGGCAGACCCTTTACCAGTTGCGTACGCAGATGCGTTTCCGTAATAAGCGTCATAGACGTATTTAACCTTCGAGCTTAGGAAGAATGAACTCAATGTCGGAATGCGGACGGGGAATGACGTGAACAGAAACAAGCTCTCCCACTTTTTCCGCAGCTGCAGCCCCTGCATCCGTGGCCGCCTTTACAGCCCCAACATCTCCTCTGACCATGACCGTGACCAGTCCTCCGCCAACATGAACTTTACCGACCAATCTCACATTCGCTGCCTTGACCATGGCGTCTGCCGCTTCAATTGAACCTACCAAGCCTTTCGTTTCCACTAAACCTAAAGCTGCCATTTCTCCGGCCATTTGAATTTCCTCCTCTGTTATGTATGCAATTGCATTTCGGAAAGTACGCTTTTAATGATCTGCGCAACTTCATCGCGCGTAATACCAAGTTTATTAGAGCTTTCCAAACTCTCCGCTACTAGCGCTAGAACACGGTTCGTATCGGGCTCTGCCCTCATCTCTTTAATGCCAAAGGCAACACGTTTAATATTCAGCAAATGCTGCGGACCAATATTATCGGATGTGATGTTGTTGCCATAGGAACCACAACCCAGCGTCATCGATGGCATAATCCCTGTCGTTGCACCAATCCCCCCAAACGTCGTGCCTGTATTCACCACAATGCGCGATGCTGGTTTCTCCAGCCCGAACGCCTCAATGATCGACAAGTCCTCACCGTGAATGCCGAGGGTATGCCCAAGTCCTCCGAGTTCCAATAGTTCGACGCAGCGTTGGCAGCCTTCTTGCCAGTCACTCACGGTATATAAAGCAAGCACAGGACTGAGTTTCTCCATGGAGAATGGATACGCATGTCCTACCTCCGACTCTTCAGCGACCAGTACCCTTGCATTCTCCGGAACGATTATGCCAGCCTTACCCGCAATCACTTGCGGAGAACGGCCAACCACATTCGGGTTCATCCCTTTTCCAATGGTGAGGATCGAGCCGACCTTTTCTTTTTCCTCCGTGTTCAAAAAGTGAGCCCCTTGCCGCTTCAACTCCGCGACCAGCTCATCTTTAACCGCTTGATCGACGACAAGCGCTTGTTCCGAAGCGCAAATCGTTCCGTAGTCAAACGTTTTACTTTGCAAAATCAGACTCACAGCTCGTGGGATATTCGCACTCTGATGTATATAAACCGGAACGTTGCCGGGACCGACACCGTAGGCGGGCTTGCCGGAGCTGTAAGCGGCCTTAACCATTGCGGTTCCGCCCGTTGCCAAGATGAGATCGGTCAGTTTATGCTTCATCAGTTCGCCGCTTGCCTCAAGGGACGGAAACGATAGACAATGAATCAGCCCAGGAGGGGCTCCTGCCTTCTCAGCCGCAGCACGCATGACGGCTGCCGACTTCTGTGAGCAGTGCAGAGCTGATGGATGCGGACTGATCACGATGGCGTTTCTTGATTTAAGTGCGATCATGCATTTGAACAAAACGGTCGATGTCGGGTTCGTTGAAGGTATAATCGCAGCAACGATACCTACCGGTTGAGCGATTTCCCAGACTTGCTTCACATCATCTTTATGGATGATACCGACCGTTTGCATATCCTTGATCGCCGAGTAGACTTCTCTCGCAACGAAGAGATTTTTCGCTTTTTTATCGGCAACTTTTCCGAAGCCTGTCTCTTCTACGGCCATTGCTCCCAGCAGCTCCGCTTCCGACTCCGCCGCTTGAGCCATGGCGGCTACGATGGAGTCAATTTGCGATTGCGTCATTTTCTCCAGTTGTTTTTGTGCCGCCTTCGCCTCTTGAAGGAAATGGCGGACCTCCTGGATCGCTTGTAAATCACTATCCAGCTTCATGACACTGGATCTCCCCCTTCAGTGTTCATCGCCGTGAAAAGCCTGACCAATTCGGCCTTGCTAACCAATTGGATATCCCGACCGGTTATGGGGAATCGAGGCGTATTATGCGCAAGCTCTCTGAGTTGTGCTACGGTCATTTTGCTCCAATTCGGTTCGCTCTTTTCGTGCATTGCTGGCGCCTTAATGAGCTCCACCTTCGGCGAATCTTTCGGCTCGTTTTTGGACCAAGCCTCCTGAATCATCGCGTGTACGGAAGGATCAGGTCGCGGTATAACGTGTGTGGATAACAGCTTGCCTACTCTCTTCGCTTTTGCCGCACCTGCATCCACGGCAGCTTTGACCGCTGCAACATCGCCCAAAATATAGATCGTTACGATGCCGGCATCCACTTTTTCATAAGTTGTTACCTTCACATCTGCGGTTTTGGCTGCAGCATCTGCGGCTGCAATTAATGCGGGCAGACCGTAAGTTTCGATCATGCCCAAAGACATCAATCTTCCATCCATTTATAAACACCCGCTTCTTGTTACCCTATTTTCTTAGGCTCTCGAGCAATGCTTCGAACGGCCTCCGCGAACGCTTCTGCTGCTGCCGTACAAGCAGATTGACTGCCTGTCAATAATCCTCCCGCAAAGTTCGTCTCCGTCGGCGGACCATAAAACTTGCACATGCGTACATCGGCCGCCTTCAGTGCGGCATCGAGTGCGAAAACGGCTTCGAGTGGCGGAGCAATCAAATAGGCAAGAGGCTCTCCTTCTTGAATTTCCGCCAATGTAGACAGATAAGAACCGGTTCTGGAGACTACATGAGCATAGTAAGCATGCGTTCCCTCGTCGTTGAGGGAGTAAAAACAAGCCCCAGTCTCCATCACCTGGATAGCCGCATCAAGCCCGCTCCTCACTTCGGCGGGCGATGCACCGCCTATGATCCCTATAAATTCTCCTGATAGCGGTCCAGAAGCATGACCTGATCCCGCATAAAATGAACGAGCATATACCACTTCGACTGCTGCATTCTTCGTTGCTTCATCAATAGCGGTGTAACCCACATCATCGATGCTGGACGTTAACAGACCGAGGCTGCGAATGCCTGGCTTCAATTCCAATTGAAGTGCCAAGCCGGCATCCACATTAGGGATGATCCTAACTGCGAGCGGAATGGCTCGAATTGATTGTTGTTTCACTCCTTTCACCTCTTCGCCTGAATGAATGAAAACAAAAAGGTGCCCAGGTGCAGAGAACGACGCGTCGTTCTTGGACCTAAGGCACCTTTGCCTGCTATTTATGCTTTTGATTATGGATATGCGGGTTGTACAAGGAATATTCCAGGTTGTTGTCCATCTTGCCTTGTTGGAGTAATTTCTTTCAGCGCGAGCTCCAGCTTTCTTGCTAGATAGTTCATAATTCCTCCGGAAGGTAACTTTGTAAGGCTAGTTTATCATATTAATAATAGAGATTAGAACAAGAAAAACCGTCCATTCACATTGAATTGTGATACAGACGGTGGTTTAAATCTTATATAAAATCTAGATATTTATTAAAGGAATTCCTAGTTCGTTATGGACAAAATTCAAGATTTTGCAGGGTTTAATCAAATCAAATCAATATTCACTTTTCAGAGACCATACCCGCTCAATAAACTCATCGGCAGATATCGGTCTGCTTATCAAATACCCTTGAACGCCATCACAACCTTGCTCACGCAAGTAAGAAAGCTGTTCACTCGATTCGACGCCTTCGGCGATTACTTTCATGTTTAAGCTATGCGCCAATTTGATAATACCGCTTATGATCAATTCATCTTTTGGAGACATGTTTAAGTTATCAATAAAAGACTTGTCCATTTTCAAATAATCAAATGAAAAATGCTTCAAATAGCTAAGCGAAGAGTAACCCACTCCAAAATCATCGATGGAAATAGATATACCTAGCTCTTTAATTTCTTCAAGCACCTTCATCGTATGTTGGGTATTCTGCAGCAGCATGCTCTCCGTAATCTCAATCTCAAGCCACTGAGGATCTAGCTCCGTTTCCCGCAAAATTTGCCCAATCGTTCGGACTAAATGCTCATTTTGCAATTGAATGGAGGAAAGATTAACCGACATAACGATAGGAGGAAAACCTGCATCCTGCCATGCTTTATTCTGCTTACACGCTGTACTTAACACCCATTCCCCGATGGGCAGGATCAATCCACTCTCCTCAGCGATCGGAATGAACTGAACAGGTGACATTTGTCCCAATTCTTGATTTTTCCATCGAATGAGTGCCTCTACACCGTTAATTTTATCAGTAGTCAAATCGATTTTCGGTTGAAAATGTAAATAAAACTCTTCGCGCTCAATCGCTTTGTGCAAATTAGAATGTATCTTGTGCTTGGCTTCATTAAGCTCTTGAATACTTTTCGAATATACGCTGTAGGTGTTTCCACCGGATTCTTTGGCCCGATACATGGAGGCATCTGCATTTCTGATCAGCGTTTCCACATCGGTCCCATGTTCAGGATATATACAAATCCCTATACTGGTCGTTATATATAATTCTCTTTTATTCAAATAAAAAGGTTCAGCTAATGCTTGTAAGATCGTATCGGCAACTGGTATGACCTCTTCTGCATGACTTAGATTCGGAAAAATAATCGTAAATTCATCGCCCCCCAGCCTAGATACGATAGATCCTTCCGGAACAGATTGGAGAATGCGTTTGGATACATCAACTAATAGAAGATCACCTGTATGATGCCCCAGCGTATCATTTACGTGTTTAAATTTATCTAGGTCAAGAAACATCAATCCGGCTATGGAGTTGTTATGAGCTTTTTCCAATGTTTTCGCCATACATTCCTGGAAGTTGCTGCGGTTCGGGAGCCCAGTAATTTCATCAAAGTAAGCCATTCTATGAATAATCTGTTCGGCTTGCTTCTGCTCGGTAATATCCTTAGCAATTCCATAGACCCCAACAATTTGATCATTCACTACCGTCGGACCACAAGTTATGAACAAATCACAGCTTGTACCCTCTTTCGTTAAAAAGCCCATTGTAAATTGTTGTGGATTTCCCAGCAGCGCCTGTTCTATATGACGTATCACTTCTTGTTTCCCTGTAGAAATCGCATACTTGAATAAATTAACGTCCATTATAGACTCTGGGGAATAGCCAAGTATTTTTTCTAACATCGGGTTAATACTCGTAATTTTACCTGATAGATCCAGTGTGAATACAATATCTGGATTACGGTCAAATAAAGACTTATATCGTTGTTTGCTTTCCTCAATTTTATCAATATGCTTGTTATAGGCTGAGATTAGGAAGTTAATCAAAAGCAAAAGAAAAGCTGCAATGATAACCTCGGTAAATAGATCACTCAAATTTGTTTGTTTCAGAAGATGATATAACAATATTGAAACAACTGATAAAGAAACTTGCACTCTAATAATCTTAATAATTGATACCTTATTAAAAAAAGGAGCTTTGTTAACAAATTTCATGATTCCCGCACGTATTATTAAGTTAACGTTATCAAAGACAAAGGTAATACAAATAACTTGAACGATCAGCGTCAGTTGGTTTGTAAACGGCAGAATCGCTGCTGCACACACCATACTAATAAAATACATGCCTAACGTTGAAAATAACCGATACCAATTAATCTTATAAAATGGTTTGGTGGCTAACAAAAAAAACATTATCGCACTTACAAGGATAGGAACCGTACTTGCTGAGATTCCCATAGAATACATTAAATAAAGAATTCCTAACGTTGAACCATTATACAAAAGTAGTCCATTAGGCATTTTAATTGGAAATATATCAACAATTATTGTAAAGACGCAAATAAGAATTATAGATTCCCAATCTCTATTAGATTGAAGAAATTCTATACAAACATATGTAGTGTAAATTCCAGTTAAGAATAATATCAGAGTGTATAGATTTTTATCCTTCATGCTACTCCCTCTTTGAAGTGGTTCCTAATAGAAATCGAATAAAACCGATACCTACAAAAACATCTCCTATACTTATCACATGTTTGAAGAATGGAATCCAATCTCCCAACCACCAAAAATTAGATGTATTCATTAGTTGATGTCGGGGATCGTCTGTATCAAAAGCAGAACCCTTATACCCAGACATCATCAGAGCTTTTTCAGATACTGGCATTAAACCACCGTGTATACTAATTGTTAATAAATTAAGCACAGCCCCAAAACATATAAAAATAACTCCTGGTAAATGCCTGTTCATCCATAAGCCTACGATCATTATAGCAAATGAGAGTTCAAGTAGAATAGGATAATCGCGCCCCGTTCTATGACTCAACCAATAAATAAAAATTTGAAACGCAAAGGTACCGATCAGTAAATAAGGCATTCTGAAAGCTGCAAAGGAATCAACAATTGTCAATAAATTGCGTCTCAGGATTATACAAAGTAGAAGGCCTGCAAGTATAAAGTAAATCATATATATTCATGTTCATTCCTTTATATAAAAGTGAAAGGAACTAGGTTTCTCCTAGCTCCTTTTTTGGGATTAAGGCCCCCAAGGTATTGATACAACGGATGAATACACCATAGCTGCCAAAACCAGTGTCATAAGTACCCAATTCTTCCAATTTTTCATTTTCATTTCCTCCCCTTTGTTTGAAAAGAATGTCTAGTCAAATGGAAAAATCCATTAAAGAAATTATACTTTTAATGGATTTTTTATACAATGAAAATATTCAAAATATACGATAATTCGATATAAAATGACATAAAGGGAGAAGGATCTTTTTCATATGTTCGGATGTCCCTTGGTACATCTTACCTCCCAACCTTCCAAAGAGATGCCTCTTCTTCGTTTTTATTATACAATGGTTGATAATGAATGAATGAATGAATGAATGAAAACTCCATAGGCACTTAGGGGGATTTTGTATGTATGAAGGTAAAATCATCAAATTTTATCGAGAAAAAGCCCAATTAACACAAGAGCAATTGGGTCGAGGTATTTGTTCCGATACACATATTAGTAAAATAGAACGAGGCTCGACCGAATATGCGCCTGAGATCATTACTCTCCTATCTAAACGCCTAGATATTAATATAGAACAAGAGGCCATTCGCCTCAAAAATATCCGAACCCGCCTCCTTCATTGGCATGATGTAATTATTGAGCAGCTATTTGAGGATATGGATAAGTTGAACAACGAACTTGAACATGAACACCTGGTCCAACTCTCTGATTACAAAGCACTCTACTCCTTATTAAAAGCCAGATATTACCTCATGCATAGTCAACCGGTAAATGCTTTTAAGATTATTAAGCAAATCAATAAGGTTGCACATCAGCTCCCCCTTTATGAAACCAATTTATTCAAGCATGTATTAGGGATGTACTATATGACTAAACAGGATTACTTTAAGGCCATAGATACGTTAAATGCCATCGTCTATGAGGATTACAATAACCACGAGTATTACTATCATTTAGCAGTTGCCTATCACACCGTCCAATCACCGATAATGGCGTACTATTATGCAGAGAAATCCTTGGTTTTTTTCAAAAGTATTAATAGCTTTTTAAGAGTTATTGATGCTGAAATGCTCATGCTGATCCAGGTCAAAGATGATAAAAACCGAGATTTTAAGGAAACCATAAGACGCTTTGAGAAACTGCTTCTAAGCTGTGATATCTGTAATGCCTACTCGAAAGGCAAGAGTCCTGCATAATTTGGCCTTTGAATACCTAAGAAGGAAAGACTATGAGTCTGCCAGCAGGTATTATCAGCAATCCATGAGTCTTAAAGAAATAAAGTCAGCCCCTTACCTACTTTCTTTAGAGGGATATATTAGAAGCTGCCTGGATGGAGAATTATTTTCCCGAGATGAATTAATAAAAATGACTCAAGATGGATTAGCTATCGCTAAAGGAATCAAGGAATCCTTATATATACTCCTCTTTAACCTCATTCTATTTATGATCAAAAAACAAGATGCAGAGTATCATCATTATTTAAGTGATCAAGCATTACCTAAATTTAGAGAATACGGGTATACGTATCTGATCCAACGGTCCGAGAAAGAGTTATTCAATTACTATTCGAAGACAAATCAGCATGATAAAGCTATGGAAATAGCTCTTGTTTTGATCAATCATGAGAATTAGCTTTATGCAAAAAAGGAACTTTGCCACAGATTCAGTGGAAAAGCTCCTTTTTTTGTTTGTGCTGTTAATTCATTGGCTCAAGACCTAGTTCATGCAAGTAATAAGCCAATCCTTTTTTCCCGTCTTTCTCTTTCGGTTTACCCTTGGCATCCGGATCTATTCGTAGGAAGTTCTTTTCGATGAAACTAATATCCTTCTCATCCACGATTCCATCTTGATTCAGATCCTCTATCTTAGAGGATTTTCCGTAAGCGTTGGCCGCTTTCTTGAGATCTTCAATGTCGATCATCTTGTCACCATTCACATCTCCGGCGTAACTGAGCGGCTGATTAGGCGAAAGCCATGGATCTGTCCCTATAAGCTCTCCATCTTCCATTTTACTCAATTGTACCGTTAATTTACTTTTCAGATGCCCCGGAACCTCTACAATGATATCGTAAGCCTGTTCTGAAACAGGGAGATCGTAAATGTAGAAAACGCCGCTGTTATCGATGATTCCCGCATACGTTTTTCCATCCGCTGCCTTCGCATATGCTTTGGATCCGATCTTAGATAAATCCTTATTCCAATCCAAATAGCTATTTTCATCCATAAATGCTTCGGCCCACGTAACTGATGCGATAGTCGAATGTTTCGGAATAATATCAAATCCATTGATTTGGTTAAAAACAGGCGCTTTCGTTTGTAGCGTTTCCCCATCTTTCATGTAGAAAAACTCTTCGATATTTTGTTCGATATTCATCGTATCTTTTTCCAAATACCACTTATCATCAGTCAATCTAAAAGTAACATCAAGGAAGGCACTGTCTCCATCAAACCCGTGAAAATTGTTTCCTGTTATTGAGGCCCCAACTTTCACCATCTTTTTGGATTCGGTGTACACATCGTGATCACTTACGACCGCGTCATCCACTTTCACCTTAAGGCCTTTTTGGGCAGCCATCGCTTTAAAAGCAGGGTTTACCTTAACATCTACAAACTCAAAATGCTTATAATAATCCACCGTATAAGTGCCAGAGATAAGCTTCTCGACGTTGTTTAAGTTTAAGGTCATAGTAATCTCGTCACCCAAATATACTTTTTTCTTATTATATTGTGGTACGACATAAGCTGAGCCTGCTTTGATAAACCCATAGTGGTGAAAATCTCTAACAAGGCGTGCGTTTGTAGCCATGTCAACTGGGAACAAGTTTAACGTTAAAGGGTGATCCTTAATATCATCCGGCGTTACGCCGAACTTCACGTCTCCGCTGGGCTGAATAGGGAATTCACCGTCAGGATAGACGTTTTGATTTTCATAATAATAGAGATGATTAGCAGATTGCGTGATGTTCGACGATGATAGAGAATCAAGGGCTGCGTCATGTACGTTGGCATGTACCCACAGAGCACTCTGATCTTTACCGTTTATTTTTTCAACTGTATACATATCATCGCTAACCTCGTAGACACCTGGCGCTTTGTCTAGGAAATTGAGTTCAGGCAGCGTATTATCCACAACAAATGCTTGTTCTTTGGTATAAGTAAGACCATTCGCATCCGTTGCGATCATCCTAACCATATACGCGCCTTCCGGCAAATCTACTGGAGTTGGACTAACACTCGGATGAGAAGGATCTCCAGTAAAGGGAAACACCCACCCGCCAACGGGATAGATATAAATTTCTTGGTCTAACGGGGCATTTACTGCATTAACAGAATGTCCATTAGCACTCCCCATTACATATCCATCCTTATCCGTTATGAGCACATCGATCTTTTGTATAGGGCTATTCAATTTGAAAAACAATATTTTAGCTGGGTCTTCTAGAAAAGGGTGGCTCACTTCAGGCGGTTTCGTAATAATTGCCTGGTTACTCAATTGCATATATTCGATTCCTGGTTCAACCACGCGAACAGCAAAAGGAATCCGATATTTCGCTTCGGCTTGCGTTGAATCCGCATTTTCAATGTGAATATAACCTTCATATCTGCCTAATGCCGCATTGGTTGGAACCTGAATGCCCGCTATCAGATCGGTCATCTGATAAGTGGCTACACTGACGGTGCTTGGTACATTCACTGTAACACCATTTACCACAGCATTTGGCAAACCTGGCTTCGCCGGCAAATATTCAACCGTGATATGATATTGTTTATCATTAAC
Source organism: Paenibacillus sp. Soil724D2 (assembly GCF_001427935.1). Classification (NCBI taxonomy): domain Bacteria; kingdom Bacillati; phylum Bacillota; class Bacilli; order Caryophanales; family Paenibacillaceae; genus Paenibacillus; species Paenibacillus sp. Soil724D2. Next base: position 22,547 of record NZ_LMRY01000005.1, read on the forward strand.
GCTTCTATTTTGGATAACTAAGTTACGGCTCTCCTCAACTGCTGTGTTCTTACTTTTAGCGTGGTTTCCAAAAAATAGAGACCCTGTTAGATCTTCAATTTCAGATAATACGCCATCTTTTTCGTTAATAGTCTTAGCTTTCACTTTAATTGAAGTAGTAGCAAAAACCGCTTCGGTAACATCAACTTCACCTGCACCCACTTCATAAACCGAGTAATTTCCATTAAGGGCATCTGCTGTATTCATCAATGCAGCTTTCACATCAAAAGGCGTATAAGTATTATTTTGCTGCAAAACAAGTGCGGCTATACCTGCCATATGCGGAGTGGCCATGGAGGTTCCAGAAATGCGGGCATAGGCGGATGAATAATCTATCCCATCTTCGGGACTATTGATATACTCCGGATAGCTGGAGTAAACGGCTACACCCGGTCCGATAACGTCCGGCTTAATGTCATAATTCGTATTAACCGGTCCTCTTCCGCTGAAATCTGCCAAGTGGTTGCCTTCAGTCACAATCGAGTTTACGGCTCCAAAGGTTATCGTAGGCTGATCAAGCGATAATAAGAATTCCCCATCTGCTTTAGTCAACCGGAATGACGGGATAAATTTGGGACCTTGCCCCGTATAGTGCGGGATTTCTCCAACCACATTGTTGTACATTAGAACTGCCTTTGCTCCGGCTGCTCTAGCATTTACGACCTTCTCGTCCAAGGCATTCTCTCCCCGCGCAATCAGGGCAACTTTACCTGTAAAGTCCTTACCTTCAAAGTCAGCACTCATACCCAGTCCCGCATATACGATTGGGAATGTCTTTCCTGTTAAATCTCCTAGGTTATCGTTGAAATTTTTGGCTAATAGCTTCATATCAGGAAGCTGCGTAACCACACTAGAGTAGACGCTCGCCGAAACCGTAGGAATGGCCATGGAGAAATCGCTTGCTCCTACCGTAATACCAAATGCTGTCGTGCCCGGAACGGTAACTGTTCTTTCATTTGGCCCTGAATTCCCTGCAGCTACAAGACATACCACTCCTGAGAGTGTCGCGTTGTTAATAGCGATTGCTTCTGGGGCAAGTGGGTCATTATACGTAGCTCCCAAGGATAAATTAATGACTTGCATTCCGTCTTGCACGGATTTATCGATTGCAGCGATAATTCCGCTTTCAGGTCCGGTTCCATAAGGTCCTAACACTCTATACATATAGAGATCAACATCAGGTGCTACCCCTAGAACGGGGGAAGCAACGTTGTTGGTGCCTTGACCTGCGATCGTTCCCGATACATGAGTGCCGTGCGAAGTAAAGTAAGTAGCTCCACTCGGCTTTCCAACAGCTACCCAGTCATTGTACGTTGTTTCCATAGGATCGGCATCGTTATCGATGAAGTCCCAACCCTTTACCGTTATCGGATCGATAGACTTTGGATCCACGTTCGGTTGGGCCGTATACCCTTTATAAACAGCCTTTAAATCGGGATGATTATAGTCGATTCCCGTATCGAGAACGCCAACCTTAACCCCTTTTCCTTTAATTCCTTTGCTATGCAGAACGTCAATTCCTTCAAGCGGGATATGATTATCATCCGTTATCTGTTGGAGTTGCGGTCCATTAGGAACCGAGGCAATTTCCATTTCTTTTGGATCAAGCCTTACGATATTATCTTTCCAAATTCGGTTAACCACGCCAGATTTCAATAGAGTTTCAACATCCGTACCTGGCAAAGTCATCGCAACACCATTGAATGCATGGTGATACTCTCTTGTAATTTTCAACGCTTCTTCTCCAATCATGAATGGCGTTATTCCAGGTTTAGATTTAGTACTTGGTTTCATCTTTTGTAAAAACTGTTTAAAGACATCGTGATTATCTTCCGCATCTTTCTGCGCAACAGCAGGTGAGATGCTCACTCCCCCTACCGCCTGTTTAATAACTTCTACCTTAGCAGGAGCTTGCTTAAATTCAATAATAACATGGGTTAATGCCGAACTTTTGAGGTTAATCTCCGGAGAAATCACCGGTCGTCCTACTTTCATTTCCGTTAGAGCTTTTCTCTGATCAGCCGAGAGATTCTTTAACAGATTCTCTACATTCTTCGAAGGCACCTCAGCAAATACCTGAAAGGGAAATAATGAAGAAACTAGTAATAAACCGGCTAAAGCTTTCGTAGCAATTTTGTTCAATCTACCTTTTCCCATGTCCTCACTCCCGGTGTTTGATCTATAGAATCTGAGTTTAAGAACTCTATTAACTACCAGTCTACATGCACTTTAAAAGGAGGTAAATGGGGGGAATTTTTGGGCTTTTTGAGATGGTTGGTGCCTGAAATGCTAGTCTTTTAATCGAAATGGGACCATGAAATTCCACCTTGGAACAACGGTTTCCTAGATGTTACTAGATGTTACTACTTGTCCATACATGGCAAATCGAAAAAATAAATACATCTTGACTTTTCACTTCATGAAGCATATTATTATCTCATAACTAAGAATCTTAATTTAAAGATATTATATATTGCATTTACACATTCGAAGGAGTTGTTGATATGTACGATATCGCAGTGATTGGTGCAGGTCCAGCCGGAGCAAGTGCAGCATTGTTTGCAGCAAAAGCAGGAAAGAATACTTTACTCATCCATAATGATAAAAGCATGACAAAAAGAGCGTGGCTTGAGAATTATTATGGTATTGAAGCAATTTCCGGCCCTGATCTTATTGATATTGGGATGAAACAGGCAGTTAAATTTGGCGCTGCATTACAGGAAGAGAAGGTTCAAAATATCGTTAAACTAGATGAAGGTTTTCGCATTGAAACCAATATCGGACAATATGAAGCTAAATATATCATTATTGCAACAGGAGCTTTAACAGAGCTTGCGGAACATTTGGGCTTGAAAACCAAACCAGCAACCGAACCGCGAATTAAGACGGTCATTGATGTTGATACAAATGGCCAAACAAGTTTGGATGGTATTTGGGCGGCAGGTACAGCAGCTGGCGTTAGCGTCCATGCCATCATCACCGCTGGTGACGGAGCTAGAGTGGCGATAAATGTCATTAGCCAAATAAATGGGGAAAGATACGTTGATCATGATATTTTAAAAACTTCTGAATAAAAATTGACCAACTTTACACAAACATAAAAGGAGTGGTTCACTATGCTTACCATTTTAAATAAAATTAATGCACTTTCAAGAAAAGAGAAAGAAATCGGATTAACTGAGATTGAAAAAACAGAACAAGCCAATCTGCGTAAAGAATATCTTCAAATATTTCGTGGTTCAATAGACAGCTTGCTCTTGAATTCTACAATTATTGACCCGAACGGAGATAATGTTACCCCCGAAAGATTAAAAGAAGAACAGGCCAAAATAGCTGCAAAATAATTGCTTCCTGAGTGATAGGAACCAAAATGTGCTAAAATTGAGGCGTACTCGTAAGGAATTCATATTTATCATTCAATGGAGGTTATACCATGGGCAAAATAGGAATATTTGGATTTGGGCGTATTGGCAGACAATTATTAAGAGTAGCTTTACAGGATCAACTATTTGTTCCCGCGTCCATCTCTGATATTAAAGACGCAGCAACACTTGCCGCTCTGTTCGAAGTTGATACCAACTATAAGCGCTGGCACGAAGCCGTATCGGCACAAGAAGGTAGTATGGTAATCGGTGGACGCGAAATTCAGTTTATCGATTCATCGAAGGAAGTCCCTAATTGGAAAGAATTAGATGTAGATCTGGTAATTGACTGTACTGGCCGAGCTGTCACACGTGCTGTTGCTCAGGTCCATTTGGATCGCGGGGCAAATAGAGTATTAGTTAGTGGGCCTAGCAAGAGCCTTGAAGATTGTGATGCTGTATTGCTGAAAGGGATAAATTTGGATAGTTTTGATCCAGATAAGCATAAAATTATTAGTATGGCGAGTTGTACGACCAACGCATTGGCTCCAGTGGTCAAAATAGTCAAAGAAAACTTCGGGATTAAGTATGGTCTCTTCTCCACCGTCCATTCTTACACGAACACCCAGTCGCTAACGGATCAGCCTATGAAGGATCGCCGGGATTCGTGGGCTGCAGCTGAGAATATCATTCCTTCTTCATCAGGAGCTGCAAGAGCCCTTAAATTTATCTGGAACGATTTGCAAATTACCGGAAAGGCCTACCGGATTCCAACGCGCACCGGAAGTATTGCTGAATTAAACCTTGTAACGGAAAAGCCATGCACGGTTCAGCAGGTAAATGATATTTTCCGCAGTGCTGCTAAAGATGGTCAACTAAAGGGAGTTCTTGATGTTCTGGAAGGTGAATGGGCATCATCTCGTATCGTAGGCGACCCCCACTCCTCCATTATTGACCTTCCATTAACCCAACTGCAGGGTGAAATCCTATCCGTTGCAACTTGGTACGATAATGAATGGGGTTACGCTTCGCGATTAGCAGAAGTTGCGGCTTTTCTAGTCAATAAGTAAAATCGCTACCGTTAAATAAGTAGGATCACCTCCGTTTATAGAGAGGTGATCCTTTATTACCTCAATGATTCCCCTCTTCAATCCTTGAACAAAAGCAATTAATTATACGACATCCATACTGTATGACCCACAACCTCAAAGCCCTGCTTATACCAAAAATTACGTGATTTTTCTAATGAATAAACATACATTTTCTTATTAGGGTATTTCAGTTTAAGCCAATCCATGAAGAAAGCTGCATAGCCCCTCCGTTCAAACTCTTTCAGTACATCCAATGCTTCTATAAATACATAATCTGTTTTGTTCTTGATATCAATATAGAAGTCTTGTTCTAAGTATTTTTCATCATCGTTAAAATAATCTTTCTCCGCTTTCTGAATTAGCTGTTTCGCACTCGTGTATTCCCAAACCACGGCATACCCCACCATCGTATTTTCAACTTCAATGAGATATACATCATTAGGCAATTCCGAGCTTTCCTTCTTACTCAATTCCCCTGCATGATAGCTGTATTGCAATTCACTTAATATCGTTTGGAACTCTTGGTCGAATGGTCTTTTCGTAATCGTAGGCATTATAAATCTCCTTTTCACAATGTTGCTAACGGAAGTATAACATACTTCTACATCACATCCCCTATGTTGGTTAATAGTGTTAACTATAGCTAATCATGTATATGTTCGAGTGAACGCAAGAAAACCTAGAAGCAACAGCTTTTAGGTTTTTGTTTTAATATTTATTTATATGCACCTCGTATGCGGGTCAATGAACAAGTTAGTAGGCTGCTTATAGTGGGTGGTCGGTGACCGCATTAGTGTGATTGTGAAGGCATATGATGCGGTTGGTGTTGATGATGATGATGGGTTTGCCCGGTATGGTGGTGATGTTGTGTATGATGAGGATGCTGAGTATGGTGTTGAAGATGATGCATGGGATGATGATGCATGTAATGATGATGTGGGTAGTAGGCAACGTGGTGATGCATCGGATGGTAAGCAAGATGATGCATGGGATGATAGGCAAGATGGTGATGTGGGTGATAGGCGGAATGATGATGCGGATGGTAAGTATGGTGAGGCTGTGAATAGTGAGCATGTTCGTGATGTGGATGCATTGGATAATGCGCTCCCGGTGCTGCTGAAGGCTGCTGATAGATAGGGAGGTTATCTCCCGTCAATGTCGGAGCTTGTTGAACTGGATGGTAGGTCTCCGTCAATATCGGAGCTTGTGGAGCAGGATGGTAGGTCTCCATCCTTGTTGCACCTTGATACATAGGGAGGTTATCCTCGGTTGATAAATTGAGATTTGTCATTTTCTTTCCCCTTTCTGAAGTAGGCATACGTCATCATATGCAAGGTTTCGCAAATAGGGCATTGTCTATATAAATTGGGCTCATTTACCATATTTCGTTAAAAATCTAGCTTTTTCGAATATAAATCCAACCTCCTACTTTCGCAATAATGGGTCTCTCCCGTAAACGATGCTGAAATTCTGCGAAGTAGGAGAAATCCGGATGAACATACCGATCTGCCAGAAATGCTGACTTTGTACTGCCAATCATTCTGTTTTCATTCAGGACTTTAATGACTTGTTCCCCAGAAGTAATTCCGAGGCCATGTCCATGTCCATAAAAAATGTCATTTTCCAGCAGGACGACGTTTTCTCCTTTCCACCAGGGTACCGAAGGTACAAAGTCGGGGTTCTCAAAATAGAGCACATCACCAATCACAGCTTCCTCATTAGATGTCCGGTCGATTAGGTGCAATTTGCTGTTGGAATGCCAATCAAATAATAAAAGGTCCGCAAACAATATATCGAATTGTCTAGGATCTATGGATTCTAATAGGGCTTTGTACAAGACGACGACGACAGCCATTGAGCATTCGAATGCGTAGGAGCTCCCATTTGTAAATATATCCCGTATCGCATCTTGTGGAACACAACCGCTATTCAGCTGGAACCTCCCTTGATTAGTTAAGTGCCAATACATCGGGTTACATAGCGTTTTTTTGAAATCTGCAAAATAGACACCAGCTTTACTCAGCTCTTTCGCGGACTCCATAATCTGCGTTCGCATGTACAGTTCAAACAACAGGGTATATACGGAATCATACCGATACTCAATAGGGCTGTTCTGCTTCTTTTGGTAAATGGTTAGTTCTAACTCAGACAGCATACCTTCTTCAAAGGCTATTTTGCTGGTACCTTCGATTAAAATCATGGACTTCTCCCCATTATGAAAGATCTATAAGCGTGATTCACCTATTTTTATATGTGGAATTTCGAAGTTATGTGAATAACAGTACCAAAGGTGCCCCATGCCGCGGACACAAAAAAAAGTCCCTACATCACTATTCACGGTGATGTAGGGATACTATTTTCCAAAGACTTTCGTCGCGTCGATTCGTTTAAGCATTAGAAATTAAGGAATTGTCCACGACTACTCTCATTGATTAAATATTTAATAATTCGTTTCACTACATAATTTGCAGCTTCTTGGATCGAATACTTGCTTATATCGATTTCGATTACCGAGTTCTCAGGTGTATCATGAGTGCTCGAGCTGCCTGAAAGCGGTCCGTTTACATAAACTTCAATATATTCTTGCCCAATAATGTCTCGCGCTGTTTCTCGGTCGTTAACGTTCGGGGAATCATTCGATACCAATGCAATAAGTCCAGCATCGTTCATCAATTTAGCAACTTCTGCTAATCGCTGCAACGATTCTCCGTGGCCATTCTTGAGTAACATAGTATGGTGGCCTGTCGATACCAAACGTTTTTCGACTTCTTTCGCAAGGACCAATTGATCTGAAAGCGAACCAGTGAACCAAAGGGTCAACGGATTCTGACCTTTTTGCTGAGCACGAACATCTCTGGTGATTTCCGTATCTAGCTGTACAGAATTGTCGGAGCCTTGACGGATTTGCTCAATCACTCCGCAAGCAGATGTCATATTCGTGACACGATCGATCAGAATAAATCCGCCAATGCTTTTATTTTGTTCAAAAGAATCAATTACGATATTGTCAGATAAGGAAAACTCACATGTTGCCAATTCATTTTTGACGATATGATCCGTTGGAACTGTTTTTCCAGTATTAATTTCGATTTTATGCGTAATGGCCGTTACGGTACCTGGCAGAACCTTCGTTCCTACTTTGACCAGATAGTTTTTGCCTGGTGTCAGCACAGAATCATCCATCCAAAGAATCGTAGCTGAGAAGCTATTCGCCTCTTGGATTTGACTATCCTTTGTGAATACACAGCCCCGCGAAACGTCGACTTCCCGATCCAATTGAATGGTTACGGGCTGTCCAGCATAGGCATAATCGCGATCTTGGTCTCCCACGAGAATCCGTTTGACTTTCGCCTTCTCATGACTAGGCAACGTTGTCAGCTCATCGCCAACCGCGATACGCCCAGCCTCAATTTGGCCTTGGAAACCACGGAATGTATGATCCGGACGGCATACACGCTGAATCGGCATCATAAATGGTTTCGTGCTGTCGCTCTGATGAACGTCCACATTTTCCAAATATGGCAGCAAGGCAAGGCCTTCGTACCAAGGGGTATTTGGCGATTTCTTCGTAATGTTATCCCCTTCTGTGGCAGAAACAGGGATCACCTGAATGCTTTCAAAGTGAAACTCAGCAGTCAATTGCAAGAATTCTTGTTTGATCGCATTAAATATCTTAGAATCAAAACCCACTAAATCCATTTTGTTCACGGCTAAAACAAGATGTTTAATGCCCATAAGTGCACAAATGCGAGTGTGGCGCTTCGTTTGGGTAATAACCCCTTTCTTTGCGTCCACAAGAATGATAGCCAGATCCGCAAAAGATGCGCCTACGGCCATGTTACGGGTATATTCTTCGTGTCCAGGAGTGTCCGCTACGATGAACGAACGGTGGTCCGTCGTAAAATACCGATAAGCCACATCAATCGTAATCCCTTGTTCACGCTCCGCCAGTAACCCATCTAGAAGCAAGGAATAGTCAATTTTGCCGCCGCGGCTGCCAAGTCTGCTATCCAGCTCTAACGCTCTTTCCTGGTCGGCGAATAAAAGCTTGGCCTCATAAAGCATATGTCCAATTAAGGTGGATTTTCCGTCGTCTACACTTCCGCAAGTAATAAATTTAAGCAGACTTTTCATTTTAGAAATAACCCTCCCGTTTACGTCTTTCCATGCTTCCCGCCGCTTCTTGGTCAATTACCCGCGTTGTCCGTTCGGATGAGACCGCACCAAGCGTTTCTTCAATAATGGCATCTATCGTATCCGCCTCCGACTCAGCTCCCCCTGTAAGCGGATAGCATCCTAATGTACGGAAACGCATCTTCTTCATTTCAATTTTCTCATGAGGCTCGAGCTTCAAGCGATCATCGTCCACCATGATGAGATGTCCATCGCGTTCGAGTACAGGTCTTTCTTTGGCAAAATAGAGAGGCACAATATCAATGTTTTCTCTGCGAATGTATTGCCAGATATCTTTTTCCGTCCAGTTGGATATTGGGAAAACGCGGATACTTTCGCCCTTATTGATTCTTGTGTTGAAAAGTTTCCACATTTCCGGCCGTTGGTTTTTCGGATCCCAGGCATGATTCTTATTCCGGAAAGAGAAAATCCGCTCCTTCGCACGCGACTTCTCCTCGTCACGTCTTCCGCCGCCGAACGCAGCCGTAAATCCGTATTTGTCCAATCCTTCTTTCAGAGCTTGGGTTTTCATAATATCCGTATACGCGGAACCATGATCGAACGGGTTGATCCCTTGATCAATCCCTTCCTGATTAGAGTGAACAATCATGTTAATTCCGAATTCTTTGGCTTTACGATCACGGAATTCAATCATTTCTTTGAACTTCCACGTTGTATCAATATGCATAAAAGAAAATGGCGGCTTCTCCGGATAAAAAGCTTTCAGCGCCAGATGCAGCATCACGGAACTATCCTTACCGATTGAATACAGCATCACGGGATTTTCACATTCCGCCGCTACTTCTCGAATAATATAAATCGCTTCAGCCTCAAGTTGATCCAGATGCGTCATTTCATCTATAGAATCAAGCATCATTTTTTCCATGGAAAAGGTGCCTCCTTTTAATTCTTACTAAAACTATCGTCTTTCTTTATATCCTATCAGATTCTGGCTTTCATGCAAAGTGGAAGAAAGTGAAAAACTTAAGATTTCTGTCATTTCGGTCGAATTCTGTCGGACTTTTTCCGAGACTGTGACTTTTTTGTCGCAATAATCGCTGTGTAACACTTTGTCTCGCCTGAACAGTGGGTTCTTCACGTTTGAAAAAGGGATTGGGTCGATAAGGATTACTTTGAAGAGCTCGTAATGTAACAAAAGCATGGAGTCGAACCCCTGTTCATTTTTCCATACGAACCTTAAACATTCTACTCGAAATAAATTAAAGTTTCTTCACAATAAAACCCCCTCTGTTTGATAGAGACTGTTATAACTCGCTATACGACAGCTGATATAATAAGTAAGAAAAGGAGTGTGTTATTGATGAATCGAGTCATTGATCAATATATTCGCAACGAGGAAGAGCGGGCTTGGGCCAGAAAAGCAGAGGAGCTGGCTGCCCATTTTGCAGAGAGGGCCACGCGGCACGACCAAGAGGGATCATTTCCATTTGAGAATTTCGCAGACCTGCGCGAGGCCGGGTACTTAAAGATAACCGTCCCTCAAGAATTCGGCGGGAATGAACTCTCGCTTTATGCCCTCGTCTTGCTGCAGGAGAGGCTAGCTTACGGAGACGGATCGACCGCATTGGCCGTTGGCTGGCATGTCGGTCAGATCCTTCATCTCGGGACAACCCGGAAATGGCCGGAAGCTATATTTGCCGATTTGTGCCGTTCCGTCGTGAGCGACGGGACGATGATCAACACCTTTGCTAGCGAAGCAGCATCCGGCAGTCCCAGCCGGGGCGGAAAGCCCGAAACGACAGCGGTCCCTACGGACGGCGGATGGCGGATTACGGGACGCAAAACGTTTAGTACGCTTTCACCGATCCTCGATCGTTTTGTGGTATCGGCGTATATCCCGGATGAAGACTGTACCGCCGACTTCCTGATTCACTGGACGGACCGGGTGACCTTGGTGGAAACCTGGGATACACTCGGGATGCGCGCGACCGGAAGCCACGATGTGGTGCTGGATGGCGTTTTTGTGGACAAAGACATGAGGCTCTCCGGTAATGGCATGGATGACGGGGGCGGCTGGCTTCTGCATATTCCGGCCTGTTACATGGGCATTGCCTTGGCGGCCCGTGATTACGCCCTTGAATTTGCCCGCTCCTATCGACCCAACCATATGAACGAACCGATCGCCGCACTCCCTTCCGTCCAGCAGTCGATCGGAGAGATGGAAATCGAATTACGAACCGCACGCTCGCTCCTTTACGCGGCGGCGGATCGCTGGGATCGGGAGAAGGAAGACCGAACCGCGTTGAAACCAGAGCTCGGCTTGGCCAAGTATGTTGCCACCAACAACGCCATCAAAATCGTGGACTTGGCGATGAGAATTGTCGGTGCCGCGAGTTTATCCCGTAATCGGCCTTTGGAACGGTATTACCGGGATGTTCGTGCAGGCCTGCATAATCCGCCAATGGATAGTACAGTGCTTCATACCCTGGCTAAAACCGCTTTAGCCGAGACACCTTTGTAATCCGAGGGAAACGAAACGCTAAAACAAATCATCGAGAACCCGCGCCGGAGCCTCCCTATCCGCCTTCAAAAAGTATTCATATCTGCCGAATCTCGTCAGCGCCTCTTGGTCGGGCAGCCATACCCATTCGTCGATTTCGGTCTGGCAGCGGTGGGCCCGAAACGCGGCGAGCTTCGCTTCCAGATGAACATGTACGTCGACTTTGATGACATCCTTACGGGAATACCCGTACCGCTCCGGACGCTCCATCGCGTCTCCGAACGAAATGAAATATAAAGCGCCCTTATGCCCTATTCGCCCAAAAGCGGCTGTCGTCGCTTTTCCAATTGCGCAATGATCTGGATGTCCACCCAGCGTTTCGTGAAACGTAAGCACGACATCGGGATCCACTTCGTTAATGAGAGCCGCAATCCGTGCAGTAAGGCTATCCTCATCGGCAAACTCAACAGTTTTATCGCGGATATCCAAAAATAGGAGCTGCCGGATGCCCAGGCTTTCGCAGGCTTGCCGCAGTTCCATTTCGCGCGCAGCCGCCATAGATTCCCGGTTGAGATAGGGTGGATTACCCATGCGTCGTCCCATTTCACCCCGCGTGGCGCTCACCAGCGTAATGTCCACCCCCTCACTGGCATATTTGGCAAGAGTACCTCCACAAATAAACGACTCGTCATCAGGATGGGCAAACACCGCGAGCAGCTTTTTGGCTTTATCGATATTGTTCATTCTGGAAACGGCTCCTTTCCCAAGTGCAGAGCAACATTCATCCGACCTCTATCATCATAGCCAGCCAGCAAAAGACGACCCTTCCCATCTACCTCATAATGCGTGAGCGCCTCCATTCGCAGCCAGCCATGCCCATCGAATCGTAGAGCGGCACGAAAAGGGCCTTCCCCCGCTATAAAGACATGGGTAACCTTAACCTTGAAATTGCGAACGAAGACAAATGAAGTCGCTTCGCTGTGGATATAAGCGTCAGTCCCGACGAAGGCCTGAAGCTCGGCTTCTACTTTCGACCTGATTATTTTGATCATCGTCCTTGGCTCTCTTTTCTGAATGGATTTAAATTGCTACATAATCGTAATCACAAAATAGCATCTTTTAGCCCATTATTCAAACGAAACAACCCTATCCTAAAGACAGGGTCTAATCAAATTCAAAACTCATTTTTTTGAAGTCAACTTTCATACCAACTAAAGTCATAAAATCTATACCTAATATTCCATCAAAGCCATATGGATCCCTTGTCATACCCATTTTCGTATTCCTGTGAAATATTCCTCAATAACTTCAATTTCTTCTTTACTGGTATGAAAAACATAAAATTCACGCTCAGGAATTTCCTTATGGTGAAGCTTATAACCTTCCCAAGCATTCATTGGATTATCATATTCTTCTACAACTGTCATTTCTTCAATCGTGCGCAAGCGATTTTTTGATACGGCTTTAGTTGCTTCAACTAAAACAAATCGACTGGGGTAATGACTACAAATTTCAGACCATTTCAAATCACATATCTCCTTATGCTCCCGATCCAACGTCACCTTCACCTTACCAACACGCCGCTTCTCCCGCCAATCTCTAAGCTCATGAGACCTTTTACTTCCAGCAATTCGCAAAATAAAAAACCTCCACCGCATGATTGGGGAAGGTTGCTAGTTGAAATTTTGCCATTTACTTCTTCCAAATTACCAAAACGTATTCGTTTGGCGGTAAGGGTTGGCATAAAAGAGAGTCGTTTAAAAGACTCCAGATAAATTCTTTCCTTAAATCCAGGTGGATAAGCCAGTATATACCAGCTAGTTCATTAAGAGCTGTTTGTGACCAATTTACATTATAAACTTTCTCCACGCTCAAGTTCCTTTACCTTTTCACGTAGATAGTCGAGCCCTGCTTGCTGACCATAAACTCGTCCAGAGTTTCGATCTTCGCGGCTTTTTTGAACCCGACGCATTAAATCCACATATTCAGATAGTGCCTCGATATCCAATTTCTGTGCATCTTCAAGTTCTCGCTTCATATTCAAGTAGCAATTAAAGTCTAGTACTTCAATCGCATCTTGTTCAGGAATATACTCGATTAAACGTTTCAACTCTTCACGATTCACTCTCATCGATAACCCCACCTTTGGGATTGCTGTTATGTACAATAAAATCGTACGTTTCTTCCGGTGTAAAATGCTGGCTGCGAAAAGAACGCAGTTTCTCGACAATAGGTTCAGGCCAAATTACCTGATTGGAATTCATTTACTAAAATGCTTTGGAGATAAGGATTTTAGTAATTCAGAAGTGGACTTTGTTCGCCCTACTTTATAAGCTTCCATACTCTCATTCATCATTTGTTTTAGGTAAGGATTTAATTCAACATCCGTGGCAATGGAATTAGGATCTTCCTCTTGAAGAACAATTGTGAATTTCCCTTTTCCAGGAATAAAGACCTGGCGCACAGAATTCTCTATGTTCATGTTTGATAACTGTTCCATTAAGTCTTCTTTAGTTCGTACTTCATCTGAAACCTCTCGCTCCACTTCCCGTTGTCCTTCACTTTGAACTATTCGGTTTTTCCGAATAGTTGCTTCTTCATGCAATTCACCCTCTTGGTAGATGTTCTTAATTTGCTCATTTATTGTGTTAACACCTTTTTGATACAATTCCGCAATGGCTTTCTGGGTCATCCATACGGTGCCGTTCTCGAGCTTGACATCTATTTTGGTGTTTCCATCTTCTGTCTGATAATTTAAAATGTCAGTCTTATTATCCATTTCCAAACAACTCCTATTCCCATATGGCATCGTATGTTCCCATTTTACCATATATAGAATGCGTGTTGTTATTAATCTAAAATCTACTCCAACCCAATCCCCAAAACCGAACTCCCTAAATCCAAATGCTCCCGATCCAGCATCACCTTCACCTTACCCACTCGCCGTTTCTCCCGCCAATCTCTAAGCTCCTCTTGTTCAGAATTAATATACCCTTGCTAAAAAACCCCCCTCAAACCCGCATTCCACCGTTGCATGCCTTAATAAACTCTTGCTACAAATCAGTCATTTCCCCCATTTTTTCACCCAACTTTTCTATCACAACTCTATTCAGTTTCGTAATAATGTCTTGATAGAAATGCCGGATAAATGCTGGAGAAAACGCATGGCATTGCCGGAGGAAAGGCATGATCAATCCGCCGAAGAGCCTGCAAAAAGATCGGGAAAAGGTTTGGGTAAAAGCGATTGAGGATTGATTGAGGAAGTGATTGGGGAGGTTCTGGATCGGGTAAATGCAGGAATAGCAAGGGTTTCAGGTGCCGCGGCGAACTGATCCCATCCCCTTCGTATTTATCCTGGCAAAAGAAAAACCGAGCGATCTCAGGGATATGACCTGGATCTTACTCGGTTGTTTTTATCCTTTATTGGGCTTTTAGTTGGGTGAAGAATTGGGTGATTTCTGCTGGCTTTCTCATGCACTCACCCTTTGTAGCACGGCTTTATTATGATTTTAGCAGGACTTTATTTGTTATATCAGAAGTTTATTTGTTGGTTACATCATTTCGTACAAGCAGCGCAACCGACTCCACATGCACCGTATGCGAGTCAAAAAGCGAGTTTTATAGAGACTGTTATAGTCGGCTGGAGCCTTGATTTTACTGGGTTTTTGATGTTCGCATTATGTTCGCTTAGGCTCGTTTTGTTAGTTTAGGAGGGAGTTTTTCACCAATTTCACACCAACTTTACACCAGTTTTACACCAATTTTTTCACATCAATAATTACACCCGGATTTACAACATATTTACACCAATATTTACACCAATAGCACCAAAAATGGCACATTACTGGATACATGTTCCCAGAGAAACATGCATGGGTTCATGTATAGGAGATATGAATATCATTTTGGGTGCATGTAGGTTTACACCAAAACTATACATGTACCCAAAGAGATACATGATGTTAAAAACCGCGAAAATACATACTTCACAGGGTAATTCATGTTAATTTTTGGTGAAATACTAAGAATATCAACACCAATTATTAACGCTTCTCCCCAATAATTTCTTTTACCCAAGGCTGCAGAATGTAGATATAGCAAGGGCTTAAGCGACTTTCGTCACCCATTTGTCACCAATATTAATTGGTGACAAATGGGTGCATGTATAATGTGAACATTTTGCCCTAGTGAATGTAATCCTCCTCGGTATCTTCAATATTGAGTTCGAGGCAATAAGTAATCGAAACTACAGGATTGATGGGTTTAACCATCACCTATCGTT
Source organism: Paenibacillus sp. Soil724D2 (assembly GCF_001427935.1). Lineage (NCBI taxonomy): Bacteria > Bacillati > Bacillota > Bacilli > Caryophanales > Paenibacillaceae > Paenibacillus > Paenibacillus sp. Soil724D2. The sequence goes on from NZ_LMRY01000005.1 coordinate 37,955, forward strand.
CTTATAAACCATTTACAGACATCCTTTGAAACGTGAAAGAAACGCAATAAAAACAACCAGAGCAGGAATTTGAAATCCCTGCTCTGGTTACTAAACTTATTTATTTAGGTTACGTGACACATTACCCTCAATTCTTTGAGTTAAAAGTCCACTCAACTCGATAAACCTCATCTAAGTTCTTAACAGCCGCGGATGGCAAAGGTCTGAGATCATCAAGCTCTTTTTTCAAAAGATCTATTTTAACAAAATTCATAATCCCCATCTTATTATTACCACTTTATAACAGTAGTTTTATTTAGACGGTGATTGCACTTAGCCATATCCCGCTTTAAGTTTTAATGCTTCGATACTTGCCCGGCCCCTAGTTGATTAAATCCCCTCCTTCAAGTACAAGATAGTGACCAAAACATTCATTTGTATATTCTAAGGGTACTAATTGAAAATCGGTATTGGTCATCAAGGGTATTCCCTTTGCATTTGCTGAGCTAAAATACAACAAAACGTCAACAATATCTGGGCAATTATTATATAGTTTTCTAATAAAACGCAATAAAGTTTCTAAGTTTGATGCTAGAATAGAACCAGCAGGTGCTAATGGCTTTTTTATTCCCCGGTTAGACAGATTCCCCGAAGCAACCTTTAGGAAACTATCCCAATCGGTGTAAAAATCCTTGTACCACTCATCTATATAATGACGGAGAAATTTATGTCTATTTAATTGCTCAGGTCTTAATTCTAGATTTGTTATTTTCCATTTGCTTTCAATTAAAAAAATACGCTCTCTAGACATTATTATCGAATCGAATTCTCCAAATCCCGCCCGGTCTTCTCCTCCACTGCGACCAAAACTTGGGCGATAAAAAACTTTGCATTCATCACTTGGTGTAGAGTCATTTAGTTTAAAAAGGATATCTGACATCCTGTTTTTTATGGCCCAAAACGTTAAAGCATCTTCTCCGTATCCAAAAATGTCCAATCTACGACCTCCTCAGATAAAGGTAATAACTTAATATTAATAAATTCTACTAACCCATAGATTCATCTATTTCACCATCATTCCTTTCATCACGATTTCTCTAATTTTTGATCAGCCTTACTTAAGACTTCACCTATTGATAAGTTGATTACCAAATCTGCATATTTATCAAGTGGGGTAGGATCATGATTGACTATAACAAGTCTGGTACCGCATTGTTTAGCTCGCTTGGGAAGTTGATTGGCCGGACTTACCTGCAGTGAAGAACCTAAAACAATAAACAGGTCAGTGCTCAGTAATAAATTCTCAGCAAAGTCGATTGATGCTTGTGGCAGCATCTCTCCAAAGAGGACAACATTCGGCCGAATAAATCCTCCACAATTGCAAGAATTCCTTTCAACCGGCGGAAGATAAATCTGAGATTCAAAATGTTTATCGCAACTCATACAACGTAGTGTTCCGAGATCGCCGTGAAGCTTTGCAATTCTTTTATTGCCGGCTTGTTCATGATAATTCTCCACATTCTGCGTAATGATTCCTTTGATCAATCCTTTACTTTCCCATTTCGAAAGAATATGATGACCTTCATTGGGCTGATGGTTCATCATTTCTTGGATACGCCATTGATAAAACCTAATAAACTCAGAACGATTCGAATTAATTGCCTCAATATCCGCCAACTCAATGGGATTACGATTATTCCACATTCCTCTGTCTGCTGAGCGGAAATCTTGAAGTCCGCTTTCCGTTGACATACCAGCACCAGAAAAAATCACAGTCGAACTTGCTTCCTTAAGCAATTGCGTTAGCAAATTGATTCCCTCCTTAAAGCAGTCTTCGTTCGATTGTAATTCCTTTTATTCGGTATCCGTTTCCCATCTTTTAGCTGTCGAATAGCCCCCACTATCGTCAATATGCGGAATCAATACGATTTCCGGAATTCAACTAATTCACTATAATAATTAAGCCCAAAAACTACGAATTCCGATTTAATATCTGTTTAATCCGATTCGTTGCTGCTTCTCCTAGATGCTTTTTCCTTATCCAGTTAATCGGGTGGGACGGCCAATTATTCTCTAGAGAAATAACAATTTTATCTTTATAATTATTGACTGACGATTTTCTCATAATTTCATCTACTTGACGAGAAAATTTCCCTTGCAAGAATCCCATGATGACAAAAGGCGATTCTTCAAAAATTCGGAGTATTTTATCTGAATATACATTTTCATCTTCTAGAAATCCTATAAATGATTGATCTTGTGTTTTAATGATTGTTTTTATCTCCTGATGATACAACTCAGCTTTTTCACCATTGGGACACACCGCATTAGATGTATTAAAAATTTTAACTTTTCCATTCAAATTATTAACATCGCCGAATGCTGTCTCAAGGGATTTAATAAGGTTTATCATTGTCGGGTCTGGAAAACCCCAGTGTGTAATTGTATCTCCTAGTTCATTGAAACCTCCCCCCGATTCAAATGCACTCCAATGAGGATGTTCAATAAATCCATAAGATCCAGGATTTGTCATAAATACACTACAAATCACTTGGGAACCTTCTCCAAACTGTACGTAAGTGTTATCCCTGACCATATAGCAAATTCCATCATTGTCTTTATGGTAATCTACAACTCCGTTGGAAAACCTCTTCATTCTGCCATAAACCCGTTGATTATATTTTCTAGGCATTATTTCTTTACCGCCCTTTCAAATGAGAGTTAATTTCCATGATTTAATTACATGACCTTGATGCGGTAAATGTCTTGCCACAACCAACAGAACACCCCGCTCCGGTTAGTACAACCATTTTTTTGAGAGGGTGATGATTTGGAGCTACTTCTTTGTGAAACATATAATATTCTCCTTTCTTATCTGAAAGGTAACACATAAATTCAAGGCAAAATCACTATATCATAAACAATTTATATTCACTGTCGGATTATGTAAGGGCTTTAGAAGAGTGAGCTCCACCTTGGCGAATTGGTTTCTTTGGAGTGGAAGAATACTGATTGGGTAAGCAATGTATTGTAATACATTGAAATTCATATTTCTATTGTATGTATCTAACAATGGAGCTCTCGTGAAAAAATGTAATTAAAAACAGCCAGGGAAGGAATTTATATTTCCTTCTCCGGCTGTTAATCATGTTTATATAAATTAAATAACACAAGTCACTTTACCGCACCTATGTACTTTTGCAAACTATCTTCAACACATTCGGAAATTAATTGTATGAATGGTTTTAATTCATTTCGTATACTGGCTATTTCCAAAGACTCATAATATTTCAATCGAGCTTCATTTGCAGCTTTAACAATAGCCGGCGGAAACCCGTATTTCATTAAAACTAAATTCATTAAAAGTCGTGCTGTACGGCCATTACCATCAGAAAAAGGATGTATGTAAACAAATCGAAAATGAAATTCCGCGGCTAGTTCAACTGGATGTAATTTATCTTTGTGTTCATCATACCATTGTACCAACTGTTCCATTTTTTCAGAGAGCGCTGCAAAATGTGGAGGGGTATGTTGCGAACCTGATATCATAACGTTAATCATCCGATATCGCCCTGCATTCTCATCATCAATGTTCTTAAGTACTAAATGATGAATTGATTTTATGACATATTCAGTTAATTCAATGTTTCTGTTTACTACATCTTGCACGTAATAAATCGCTTCTGAATGATTAACAACCTCAAAATGCTCACGCAGCTTTTTACCGCCGATTGTTAATCCTTCTTCTAATACCAATTTAGTTTCTAAAAGTGTTAATGTGTTACCTTCAATCGCATTAGAGTTGTACGTCCACTCGACTCGATAAACTTGCTCCAAATTTCTTACAGCAGCCGCTGGCAAAGGACGTAATTTATCTAATTCACTTTTTAAAAGATCTATTTTACCAAAGTTCATATTGCCCCTCCCTCCTTACCTTTATTACCATTATATCACAGTTAAAAATAATTAGACGTTGACTAACTACTCTCGAAATAAGTCTTCTTCTCCGTCTTTCAGATCCATAAAAGTCTATGATTTATGAATACTTTTCATCACCCCTGGGTTAGAACGCATCCAATCCATCTTATACACTCAAACCAAGTTTTTTACCCATTAAAAATGTTCAAAATTGCACTACCATACTTCTCAACCTTTACCTTCCCAAAACCCTTTACCTCTAATAATTCATTTTCAGATCTGGGATATTTCGCAATCATATCATCCATCTCAGCATTGTTAAAAATATAATACGCCTTGATTTGCTCCTCTCTTGATGTTTGCAGCCTGTATGCCGTCAGTTCTTCACGAACTGTTTCTTCACTTTTTCTTTGTAAGTTATCATTTGAGAGTTGATATTTTGCTTCGAAATCCATGTCTAATGGAGTATTAAGTTTGGTAAGCAAGCTAGCGATATCATACATATCCTTCTCTGCCAGATCATATTGATTTGCCTTATCATGTTGGTACTTCTCTAGTGTCACCTTAATTTGGTCATACTTAATTAGCGTCCTTTCGATCTCCACAGGACATTTATACTTCTTAATAATCGTTTTTGGATTAGCCATAACCACAAGTGACAAGATAGGCATATTGTTGATTTTCAGCTCTTTTGAAAGAACATGTTTAAGTATATCAATGTGTCTCTTATTTTGAGTGACTGGACTATAGATTCCCTCTTTGTACTCTTTTCCAACTTTGTTCTTCAAGGTTCTTACGAAGTTACCGTCCGAGTCAATCGATATATTACCACTTAACTTCTTGGTCTCAAGGATGCATGTAAATTTGCTTGAAATCACTACAAAATCAAGTTGAGCAACGTAGTCTTCATATTCCAACCTAACATCATGAAGGCAAAGTACAGGTAAGAATGAATTTTTCAATTCAAAATAGACATTATTCTCACCATCTATTCCGTATTTAAGGAGTTTTATATCCCTCTCAATATTGTCTTTTTGATCTACTTCGACAACCTTATTAAAAAGTTCGTTCAAAGCTATTAGTTGATGATTCTCTTTTGTGAAGTCTTTTACGAATGTTGGGCTTTGAATTGTGCGTTTTTGACCAAATAGTTTACTTAATAATGACATAACCTATCTCCTAGCATTGTGGTTTAAGTTTGATTAGAAGTAGTTATCACCTAACTTTATAGTAAAATTATACCATGATATTTTCTATAGCCAACACTAAAAGACACTTAGGATTAATCCTGTAGCATCTGACCCTGCTAAGAATAACAATATGGAGAATACATTACGGTTAAGCAGAATCATACATATTTATATTATGATAAAAAAAGACTCAACCATGTTGATTGGTTGAGCTGAATTCCGCTGTCAGGCAAGACAAATTTCACAAGCACTTTTGTTGGTTTCGGTAAAAATTCCGGTATGCGAGTCGATCCGACTGAAGCCTTGATTTTACTAAATTGTTCGACTCCTGCACTAATGATATTTTTGATATTCCCTACAATGATGACAAGACACCTCTAACGATATTCATCATTTCGCGCGTTTCAGCAACGAGCCTCTCAAGCAGTTCGTCCTGAGGTAACCCATTTATTTTCTTATTAAATAGTTTACGTTTTGAAGTATGGCTGGGTTTAAACCCTCTCGTTCGAAGATGATTGCCAATCGGGTCAACCGCGTTGATTAAATTTGAATGAACTAATATTTCTGGTATTTTCGCGGGGTAAAGTCCCCATCTTATTTCTACGTCAAGATTTGGTGTGACATGTATATGAGCATCACAATGTAAATCACCCCAATGTTCCTCATCAAACCAAAAATGAGCGTAAGAGAATCCATCACGAGTTACTGAATAAAAGGAACCGTGTCTTAAATTCGGTTCCAAAGAAGATAAGCGTACTGCCACTTCTTTCAACAACTTGATTTCCGGAGACACTTCTCCATTTATACTTAACTTTATTTTATGGGAGAAAGACTCCATTTCCATAGTAGGTTTTTGCATAAGTTCTTCAAATTGTGGTCGTGGTTGCTTTGTGTAGTCTGGTAGCAGAATATCACGGACGAATCGATGAAGTTCTTCTAATGACAATGCTCCATTTCCAAAAAACGGCATTGCGTAAATATGAAAAGTTTTATGAGGGAGCTTAACAGTGATTGTGTATGCATGGTTTCTCGTTTTTAATCTAGTGAATTGAATGTCTTGATCCGGAAAGAAACGCTTGATGAGATCCAGCTTGCTCTCTAATACTTCACCTATCATAATCAGAAAACGCGCTTTACTATTTACGATTAAATCCTTTAATAACTCAGCTCTACGCTCAGCTAAAATATAAGCTGCTTTCTCCCGCTCATTAGGGTTAAAAAAATAGGCATCCATATATTGACGAGCAGATTTCCCTAATAAACCGTATTCTTCAAACCAAGTATCCTGATTCGGCCGCGGCAGCGGGCGCCAGTCAGTCAGTGCAGTCTTTACGCCCTCCACGGATTTTTTAAACAAATGATTCTTGATATACTTGTCAATTATACCTAGATCTGCATTCTTTTTTTGAAACCAATCCTGTAGTGGCTTGTCTTCATTCCGATGATCTAGCGCCAAGCATATGCGGGCTATATAATTGAGAAAGGGGGATGGCGGAACTTCAACCTTCTTCTTCAGCTTTCCATCACGAGCAATAATGTATCTCTCGATTTTGCCCTCACCGTCCTTATCATTCTCTTCCCAAAAACCGTTTTCCCAATCCCCATTTAGACAATACGTATATGCTTCTTCTCCATGAAGCTCATCGTGATGTAGTACTTGAGGATCTGTCTCTATTGCTTTAAGTAGTGCATCTACAGTCTTCTCATCCTTACCATACAGTCGAAACCTAGCAGCAGTGTGAGCCTCAATTTCCTCCGGGTAACCACCTGTCCCTTCTTCATTCCCCATAACAATAATATCGGCATCCATGTGTGGGCCACATCCAATATAGGCATTTAACTTCTGCAGTTGTTTCATGGTCAACCTCATAATAAGCTCCTCTTCTCTTAATAGTAAAACGCTCGCCTGTTAAGCGAGCGTTCATTACTTAGTCTTAGTCATGTAATTTCCCCAACATCTCACTGAAAGAACCGCACACAAAACTGATTGCGGTATTTTTATCTTGCTGTGACTTTTCGTGGTCCCAATACACAATTACGGGTGAGTTGCCGTAACGGTAATCAAAACAAAGATAATTACCGAATGGGTCATCAGCAAAAGGGTAGATCGATTGCGGCAAACGATCTTTTATCTTTTCATAAACATCTATAACATGCATATCCTCTTCTGAATTTAAATGAATCAAAGCATTCATAACTGAACCTTTGTGACCCTCAAAATCAAAAATATCAGGTATAGGCTGCCCGCCATTATTATGTAACACACACTCAACGTAGTCTCTGGGGAAAGAAATATTTAATTGCTTCTCTACACGTACTACATCTTCACGTGACAGCTCTTCTTTTGCCAAAATCCATTGTATTCCATTAGTGTGACCCAACTTCTCTTCCCCTCCAATCATCTATAGTCTGAGCCGCCGCCCCATATTGACCGTCCGCCGGTATGGGCCGTATTTTCATGCACTGACCTGTCTACAAGCTGCATGACACCGGGCTGCTCGTTATGATGCCAGACATAACCTTCCGGCACTTTCCCGTTGTTAATCTGCTCAATTTGCCTGTCAGAAAACTTGGCAAGCAAATCTGGATTTGTGTTGATTTCATTCTTCAACCCTTCTGTTGCCGTCTTGAATTGCTTGGCATCTGACTCCTGATACAATGATTCATCTAACTTCATCTCATATGTAACAGGGAACTCAGGGAAAACGCCACTAAATATTCCCTCATCTGTTTGTATGACTTTTTCATTAAAAGGAACATTAGTCTCAGCATGCTCAGAGCCGGATAAATCTTCATTTCTTGTTTTTAAAATAATAGGCTCGTTGGCATCATCAAAACTTCTAATATGTTCAGGTTTTATATCCCGTGCGAAATTCGGCACGTCGACAGATACTCGATTTACCCCTTCTTTGGACAAGTCCAAATTGCCTGCAGCTAAAGTGGAAAGAACTTCTAACATATCTTGAGTCCTCCCTTCCTTGTATTTTCTACCCATACATAATAAAAATCTCTAAACCCAGCATCTTCTTGCGCCTTGTCTTGTAACAGACATTGCATCAATGCCCTTTCATAGTCGCCATTTGCAGAGAAATCTATATATTTCCTAAGTCCCTCAATAAAACGTTGACTCCATTCCGATATGCTTCTGGCTTCTTTGGCATAGCGAATTAAGGCCGCGTTTTGCGGAATTAGGGCTGCAACTACAGCGGATAATTCTACAAACTTATCCTTCTCCCACCAGTCCATTTGAGAATTTGCATCATAATTCTTTAACTCTAGAATGAGTTTTTGTTTTAAGGAATGATGAATGGAAATGCTCATTAGCCATTTTTTCAAGCAGTCCGACTCTTCCGCATTTACATCAATTTGATTATTTTCCAAGACTCTTCCGCGCAGTAACAACTTAAACAGTTGACTCAGCATCGCTTTATCTTCAGCAGTGTACCATTCTCTAACAGGATTAGGTTGAATGTAAGATTGATAATTCGTAAAAGCACTTACCTCACAAAGCACCGGCTGTAACCAATTGTTTTGATAAATTGCCGCTACTCCGGTCCGAAGTTTTGGTAGTTCGTTGATTTGATTCTCATTCAGGTTGGCTGTCTTTCCTACTTCCATACGGTCTACTTCATCGGGCAATCTCAAAATGATTTTTGTATTGGTGTTTCTAATAACGGAACGGTCCAACAAACTTGGCGCTTGGTCAGCAATAATAAAACCTTCCCCATATGTCCTCATCTCTGCGATTGCATTAGAGATCATTTCAACTGATTTTCCCTGCACATTCGTACCTTCTTGACTTTGATCGGAAGATGTCCGGCGCAGTAAGTGATGAGCCTCTTCAAGAACAGTAATATGTTTAAGCTCGCTGTTTAAACCTTCTTTAAGTGACATCCGGTATTCTTGAAGTCTAGTAAATAGTACGCCCATGAGCAGCGCCTTTGTTTCTACGGAACCGACACGGCTTAAATCGACAATACAGTTTTTATCAAAAAGAATTTCGCTATCAATTTCATCATCCGTAAATATTTTCCCAAACAATCCATTGGTAAGCGACTTAACTCTAGTAACTAAAGCACCAATATAATTATTTTTTACTTCTTCCGAATACGCCGATTCCTTAATAACCTCAGGAAGAACGTTCAATAAATCATGAAAAGTAGGGTACCGGGCATCCTGTCCGAAATGATAGGATTCTTCTATATCCCACCCCGCAGAAATATAGGCCCTCTCAATCGCTTCTTTCAATACGGCAGGCATTGCAGCGTACATCGACCAGCAGGCATTGAAAATTTCAATAATTCGGTCAATATGCTCTAATACATGTACTTCAGAAGGAAATCGGAAAGGATTAATGCGCAGCAGCTCCGTATAATTCGGATTGGTGCCAAAGACGCGCACATCTTTTCTTCCGCCAAAAATATTCTTATATTCCCCTTTTGCAGGCTCGATAACGAGAAAATGAATATTCTTCTTCAAAAGCTCATTTAACATTTGATAAATTGTGTTGGATTTCCCTGAGCCCGTTGAACCAGTTATAAACGTGTGCATTGCTAAGCTATTGAGGTCAACATTAACATTGGTACTCTCGGATTTTCCCATATGAAAAATATTTCCCAAATGAAGTGTTGATGCTTTCTCCTGCTTATCATCATAGGTCATAACATTCCTGCCAAACTCTGCTGTCTCGATAACAGGAAGACCGCTAATCGACCTTTTCGGCAATCCAAATTGTATAGCCAGCTCCTTACCGTTAAGTAATGACCCAGGAGATACAAAGGGAAGGCTGAGTCCTGCATTCGCCTCCATCTCGATTAATGGATGGCTTAATTTTTTCAAATACTTACCGATTTCTAATAAATTCGGCTTGTTATTGTTATCCCATGTATTAATAAATGAATGCTCTACAGCCGAGTTCTCTCCCCGCATTATAGCTTTATAGGTGCTGGCTGCAACCCGAGAGGTCTGGACACTTGGAGCGATAAAATAACAGGCGCAATTCCACATTCCATAGTCTTCTGAACTTTTAAGGCGGATTAATTGCTCTTCAATCTTCTGCATTAAGTTGGTCACAGTTTTGTTCTCAAATTGGATTTGCAAGTTTCTCGAATTGCCTATCGTTTGTGTTTCCGAAAAATTATCCTGTGACGAGACTGAATCCGATCTACCGCGCATTTCCGACTTGCCGTCCGTTGAGGATTGGTTCGTTGTCTTGGAATTACTATCCGATGTCCCTTTTGTTGAACTTCCGATTAAAGCTCCTGCGGCCCCTGCCAATGCTCCTGCAGCTGCAGCTCCTACAGGTCCTCCTAACAAGAAGCCTCCTGCAGCCCCCAACGCAGCCAATGCTGCCCCTGTATTTCTCGTTGTTGATTGGTTTTTCGTATGGCTTTCCGATTCCGAGCTCCCCTGCGTATAGCTTTGAGTTCTGGTTAAGCTTTCATTAATAGTTTCAGTAACGCCCTTGCTCATCCCTTCAGAAATAGCAAGGCTATCACTAGAATTAAAGCTTAAATCGCACCTGGAGAAAGGAACTAATTGGGAATATAAATTTTCATAGCCCAGTTTAATTTCCTCAATCGTGCGGTAGGAAACAGAGTCTGCAATAAATACAGCCGAAAAGGTTTCCCCTTTCATTGCATCAACCAACTTTTCCAATCCTTGGACAAAGACGGCATTGTTCTGATTCTTAAGCGAGGGCACTCCGGAGACAGAAGAAATGCTCTTTTCATTTTGGGATAAGTCCGAATTAAACAAGTGGGAAATAACTTTCTCAATTTCGGTATTGGTTAAATTAGTCATTTCGCTGCCCGGAAAATTCCCATCAAAGCTTTTTCTCAGTGCTTCCTTAGCCGAATTAACATCGTTTTCTTTGGAATTGGTACGGGTACCTAAATATAAATTTGTATGATTGCCATCGCAATCGATAATCATGATCAATGAACCGTTTACATTACCCAATGTATTATAAATGCTGGAAAGCTTGTCTAAATTGGAATTGCTCTCTTGCTTATCAAACACCAATCTGTTCACTTTAAGCAGCCGAATATTGTTGCGTGTAGATAAATCACTGATATGTTTAGGAATAGCGACAACATTACGATGAGCAAGCTCACTTAAGTAATTCTTCTGGACAAAATCAATAGAAACCTCGAAGGCCTCCTCCAGATCTTCAAAATTCCGTCCGTCTATCTCCACCATATCAGAAATATTGTTCACTTCGTCACCTCCTACTTTAAGTTTCGCTTTGATTTTTTCTTTTGTCCGTTATACTCACTTATAAATGGAATATTAGCATTTCGGATAAACTCATCTAACTTTTCAGTATTCTTAATGAACTTGTTTCCTATGCTCTTACTTTCTGCAAACATCACCGAGCTAGTCGGAGTTTGACTTTCGTAAGATTTTATTGCTTCTCTCGGAGTATCTGCGGTTTTACTATTTTCCTTTGGCTTTTGGATTTCGTTATTGTTATCGATTTCTTTCCTTTTAGGGGCCTCTTCAGCTATTTTTTGTCCTGAAGAATGAATAATAGAAGCAGTATGATCAGTAGTCCTCCCAATGCCGCTATTATTAGCCATTTTTTGTTCAACTTTCCCTCTACTATGTCTCTTGATTTTGAAACTGGTCGTTGTGTAACTAGTTTTTGTGTTTGGGAAGGCGAAGTTTTTGCAGGTCCTCTATAGGGTCTAACCACTTTTCCTACTTCAATGATAAATAAGAATCTTTCTTTAGAAAAATTGTTCCTCAAGTCGCTTTTCAGCAGTCCTAGATAATCTGTCGTCCATTTACTCTTTTCACTTTCCATATGTTGATTATCATGTTTAAGCCATAGGGGCTCAGAGAGCCGGCTTGCCGCATATTCTGCGGCATCCGTCACTTCATTCCCTTCATTCGTTGGATTTTTGGAAAGATAGGTACTTAAACCAACCCTAACTTGCTCCATGTCGCCTTTACTTACCGCATCTCGTAAAAACGTTTGTGGCTGAAATGTCATCCCGAACAACTCTCCCTTAGATTTCTAGAATTCGATCCAAACGTATAACAAAGTCTTGCAACCATAATCTCTTTTCATGATCCTCTTTCAGCTTCTTCTCCAACACTTCATTGTTACTTGATAACTCCTCAATTTCCTTAACTTTTAACAACAGCAATTTTTCCAACCGATCAATCTCTGTATTAAAGAATGTTTTTAATTTTTGCTCTTCTATGTGCAGATACTTTTCAGCTTCCTTAACATTTTGAAGAAGTTCTTTTTTTGCTGGGTACAGAACCTCTTCGGCAATTTTATCTACGTCCACAAATATTTTTGTTTTGTATACGGTTTTATAATAGCCTTCTCCCCAAGAGAAAGGATTCCACCAAGAAGAAGTGCTAACCCATGTTTCTCCGTCAGCTACAGACTTGGAATACTTGAGATCTTCCATCAGTGAGTCCACCTGCGGGATATATGCTTCGAAAATTTGGAACTCGTCTGCTTGAATAGCGTCTCCACTAACTTCAATTAAATCTTTTACATAACTCCTATACTCCTCAAGCAGCTGTTCGGCATCATTTTGCATGGTAGCTAAAATGATTAATTCCAGATCGGTTTTAATATCACTCTGCAGAGAAGAAATATCTTCTAGCAGCCTATCTATAATTTGTTTCGCTCTATTCTCTTCAATACTACCTTCATTAATAAAGTGAGCTGTAAAATTATCAATCTTTGTTTCAACTTTCCCTTCAACACGACGAATCACAGGATGAATCTCATATTTTTTGCGATTAATTCTTTCTTTAAAAACAGCAGCCTTTTGTCCTTTAGCTATTTCCTCTTGAATACGGTTCATTTGTCGATTAATATTGTTACGCAACTGCTCGTTTGTAGCCATTTCAGTTTGAAGATTTTGCTCCAGACGCTTCCCTTCAACAACATCTTTAAACGAACTAACGGCCGCCGTAATTTTCGATGTCACTGCATACTTATCCAGGTATTCATTGATAGCTTCTTCTATGGACGGAATACCGGAGTGTATCAGTGCCTCACTATAGGTATCCTGTTCTCTCTTGGCTCTATGAATGTCATCTATCAACTTTTGCTTCTTGGTGTTGCTTAACGGAGCATACTTAACCAAGTGCATTTGGGGCTCATCGATAAAAAAGTCATGTGAATTCAAAATTTGCTGCTGTTTCCGTGTAAGATTTATACCGTTCTGATGCATCCGGATGACTTTGGCACTCTCAGCAGAAACAGGAAATATATTAGGATTCTCAATTCCCTTATCTTGAAGATATTGTTTAACGTCATTTAATGTATCTTCAATGGTTTCCCTCTCTGGATCGAAAAGATCAATTTTATTAACTGCAAAAATAAACCTGTCCTTCGACTGCTTTCCACCGCTCTTCATTTGCTCGGCAACAATAGTTAACAAGTTATTATCGTCATCGGTACTTAGCTGAGTTGAATTCAAAACATATAGAACCAATGGTTTAGTTTCATTTTTGATAACGCGATACGTATGATCCTTATGTGCGCTGTTTCTAGAATTGTTAGGTCCTGGTGTATCTACAAGAATTAAATTCATTCTCTTCGATGATATGTAAGGGATTGATCCTTCAATTTCGATATGGGACACTTCTTCATTATCATTGAAGTGCTTCATCCGCTCACTATCAAGAGGCTGCAGCGGCTCATTTTCTTTACCATCCTTATCATAGCAGCGTCCGATGAACTCTTCCCGTCCAGGCACATTTTTAATACTAGCAATGGTCGCCGTACATGCAGCTTGCTTGGATGGCATAAACTCTTTTCCCAATAAGGAGTTGATTAATGTTGATTTTCCTGAACTCATCGTCGCAATTACAGCAATTTCAAAATCTGTACTAAGCGCTTTGTCAAAATTTTTCCTTATGACCTCGCTGCGTAGTTCATCAAACGGACCTCTCTGCATATCTCCCACTAGCTCGGTTAATTCACTTATTTTATCTTGTCTTCCTTCTGCCGGAATATGATCAAGTTGGATAGCGGCAAGTCGTTTCTGATTATATTTCATACAAGCTTCTCTTATATCGTCGAAGTCCGGTAATGTACCCTGAAATACAATTTTAAATTCCGTTTCGTTAAGCTCGCCAATTAAGATATCAATCAATTGGTCCAACCAAACCTGTAACCGTTCATTATAAAATTTGACCAGCCTGCTGTCTTGGCTGATGTTTTCCCCATCAAATAAAATCTTTGTTTCCACTTTATAGGGATTATATCTTAAAAATACTTCTGTCATTTATGTCACCTTCCGTAATTTGATTTCTCAACTGGTTAACTGTAATAAAAAGCGCTCCAACAAGCCAATACCAGTTTTATTCAGAGCTTTTTGTAAGGATTGTGAGCTAAGCACAATATTACCGACTTGGACATCGATGTGGCTTTGAATTTTAACTTCAGAGATGGATAAAGAGCTATTAAGATTTCTTGCGATAACATTCATATCATATTCAGGAATTTGAAATAAACTATAAAAGGAGAGAAGATCTCTTGTTTCTTTTCTTGTAAGCTCTCTTCCTTCCAGTGCATAAGTAAACAAGCTTGCTGCATAAGCTGAGATTGGAATTACAGTTGGAGATTTAACGCCATGATCGGTGATGTATTTGATTGCAATATTCAAAGAGTCAAACATGTCGTCATCAGCATCCAAATCCAGTTGATCCACCTTGTTCAGCAAAAAGATAATATTCTTATCTAGCGCTACTTTTAAAACATTTTTCAATAGAATGCTATCATCCTCAGATGCAAGGTTAGTTACGTTTAATACATATAAAATCATATCAATGTCTGCTGTTTGTAATATATTATACGTAATTTCACCGTGCTCCCTATCCCTCGAATTATTAGTGCCAGGCGTATCCATAAACGATATCTTATGTCCCTTGAGCTCAGAATACGAATGTACTCTGCCTTCTAACTGAATCCTACTCACATCGGGATTATGGTTCCAATCAGTAACATCGGAATAAGTTACATCCCTTCGACTATCTAATAAGGTCCCGGAAGCAACACCAACCTCTTTCCTTAACACAGGGTTATTGGTAAACTCAACTATTTTGGATGTGCATGCTTTATTTTCAGATGGAAACATCTGTTTACCGATAAGAGCATTTAATACGGTCGATTTCCCAGAGCTCATTGTAGCGATAATTAATACTCTCGGTTGTTTGATCAGATCAAAGTTTCGATGTTCTTGTATAATATGATAGAAATAGGACAAGCAAGATAACTTTTTATTTTCCAACAAACTATTCACATTTTCATGTGCTAGAATCTTTAGTAATATCAGCCTGATTTGAACAGTTGTTGAAGGTGCAATTTCGAACAAGTCAGAATAAAGTTGTATTATTTTATTATGGTAAAACTGTTCAAAATTAGAGAGATTCAGAAATAATAGTTCAGCCAGCAAAAGTATGCAGTAATTGGCCTCAATAAATTTCCATTTAAGTAACCAGTTCTTATCGTAACCTATGAGTCTAATTCCCTTTTGTAGTAAATCAGTTTCGTTATTAGAACTAAGGTCCATAAACTTATCAAAGTCATGTTCTGTGATATGAAAAGCAGTCTTATAAGAATTCATAATATCTAAAATCTGCTCATTGTTTCTTTTACTTGATTTCAAAGCAATATAGATAAATACGACATATGAATATCGAATTGAATAATTTTCTTTGAGAATGGGATGTTTATCCAAATTAATCTTAGAAACCATCGATTCCAGTTCATAGTCTAGACTGGTAAATTCCATTGTACTTCCAGCCTCCTTTAAGATTGAAAATTAATAATTTTCGGTTTATTCTTGAAATTCGAAAAAAACATCACACGCAAGTGTGATGAGTTAATTTGGACACACCACTTTAGGCAACTCGGCCACCATAGAGTAGCTCATCCTTAGGCCCGAAGCTTTGCGTCCTTACTTTTCAATAAGCTTGCTATTGTCTAGTAGTTATTAGAAGCTCCTAGTTATTTACAGTATAGGTCTAAAGACTTAACCAGTCAACTAAATATTACAACTTTCGGCATGGTTCCCCAAGTGGGAGGCGGAGTTTTGACGAACGAAACTGAAGATATGCTACCAATGATTTACACACCTTAAGAAGCTTGAATGCTGTGCTTCTTGTACCTAGTAATAGCATTTACATACGCAATAGCAAATGAAATTTTGAAGTAATCATACATAATTGCATTTTGTATAATTGGAGCTAAAATCTATCAATAATTTCCTTCATAAACTTTCTTCTGAAATGCTGAATTTATTATTGATAATGTGGAAGGGCTTCCATAAGTGGCGTTCGTATAGCGATTCGTGACAAAAAAATCAATTCAGTGAAGACCTTTTTAAATGCAGCAAACCTACGGGTCTATTATTTATTCACTGTTGGCATTAATTCAAGACTACGGAATAGTGACATGCTGAACTTAAGGGGAAGTGATGTCGTTGAAAAAGATGAACTATCGGGGCGCTGATTTGTATACGGGAGAAGAAGACAAATAAGGTGAGGGATTTCCAGTGATGTGCCCAGCGAGGCATTGAAGAGTACCTCGCTGCACGAAAAAACTATTCAGATGCCAAACCACTATTTATTCCCCGAAATCAGCACACTGGTAAAATCCCTTTGCAACGGAATCAAGAATGGGCCTGGGACACATACCCTACGGTAAACATTTGGCTACCATTAATATGATTCAAATACTTCTCAATCAAACAACTCCTAATTCGATAACTTGACTGACATATGTTAGAGAAAAGCTTGTTCTTACATATACCCTGTAAGGTAAAAATTACTGAATTCTTGGTCTCTATTATCATCGAAACAGCATCAGTAAAATGGATTTATGGTCTTCCTTGCTATATCATAGTTTGTTCGGAGAACTTAGTTCTGAAAATTGAGTTATCAAATTATTAAGCGGGCTAAAGTTTTAATAATTTATAATTAATATATGCTTTGAGTAATCTTGGTTGCATTAAAAAAGGGAATAGTGCAACTTTTAACTTTTCAACTATATCTTTCCCATTAGATGAGTCAACAGGAAACAAATTAATTATTTTCAAATAATCCATAGTTAATAAAGTAAGAACTATCCAAAAAATTGATTCATTAAAATCGAGCGCAACCTTATATGTATTCAGTATTGTTTTATCTTTTTTTACACGAATAACAAATGGTAAGGAAAATATAAAAAATGATAAAATTATAGCTATAATAAAGAACCATTTACCAGCTACTGAACTAGTATCGATAAAATATACTAAAAAAAAGGTAGCAACAAAAGGCACGCAGAAAAAATTTACTATTGAAGATAGAGCGACTGATTTATTAATTCTCTCTTGTTTCAGACCAAGGAAGCAAAATGATATTATTAACAGAAATATGTATGTTATTATATTTTCTGCATTAAATCTATCGCTACTCGATACAATAATAAATATGATACCTATAATTACACCTAGAAATAGTACAAATCCATTAAGTAACATACGTCCGACCGTAATAAGAATCGTGATAAGTACATTAATTATTTTAGTTATCAATTTCCCAAAAACAAAAATGTATTCACTTATTATTCTAGTTAATTTTTCATGTATAGCAGATCTTGCATTTTCAGAAATACGTTCTATTGTTTCTTCAAGTCTAATAAGCCATTCTTTCATTGAGTTCTCCTCTAAAGATTTAGTTAATATTCAATTTTATTAATAATTCATAATCATTTTAGATCTCATAATAACATCTTCAATTTCCTCGAATTAACAATAGTTTGGGTCATATAAAGCAGCGAGTATAAATCCAATGAATAAATATAATGGCGAATAGGCAAAGTATCCATGCCAGACTTTCTTATTTTTTCAATCCATTTCAACGCGGCATCTTTTCCGATTTCACGATTCTGCATCGCAAACTCTATAGTCATTGGCAGGATCTCGTATTATATCGCATGCGAGTCAAAAATGAGAATTTCATAGAGGCAGTTACAATCCGCTTCGTGCATCGATTTCAATTTTGCATGTCCCACCAGTTAACTTGCTCACTGATTACCCTTCTAGAGTCGCTTCCTTGTAAATATCGGTCCTAATCCCTGATTTCATACCAGTAGATGAACATATTCTAGGGAATTAGTGTTTTTATAACAGTCACGAAACTGAATTAATTGGAGTTCTTAACCTGGCTCGATAGGCCTCAATAAATGGATCAATCATTTGCCTTGCTAGTGCTACATATTCTTGCTTTTCATCCAAAAAGCTTTTTAATGCATTTAAATCAATCTTAAGCTTCTCTTCATAAATGTTTACTAGCGCTTCTGCCCCAGGAGTATTAATAAGTTTATCCATAAAAGATAACCCAAATTTAACATCGGAAATTGCTTTATTTATATTCTTTGCATGTGCTTCCCTTGCATCAGTTAAATCTTTTCTTCTCAGCCCATATGTTTCAATTGAAACCATTCCCATGAAGCTTTTACCTAAAATAATACCATCCTCAAGGAACGTCAAGTGCTCTTCTGGTGAATCAATACATGGATTTAGTAATAACCTAATTTCATATGGTTCATATCCAACTTTCTTTGCTCTAGCTGATTCATTTGCAATTGGAAAGAGGTTAGCTTTACCCAACAGAAACTCTTCATCGTCGTCATCAACCTTGTGCGTTCTATGTCTATTACAATCGATACAAGATGGCAGGAGATTTTCCCAGTCTGAAGCTAGCCAATAATAGCCTGGTTTCACTAAAATACCATCAATAACAACGCCACCTTTAGGCCTGTAATGTTCTACATCCACAGGCTGAACTTTAGCATAATTACTCTCGCAATACGCACACTTCTTATGAAACAATTTATTAAAAGCGTCTTTAATTTCTTCATGCTGATAGGCTTTATAGTCTTTATACGTTTTCTGATGATTATTTTCATCTGAATAGAATCTTATAAAATCTTCGCGTTCTTTAACTCCTATTGAGTTCGGTTTAGTCAAACACTTCGGAGCATTAATTCTTGATTTATCAATAAAAATCATTTTGTCCACCAACTTATCAAATTTCTTCCCAAATTTGAACGATTCGAGATAATGTTTCTTGTTTTAGATTCTCTGCTTCACCTTCTTTGATAATTTCTTTGTTCTTAGATATAAATTTATCTATTGCTTCGAACACTAGTTGCTCACGTTGATTCTCGCCTAAAAGTTTCAAATTATTTAATAGCTCTCTATTTCCCTCAAGTTCAGTTTTCTCATTCTCACTCAAATGATCTTTTGATAGGAGTTGATAATATCTGTTGAAGACTATTTCGATTTCAGGGTCAATGGTATTGTTCAGACCAAAGTAATCTGAAGTTAGTA
Source organism: Paenibacillus sp. Soil724D2 (assembly GCF_001427935.1). NCBI lineage: Bacteria > Bacillati > Bacillota > Bacilli > Caryophanales > Paenibacillaceae > Paenibacillus > Paenibacillus sp. Soil724D2. The sequence goes on from NZ_LMRY01000005.1 coordinate 57,399, forward strand.
ATTGGTCAACCCTCAAACCTTCAGGGTACGGCAGATCAGCGAGTGAATAAATATTCCCTTTTATGTTTCGTCTAAGCACCATTATCTCATCTTCTTTTAAACCTCTTAAAGTAAGTGGCTCATGGCTTGTCACGATAAATTGGAGTCGAGGGAAAACTGATCTTAGACGCTGTACGATTTGCATTTTCCACCTTGGATGCAAATGCGAGTCTATCTCATCAATCAATACTATTCCCTGAGCATACGTACTATCTTTCCAAATTTTTTGTAGAATCATCATTATGTCGCATGCTAATGCGGTGATTGTTCTATAACCGTCACTCATCTCATTAAGTGGTACTCCCGATCCAAACATCGTAGTATAAATAGCCTCTTGGTTACTTTTTTTTCTCTTATAAATTCGATATGTATCTGTTAATGTAAATAACCTTTTTATAGCAGCAACTGCATCTTTAAATCTTTCATTTTTCAAACTTAACAGAAACTTCTCTGAGTTTATTAGTGGAACTCTAGGATTAAACAAGTTCTCACACCGGGCAAGGTCTCCGCTATATGAAATATCTTCGTCTTCCTCTGTAAATAATCTAGTAGAACCATAACCTAGAAGAAGCACAGGAGGTTCCTCAATGTTACCTTTAAATAAGCTTGAAGTTTCGTCAAAAAATAGTTCAATTGGGGCTTTACGATTGTTCAAATAAAGTTTTACAAATCCACGTTTAGTGCCCTTTTTCAAATATTTCTTTGCATCTAGACCTAGCCTAGCTCTATTAATACTCCCCATTAATGTTAAAGCAATAGCTTTGAGAATGGATGTCTTACCTGTGCTATTTTCTCCTAATATCATTAACCACGGCGCATTCTCATCATTTTGATTGGGAAAATTAATGATTAGGTTTCCTATATTTTTAAAATTGCAAATTTCAATTTTTTGTATTATAAGTCTTTTAGTAAAATAATTCTCTAGCTTTGTTTTTTTGAGCAGGTCATAATCTTCCGTCTTTAAAACATAATCTACATATGTATTTAGTTTCTTTTTTATGCTCTCATGAGATATACTTTTACGTTTATTAATGATTTCTTGCCATTTAATTCCATAGTTAAATGTTAGAAGTACTTCTGGATTCTCAGATAGTTTTGTAAGGATGAAAAGCCGCTTTATTAACAAAAATTCATCTTTATCATTATTGAATATGGATAACAAATATTCCTCTACCTTTTGGTAAAATAGAATGTCCTCATTACTTAAATGTTGATTTCTTTTTAAACGAGTATTTTTCGTGAGTGAATTCCAAAGTTTAATCAAATTATCTATTTCTTGTTTTCTTTTATCCTTTAATGTTTTCCTGTTTAAGTTAAATACATCAATGGTAATTCTACCTATATCTGTATCACTGAATAAAAGTCCGGAATTGTAATCACAAAGTAAAAATTCTTCAGGGTTGTCAACACATGGGTCAAGCAATAACCGTACTTCAGATTCAAGAGGCTGGAACCTTTGTGCTCTCTTCCCCTTAACAGGGAAAAGGTTCCCTTTGTTAATATTACATTCCTTACATATTAAATATAGGTTGTTCCAATCATATCTTAACCACCAATAATGGGTGCTACTAATTTGACCTTTCAAGTTCATAGCATTAATGCTTGGTCTAAATCTCTCAACATGCCACACCGAAGGATTGTCTAGTTTTAATTCACAGAACGCGCATTTATTATGAAAAGCCTTTGCTAGCTGCTTAGCTATTATCTTGTACAGTTTATAATTGGGCTTGAACTGTTCCAAGGTTTCCTCTTGAAAAAAGTTATGCATTAAGTCTTTTTCTACTATGAATTCCTGAGAATAAAATATGTTCGGTTCTGGAATTCTTTTAATCGAGATCAAATGTACCACCCCCTAATTTATTCCAATTTTTTATTATCTATTTAAATAGTTTGATTCTAACTTCCTGTCTAAATCACTTCCTTCGTCAGATATATTCAACACAAGATTGCAAACCCCTCCAAAATATAACAAAATCCCCCAAGAAATTCTCAGGAGGTTCTAGTCAAATAATAGTGATTAGCATTATAACACCATTTTATCACCATACCGTTTTTATTTAATGCCTGAAACCAAAATAAACTGTTTAAATATAGACCAGACTTAAGAACCTATATAAACCGTTTCACACTGCATAATTCACTTCAACCTATATATATCTATGTTTTATATTGACCGCTATTGATCCAAACATCAATTGCTTCTTTATGAAACAATATTCTTCTACGTATTCTTATGTAAGGGATTTGACTCTCCCTAACCATGGCATATATGCAATCCGTAGAAACTCCCAAGTAATGAGATAACTCTAAAACGGAAAATACCGACTTTACCGAATCATTTTTCTGTTGAGTCGAAATGGGCATCGGAGATACATTTGACACTTGTATGTCACTAGGAGAATCAATAGTAAGTTCATCCAGTAACATCTCTTCTAATTCCAATAGTCTTTTTAATAACTTAATTTGGAGCAAAACATGCTCTCTCATTAGGCTTACCTCCCACTTTGCACTTTATTAAACCTTGATGATTCGAACCTAACTGTTCAATGCTTAATTTTTTGTCCCCGTTTAATTATTAATTTAATTAGTATAAAATTATCCAGAGCATCCCCTCGCTCATGTCCGTTCCCGACGGAAGGAGATGTCGACTCCCCGTTGATAATAGGTATTGTTCAAGCGCGCCTTGCGTTTACAAGTCAAGACTCACCTCAAGTCTGACTAGTAGGAGCATTATGAAGAATATATAAATAGGATCTTCATGCCCTTTTAAACACACCAACCTTAATAACTTTGTATGGTTAAGGTTGGTTTTTACTGGGACTTGTTAGATTCTAATGGGTTGATACCTGCCAAATCATCGCAACATCCCACATAACTAATAACTTTAGGAATGAACAGTGATGATTGGTGATTACTTTATGAATAAGTTTAGCTAATTTAGGTGGGAATATTTTTTGTAGCCATGCAAGTTTGTTTGAATTTAGAGTTACTTTGGGCTCATGCTTCCCATTTAAGGAACTTATACAGATTGTAATTTTAATAAGGTTTCATATTATACACATAGCCTTGGTAATTGGATGCAATATGCGCAAAAACCCAATAAGCCGGAGGTGTATTCCATATTAGATACTTGAGATACTTTGACGTTGGGGGACCTTGTTCATCACTTAAGGCTACCTTATATGCAATGATTTCCCATTCTCAATTTATTAGATACTCACTCACTTATGTGAGTGAAACAGCACACACTTCACAACATTGTTATGATATTTGTGGTGAATGCAAATGAGTGCAAACGATGAATATTGGAATCTGCCTATTCTAAAAGCGCGAGAATTTTTGAGTACTACGGATAAAATTAAAAAAGCGGAATGTCGTACCTATCTACTTAAAGCAAACTATCGTTTATTGTTTCGTATTCAAATCTACAAATCGCTTTGGGAACAGCTACTCCTATATCCAGATGTCTTCTTCCGAAGACTGCTTTATGCGAATTCGTACGATTTAAGCCAACAAATGATAAGTGAAGGAACGGGGATTGCGTCAGGAACCGCTCATAACCTACTAAACACGAGTAAGCAACCACCTCTTAGTGTCCTTCATACTTATGCGGTGATGTGTAACGTCCCTTGGCAAACACTTGTGGAACAAATACCTCATGAGAAATCTTTTTCTGTTCCAACAGAATATTGGTTCTACGGGGCAGCAGATGAGAAACGGATTGATGAACTGAATGAAGAGAAAAATCGAGTTCTGAGCATTCGAGGTTACGTGATTAATGATCCCCTTTCCCTTTTCGAGGGAGAAAATTGCCCTATTACGGCAAGATGGGTTAGAAGCTATCCAGAAATGGAATACCTCGAATTTCATTTGAGCCACGAACCGGCTCTTTACCCTCAAAAGAAGAATATCATCCGTAACATGTTTCCATTCGCTACGCATCTTGTGACAACTTATACCCCTTTACGACCAAATAGACGGTCATTTTGGATTCTGGGCCCAAAACCAAAAAAAGAGACTGCATTTGAGGAATTGTTAAAGGTTATCGAAATGCGTGACCATACCTTAGTGATCCCCTTTTAAAATTTCATAGCTTTTGCCCCCTTTACGGTTGCTTTTCTCACGTTGATGAGTGTTTAAATACAATTCATCATCATGGTTAGGCTAGAGCTATTACCCTAAAGGAGGCCCAAACTATGCAGACTCCGCACTCAGAAAAACAACTTAACTTGGAAAATCAAGACCACTTCAATCAAGAAGATATTTTGCCGAAAAGATTCTTGATTTTTCAGGTATTTTTCCTACTCTCAATGACAATCATGATATTAGAAAAGTCACACGGGAGAAGGTGGAAATCATGCTGTATGCAGAGCAACTGCAGCCCGAAAACCAAAATACCGAGAATAACTCTCGCCTGGGACCACAAGGCATTAATCAATGGATCTGGGAGAACAGGGTACAACATGAAATTCCTACAAGCCTTTTACGGGAATATTTAAAACAAAACATGACAAACAGTCCGCTTGTCTTCTTACGGAAATTCGAACATGTACGAGATTTGTTGGTTAGCGTTACAAGATTCTATCAAATTACGATTGTTAACGTTCAAGATCAGCACGTACTTTATCCTGAGTTTCTGCGCTATGCAGCAGAGCATGCATCAAAAGACTACCATTGCGCACACCTCTTTCGTTTTTTGGTAAACACATCGATTGATCTGGGTTCGTTAGACAAAAAATTATCCATTGCTAAAGTACCGCCGCCCCAAGGGCTACCTCTCCATTCACGGATTCTTAGTTATCAGGCGTACCTAGAACAAAGAGGCCTGTCTCATGAATATATCCGGCATAATGTCGCTAGCATTCATCACCTTTTCTGCTGGCTTTGCGACAATATCCGAGGGTTTATAGAGACTTCTCCAAGCCAAATCACAATTTCCCTCATTCAAAATGAACATTTACTTGCATTTCGAACCTACCAACTAAAGGAAGTCAAGAAAGGATCCTGCAGTCCGGTCACGTTTAGTCACCGCATCTATGCGATCCGATCCTTTTTCAGCTATTTAAAGGAGCGTTTCGGCTACGCCTCCCCACTTCAAAGATTTCGAGCAATATGTGCTCCACGATATAAGCCTAGGGACACGCCGACAGATCAGCAGATCGAATCGTTCTTTCAAGTTGTGGACTGTTATGCAGATAATCCCATCCTAGAACAAATAGGATACCGTCTTCTTCTCGATCTTGGCCTGCGGTTATCCGAAGCGGCAAAAATCAATTGGAAAGATATTAACCTTGGTACCCGGACAATTGTAATTCGAAGCAAAGGTAAAAAGAGTCATACTCTGCCTCTTGCGGGAAGACTTTATCAACTTCTAATAGAAGCTCAGAAAATGTTGCCATCCCCCTGTTATCTTCTCGGAAATCGTCCGCAGTCCATTGAAAACCAGTTATACCGAAAGTATAAATTATATGCCATGATTGCCGAATGGCCATTTCCAGGAGGGGTTCATTTCTTCAGGCATATTTTTGTCACACGTTTAGCTAAAAGGGGCATTTTACCGCAAGCGTTGAAAGAATTGGCACGCGTAAAGCGACTTGATACCGTCAGCCTATATATGCATTTAGGAAGACAGGATCGATTTATGATTGATCAAATCAATAAGCTGAATTATAAGTAGAGAGGAGAACCAATCATGCCACTATTTGATGATGCCGTCTCTAAAGAAGCACTCCTCGAAGAATCAATCGCACAAATCGCAGATCAATATGGCCCCGATGCCTTTCAGCGCATGCTGCTTCGGTTTCTTCCGGCGAGCAACCTCAACGAAACACCCCATCAAAACCAAGAGGTATTGATGGATGATGCTGCCACTTATTATTTTGAGAGCGACTCATTTCAGAGTCTAGCTAAGTCTTCGCAGCAAGCTTATCGATATGAAATGGACCTGTTCATGCGGTATTGCAAGCACATGAAAGGTTGCAACCCAAACATCAAGGAAGTAGCTACTGCAGTTTTTCTGACTGAGTATCTATCCCCCGTTAAAAAGCTAAATACACGCAGCAAAAAGGCAGCTTTCTTACGAAGTTTCCTTGGTGAGGTTTTCTCAAACTTCTTTAACAGCAATATCGGGAAACTAAAACGAACTCTCTCCATCGAATTGGATCGGAACCATGAACCTCGCGCGTTTACCAAAGAGCAGCTGGATGAGCTTCTATGTAATGTCAGGCTAGGTAGAGAAGCGCATCGCAACTTCACAATTTTATGGACCTTTCTTGGCTCTGGCATTCGATTAACCGAATTGCTGAACTTGCAAATTGAGGATATCGTTCCCTCGCGGCAGGAAATTCTAGTCCGCGGTAAAGGAAAGAAAGGATTCAAGCAGCCAAGTAAAATAACCAAGTCATCGCTTGAAATACTTTGCGCTTACGTGAAGTTTCGCTATTGCGGTGTAATGGAAACGCCGGATTACCCTCAGCTGTTCATCTTTTCCGATGACAGGGGTAAATCCCCCCTTCATGAAAGCACCGTTCAAAAAATGCTCGCTTCCTTAATCAGTGAGGCAAGATCAATTCCAGAGTGCGACAAAAAACCGTACCAACTCTCCGTTCATTCTTTACGGCATTCGTTTGCCCTTTATCTGCTCGAGTCCGGCGTAAACATTTATACAATAAAAGAATTGATGCGCCATGCATGGCTCAGTTCGACGGAAGTGTATTTGAAACTATTTGACAGCATGCTAGTTACGGCGATCGATCAACACCCCCTTGCCCAGCTAAAAGCAAGCAATCTCTTTTGACACTGGAGGAAGTCTGTATGGGAATTCTGTTTCAGTCCGGCTATTTTCATTTCTGGAATGCTCATTTCAATTTGAGCAAAAGCACCAAAGAAAAATATATAACTGCTCTAAAGCGATTCGAAGCCTTCCTGCTTAAGGAAGGCTTCGAAGGTTTACTTGATTTTGATCGCTTTCATGCCAGTCGTGAACATTCCAACAGATACTTGCCTATTCAGCGAGAAGTATTTGACCGTTTTGTTATTGATTTAAAGAATAAGGGGTTATTGGATAGATTGATTGCGGAAACCATTACTCCGCTAAAACGTTTTTTTGAATTTCTTCATGATATGGATTTAATTGCGCATAATCCCCTTCTGGGTTACCCAAGGCCTAAATTTGAGAGCCCAATTCCAAATACTGCATTATCCCAAAAAGAGTGCCATGCCCTTCTTAAAGCTGCCTTGCGAAAAGACCCTTTTTACCGGCAAGAATTCGTATTTATTTGGTTCATGTTGATCACAGGCCTGCGCATATCAGAGGTCCGTTTCCTTCGGAGGAAAAGGCTCAATTTGGAGACAAGAATCGTACATGTATTTGAAGCGCAAAAAACCGAACAACTGCCTGTTGCGATTCCCAAAGACCTCAGAGAAGAGCTTAAACGATATACACAGCATCATGATTATTTAGAATATGCCAATCAGGGAGATGAATACTTATTCCATCAACAAGGAAAAATCATGTCAGTTCACGCGGTTAAACGAATGTTATCGGAATTAAGCCACGATGCCGGGCTTTCTAGGCACATACGCCCACATGATCTTAGAAGAACAGCAGGATATTTAATGCAAACCGGCGGAATGAATATCGTGGATATTCAACATCAGCTGCGCCATAAAAATTTGGCAACTACCTTGCGCTATGTTCCGTCCATAATCGATCTAGCCAGCATACTCGAAAATGACAATAAATAATATTTTAAATTATAGACCACCATATTATTTGTGTATTCACAACTTACTCGAAGTTTAGTGTGGAGTTGGCTTTGGCGGATTCGAATTTTTAGGGCTATTAAAGCCCCTTGTTATACACTTGGGGCATAAAGACTTAGCTATAACCTTACTTTTTGTTCCTCCCCTATATCGATTTGGTTAAAATTCTTGAAGAATTCATACCTGGACGTGAATAAACGGCTAGTGTTAATTTAAGGGGTTACTTTTTTTGCCAGAAAAAATAAAAGGGAACACACACGGTTTGCACTTAACTTTTAAAATTTTGCCCTTGATCACTTAAAAGTCGATACTCCTGAAATACCAGTCCTGATGTATTCGAAAGCATCTCAACAAACTTTATATCAGCTGGTGCAAATTCAAACCCCCTCAACTCTTCTAGCCGCATCCAACAAGACTCATCATGATCAACCAAAGCAATCTCGCCACCTACCAATCTCGCTCTATAAGCAATTAATTGAATATGAACCGCCCCATACCAATGATCATTCACTCCAAAAAAATCATACGGCTCAATCTCAATGTTCATCTCTTCCTTCAGCTCTCTCACCAAGCAAGCTTCCGGCGACTCGCCTTCCTCTAATTTCCCCCCTGGAAATTCCCATAGCCCTCCCTGTGACTTCTCAGGCCGACGTCGTGCTATGAGCAATAGCCCTTCTTCATTTTCTATAATCGCTGCAGCTACTCGAATCATTTCATCACACTTCCTATACGATGCACTTATTAGCAGCCGGCACCATCACGGGCGGCATCTCCTCTTTCAATCGCCAAACAAAGCTCATGGGCTTACTGCCCTCATGTTTCACATAGTCTACTTCCCCTAGGAAAACAAATGGTGACGTATTATCATGCTCTTCCTTATATTCACGAACAAATAGGGCGATTCGATTACCAGTCTCTCGGTGATGAATATACCTTTGCGCTGTTTTGGTATCCTCTGATATCCGGCTCTGGGTCTGCCAATGAAATAAACGCTCACTAATGGCATAGTCTTCATACAATGTCGAAGGTGAAAAATCCTTATCCGATTTATTTAATGTGATAAAGAATATATCCGTCTTCTTATCTTCAAAATATTTTACACCTTCTCGAAAAGCTGGTGCCTTCTCTTCATTCCAGAGTCCAAATGCCGCTAAAATCTGATCGGTAGAGTATTGGCAATGAATATCAATCGGGCACGCGAATGGAAAATCATGTTTCTTATCGACGAAATCGATGTGGGCATAGTTATATTTTAAAATTTCAATAATCTCATCCCGAAATGCTGGACTAGATAAAATAAATCTAACTCCTCTTTCTATATCAACAAAACCCTGCTTCTTAGGCTCTGCCCGATAAAAAGCATAATAGAACATGTTTAACATGAGATGCTCATCTTCTGTTTTTGGTTGCTTCTCTTCTTCTATGTACGAAAGCAAAAACTTCAATATTCTACGCGAGTTAAGATTTAGAAGTGTTGGAATACGTTTTACTAATTCTGTTGGAGGGAGCTCAAAGGGCTCTAGCACACCTGCTTCAATCATTAATCCCCTTAAAAATCTGTTACCGTTGCGACCACCGTATAGCTCATACAAAGAAATCCCATGATACTCAGTAAAATTCGTCAAGGTAAGTTTGAGTCCAGTATCTTCTTCAAAATACTTAATCTTATTAATCAAACTTCGACGATTGTTCGACGCCTGCTTCAAATTTCTTAGGATGTAGTCCTTCGCTTGTTTTTCAAGCTGAATAAAGCTCCCCCTAGGTAAGCTGGAGAATCCATTCTCGACATAGTGCTGCACGGAGTGTTTAGTTTTGCCTAACAGAGCCCGAAATTTCTCCTGATAGTTATACTCCTTATGCGCTTGCCCAATGAAGTCTAGAACGGTAAGACATTCTTTCCCCTCAGCCAAACGTAAACCACGACCAAGCTGCTGCAGAAAAACAGTCAAACTTTCCGTAGGACGTAAGAACAGAATGGTGTTTACTTCTGGAATATCTACCCCTTCATTGTAGAGATCCACTACAAAGATGAGCTTAATCTCACCTTTAATGAGCCGGCCCTTAGCCTGACTTCGTTCATGTTCATGAGAGTCACCGTGCAATGCAAGTGAAGGGATACCCGCTTCATCGAACACTTTTGCCATATATAGAGCATGCTCCACACTCACGCAAAATCCTAAACCTTTAACCTCGTCTAGGTCTGTCACATACTTTTTGAGACTATTTAAAATTTGTGTAGCACGGATCTTATTGCTTGTGTATAGGCCCTCTAGCTCTCGTAGATCATAGCCTCTGCGTGACCATTTCACTTGAGACAAATCCACGTGATCAGTTACTCCAAAATAATGAAAAGGTGAAAGTATTTTTCGGTCTATGGCGTCTGTTAATCGAATCTCGGCAGCAATGGTATGGTCAAAATAAGCTAATATATCCTTCCCGTCCATACGTTCAGGCGTTGCAGTCAAACCTAGCAAGATCTCTGGCTTAAAATGAGTGAGAAGCTTTTGGTAGGATGGCGCGGCAGCATGATGAAACTCATCTACAATAATAAAATCATAGAAGTTACTCGTCGTGATCTCTGCTAATTTCATCGAGTTGAAACTCTGAATACTGATAAACAGATGATCTACCGATTGTGCTTGGTTGCTACCAACATGCAGCTCCCCAAAATTAAGATCCTTCAAAATAAACCTGAAAGTATCACGGCTCTGCTTCAATATCTCTTCTCGGTGTGCAACAAAAAGAAGCTTTGCTCCCGGATTATTCGACCTATATCTCTTGAAATCAAAAGCCGAAATCACCGTCTTGCCAACACCTGTTGCAGCGACTAATAGATTCTTCATTCTCCCGTACAAGGTCCTCTGCGCCTCAAGCTTTTCCAAGACTTCCTTCTGGTAATCATAAGGCGTCAGGTCAAAATGGAAATGAAGAGCTTCATGCGCATTAATCTTCTTTTTCCCTAAAGCCTCCTGAAGTTGAGTCTCGTGTTCTACGTTCTCAGGAGAAAAGAGTTTAAATTCCCTATCATTCCAATAGCTCTCAAAAGTGGCCTCGATCTTTTTAAGCACATCATAGGAGTCCTTTTCTGTCACCTTCAAATTCCATTCCAAACCACTAGTAAGAGCAGGGTTAGAGAGATTGGATGAACCCACGTAAGCTGTTGAAAACCCAGTGTCTCGCATAAATACGTAGGCTTTCGCATGTAGTCGTGTTCTATCCGTGTCATAAGATATCTTAATTTGGGTATTGGAAAGCTTGCATAACTCTAATACAGCCTTGTAATCCGTTGCTTCCATGTAAGTAGTCGTAATCACACGAAGTTGCCCACCACTGGAAGTGAATTGCTCCAGCTGATCCATAAGACATCGAAGACCGCTCCATTTGATAAAAGATACTAACAAATCTATCCGATCGGCTGTCACGATTTCATTCTTTAATTCATTCATCATATTAGGTTCCGAGTGCGAACCTGTAAATAAAGAGCTTTGAGATAACGGTGTTGCCGGTCGAAGCACCTTTTCACTTTTAATACCACGAACATGATTAAGCTTTGAGTAAACGTATGTTAAGACTTCACCCTGCTCATCAAGCTGCAGCTCTTTGTACTCCTCTTGCCCTAGTGCTTCCTTCAGTGTAGCAATAATCTCATTGCAGGTTCTTACTTGAGCAAGCACAGCTTCTTCGTCACTACTTTGTTCCCGCACTGCCTTTAACGCTCTACGTGTTACCGCAGCTAAGTAATTGGACAATAGCTTTCTAGCTTCCTCAGCATCTATTTGCTCCTTGCCTATTTCATACAAAGCCGGATCCAAGGCTGATAACTGCTTATTTGTTATATTGTTTATGATTTGTTCGTAGAGACCTTGTTTCATGGGAGCACCTCTCTATAAAAAGAGCACCACAAGGGTGCACAATTTCCTTTCAGTCTTATACAGACTGTTTATGGGATGACGACTGCTGGTTTCTCTTCTGAATAACTTCGTCTAAGTATTTGGTGAATTTTGATTCCCCACTGTAAGTCAGGAACAACCACTCCAATGCCCGGGTCATGCCAATATAGAAGAGTGAGACCTCCCTTTCTTCTACTTCTTCAAGTGGAAACGGCATATTCTCAATGTTAATAATAAACACAGCCCGGAAATCGAGGCCTTTTGCACTGTCGATGGTAGATATCTTAACCTTATTTTCATCTCGCACAAAATTTCGTTTGGACTCCGTATTTTCTGTGATCCATGTATACGGCAATTCGTGCTGCTCCAAACTATTCTTTATTTCATCAATGTATGAGGTATGATGACTGTTTTTGACCCGATATAAAATGGCAATATCCTGAATAGGTATATTTTTCTGTTGGTGTAAGAATGTAATGGACTTGGATACAAAATTCATTTCCTCCTGAATATTGCGAAAACCTTTAATCATAGGCTCCGGCCCTTTTCTCTTCGTTGATTGCGGAGGGATGATCTCTACACCTTCTACTGAACCTACTTGAACTTTATTCTTTAACTGGGAATGTTCTTGATAAAACTCCCAAGCAAACTGAACAATTTGCGCGGTGTTCCGATAATTGATAGCAAGAATTTTAGATCGACCCCGAAAATCAAGACCAATATCTTGAGCCAAATTTGTTTTTTTTCTAAAAATGGATTGTGCACGATCTTCAACCAACAGCAACGATTGAGTATCTGGGTTTAAACAACAGCTTAACAGTTTCAACCAATCAGGCTCAAAATCCTGGCCTTCATCAATCATTATCGCATCGTAGATTGGAAGGATTGCTTCGTTATTGTTCACTTTATCCAGTAGTGTCGGTATTTCGCTATCTTTCATATGTAAACTATTTCTCAGCCACTCATGAAAATTATATACCTCTACTTTCGATTCTCTTTGACTATCCGACGATCCTAATTTGATAAGATCCAACAAATCTTCAGGCTCATCCATCATTCGCTGGATCATTTGTTTCAAGTTTCGTGATAACGGAATTCCGTAACAGAGCACAAGAATCTTCCAATCTGGATGAGCCTTGGCTAACATCTTAGCTCGACTGGCAAGAACAAGCGTCTTGCCGCTTCCGGCAACCCCTCGAATAAGCCTATGTTTATCGCCGATTTGCTTCGCCATATTTTCTTGATGAAGATCCATCGTTTTGATGTTATGTAGTGAGAGAAGCAACTGATCCTGATGTTTAATAGGAGGCCTATACTCAGCACTGATCCGTACTTCAGGAAACAGGTGGAATCGAATGGCTTGTATATCATCATTGGTTAAAATATTCTTCTTCCTGCTCCAAACAGTGAACATACCATGGATTTTTTCCATTAAAATCCCCTGAGAAAAACCATCCTCGTCAGGATCAATTTCATCCTTGCACAGGACATATTGAGGCTCAATAACTTGGTACAGATCATGTTTGATAAAATCCTCTTGCTTAAGTCGAGTAAAGACTGTACCGAAACCATAAGGAAATTTTAAATAAGAACTCGAGTCTTGTACGAGATTCTTATCTTTTTTCAGATGATCAGTGATTAAGCGGGCATTATCTCTAGCTTGTTTGAGTGGGCTTTTAGTTGTCACCAACTCACCCGCAGTGTTCCGCAGAGTCCACTCATCATGGTTAACTTGGTACAATGTACCTTTGGTATAATCCTTAACCTCAAGGATGACAAGGCCCAGATCAGGACCTATGATTACAAAATCTGGTCTTCTTCCCCTAATCTCAGGTTCATAATAAACAATATAGTCACCCGGCAAATGATCTCTTAAACTCTCGAACAAAATGCGTTCTCCAGCAGTTGCACTTCTCGGGATCGTCTCCGGCACCATATAAGCCATATTCTGTCTCTCCTAGTACGTAATACCTACTAGCACTATTATAGTACTAAACAACCGATAATGAATATACAGAGTATGACAAAAATCATTATATTTCACTTTACCGCTTTACTCAGTTGTCGGCCATTGGAAATCTCGCTTATAGTAATTATCTTTTAATTTCTTTAAATCGTATTCCCATTCATAAATGGCATGTGAATACTTCTTTGCACCACCTTTTTGGCGCTTTCTTGCTTTTACATTTGTTGCAATTACATTAGCTATTTTTTCAAGTCCTAGTTTTGGTAATGCCTCATTTTCCAAGATCGTCCACCTTTTTGTTCGGTTACTATCTGTTATTCTATATCCCAATTTGTGAAGAGGGCTCTCTAGACCAAACCGGTTTCCATCTGATTTATTGCCTGGCTTTAATGTTTCCACAGCATATGTACTAGGCCACTGAAAATCGTGTATTTTTGGTTCGATCACAGGAGACATTATCTTGGGTATAACTCCCCATTCATTAATTTGGAATTGACACCCTGGTGCCTGTTTTTTTATTAGAGTAATATTACTCTCATTTGCACACACATATTTACATACGGAACAAGCCCATACGGATGTTTGTACATAGCTTTGTATCTTTCCATATTTAAAAGATGCAAGTTCAATGGTTTCCGTTGTCAATGTCCCAGAACAGCGATAACAAGTATCAGAGTCTTCAGGTTTTCTCCAAATGGCAGCCATTTTTCTAAAACTTTGCTTTGATTTTTGTTGAGGTAGGTTTTTTACAGGTTGTGAAATTGGTTTTGGTGGTTTTGAATTATTCTTTGGTTTATTGGCATTCTTTGTAGTTTGATGTTGTTGATACGTTCGCTTATGCAATGCCTGATTAGGATTATCCTTAGGACTATGATCATCCGGATCAGCAATCAGGGATTGAGCTGTATTTATTGCTTCGTGCTTTTTGGATTCATTGCCTTGGGAGGGTTTTAGCTTATTTTGTTTAATCAGGTAAATAGCTAAGACAACAAATACAATTGCAAAAATAAGATATAACATGCTATTCTCACCTCTAATATAAATTCTTTATCTTCCTTTGACCCACAGAAAAAAAGACACATTGAATGTCCCTTTGGAGACATTAACGCGTCCTTCATATAGAGAATTGACGGAAGCCGGTAACATCTTGTGCTGGGGATCTAGGCTGTGATATTAGTATTTCGACAGAGACTCCGGCATCCATCTTTTTTCTATACTCTACTGCATAAAAACCGCTTGTAAAAATTTCAAATTATTCTTAATGGGTAATGGGTCATCTGAATTCTGTATTCCCTCGTCGCTCAAAATGCGCATGCAGCCTATACAAACAAACCTCTCTTGTCCGTGCAGCATTTCCATATCTTCCAGTAACACATCAAAATTCAACCTAAAGACACCAATATCCTCTTGCAAGTTTCCTCTTCCCTGACCTATCAAATTATCTTTACTTTAAAAATTAAACTTTGTAGGACTCTTCTTTGCTCAAGGTGACCTCTTACTCATTTTATCAATCTCAGTTGGTGCTTACATAAGAGTCACTCAATTCCACTCCTTCCCCTTCAAAAGATTAGCTATTTCCACTGTTTTCATTTTTATATTAAATCCAGTTATTGTAGATACATCAAAATATCGTTTTCCCATCATCCCATTTTTAGAAATCTTAACGAATTCAGTTTCATAGAACTTGTCAACAAAGAAAAACCTATGATTACTAGCAAGATCATAGCCGAACTCGCTATGTGCTTCTATAATTACTTGTTTCAAGACGCCTTTCTGTTCATCGGATAAAACACCGAATTGAGTTGAAATAACTCTAATTTCATCTTTTTTATTGTCATACTCCACATCAACAATACAAATTATTTTGCCAATTCCTCTGACTGCTTTATTAGTATAGAGTCCAATGTATTTGTGGTTTTGATATCCATTAGAACTTGGGTCATAGTATATGTTGTACTTTATATTTTGTTGAAAAGTTACCCCAGTTGCAACGAAACGAAATTTTGTCTCAATGTTATCAATCAACCCAGATTCACTACAAAACGCTTCATAATCTTGGATCATTTCTTTCATCTCAAAGTCATAATCGTTTAAAGTATCATTGAAGTTTTCACAAATTCCTTTAAATGTTACTGACGCAAAGGATATACTATTAATCCTCAATGCATTGATTTTGTTCAGTTCATCGACGATTTGACGTCTGTAGTCCTCTTTAATAGACTCTTTATTTATCCATAAAAATATTTGATTCTTTTCATCTTTAAATTCGCTAAAATGTTTCTTAATCTGACTAACATCTTGTTGTCCATAAAGTTTAGTTTCAATTAATATTTTAAAAGTTTCTTGCTGGATAAATGCATCGGGAACACTTCCATTACCTTTTTCTTGCTGACCAAACTTAACTGTCATGTCCAAATTAATTCCCGAATTCTCAAGAATTGAATTAAGAAATCGATTAAACTTCTCATTACTATTGTTCGATAGTCGTTTAAAGAGCAACATTGTATTGTTCGTTACCATGTTCTCTTTCTGGGAATACCTTGGAAAATAATGAATCAATGACATTAAGACCTCTCCTTGTCAAAGCTTAGTATAAGAATAACCTCTTTTTAAACAGTACTATATGTTTTTCATAAACCCATCAATGGCTCTTTCCAAAGCTGGATTACTAGGTCCTCCAGGAACCATTTCTATGGCCCCCATACGATACTGCTTATGATACCATTCCTGAAAATATCGAAGCTCTTCCTGACCTTTTGAGGGAGTAAGAATAAATACATTATCTACAGCTGGGGTCTCTTTGTCTCTAATAAGAATGCCATCCCGATATTTATGCATTTCTCCTAATGCTGTGCTTAAATTCGTCGGAACCCGGTACTTAGGATCAAAAACGAGAATTCCCTCATGACTCTCCAAAGTAATATCAGGTTCCATTCGTTGTGTGAACGAATAAAAACGATCAGAATTGTACTGAAAAACTCTTTGATAATATAGATGATGGCCGTTAACAAGCGATACATGACTTTCTTTATGTTTAGCAAGCGATAAAAAGAAACGATCCAGTGTAGACTTATAAAGATTTGCAGAATTCTTAATCAGACCCTTTTCCCTCAACAATCTTAATACCTGCATGTAACACCATATTTCATACAAAGCAAACGTATCCTTAAGTGGAAAGGGATACTCGAATCCAATTCGCTCGTTGCCATGCTGGTATAAATGATCAAACCATCTGTAACACAAACGATAAACAGGATGCTTACGAAAAATTGTAGAGACTTGTATGGGTCCCTGATACGAAGTAATCTCTTGGAAAATCCCTTGTCTCAACCAATATCTCACAAGATCCCCGTACTTCGCAGCCTTCTTTGAAACATCGATTAAACTGCAGTGCATATAAGTAACTAGAAGGCTTTGAAGTTCTAAAAGATATCTTTTTATGACCCTATTTTCATATATATTGTAAGTATCCATTCGGACATGTGTTAACACATTAGCTGGAATTACACTCGAGGGATCTTGAGCATAATGTCTTTCTAACCATTGCGATGTTCGGTTCGTTACGACTTTCATTTGTTCCCGCTTCAGAAAAGTATCCTTCTCTGATAGTCGCTTTAACGGATGTTCCAGAAAACGTCGAATATAGGAAGCAAGATCCTTAAACCCATGATCGATATAACTCCACTGTGCCCATGAGATATCCCTTGCTCTGTCCTGTGCGCTAATTGGAATCGTGAGCCCTGCATGATCAAAGCACACCGCTGCTTCATCCAAAATTTCATGAAGCATAATGTCATATTGCTCTGCAGTCATTTTTCGATCATCTGGATATACATAGGTCAAATATGCATGTTTTTCTACTGTAAAAGTCAACTGCCCACTTTGGAATGGGGTCATAAATTGACCTGTTACTCCACTATCTACTTTCCGATAGGTTAGAGGAACGCCCTGCATCAGCAAAATAGAAAAATCTATATGCTCCCAGAGCCATTCATATTCTGTAGCCTCGGTTAAATAAGCTTTTTCAATCGAGATCCATTCACTGCCTCTAGAACGGACTAAAAAGCTATCTCCAAAACTGAGCGGCTCCATATCGCGCGATCTCCTTTTCCATCCGCTCTATGATCCCTAAGGCAGCAGAATCCAATCCGAACTTTGCTTCAAAAACCTGATGAAGTTTAGTTAACATCTCTGAAATGGAGTCATCGCCGCGAACTTTAGGAAGCACTTTTTCAATAATGACCTTCTCAAGAGCCTCCGTTTCATCCATCTGAATATTGGCTTCCAAGTCTTTATTATGTGATAATTTTTGGAGCATTTCATTCATAGAACGATAACCAAAATGAAGATAATAGGGCTTTAGAATACCATGTACTTGTTTCAGAAAGTCAAACTCTATTTGAAGTTTAAGCCTTACATCTTCAGCGGATCTATTCCAAAACGTATCGAAATCCACTTCACTTAACGTCATAACAAATGCCCGGTCCAAGACTTTATCAGAAATTGAATGAGTCGTCTCGTCTACATTTACTGTCCCAATCACATACAAGTTCGGCGGAACTGTAACAGTCTTTGGAATATCAATAAGATCAGCTCGGTTATGTAAAGGAATTTCCTTCCTCGACTCCACGCCGCTCAAGTAATCACTAAGATAATATTCCACTCTCGCCAAATTCATTTCATCGAATACCACAAAATGCGGTTTCTCACGTTCTTGATGAGCTTTCAACACCATTCTCAAAAACTCAGGAATGACATACCGATTTTCGAATGAGCTGTAATAACCGAATAAAGAACTAGAATCCGTCCAATCAGGACGTACTGGAATAACAGACATGTAAGGGTTGTCCGCCTCATATTCCATACCGTATACAGCGTTAGCATATAGCCGTGCCAGTTGAGTTTTCCCAGTACCAGATATGCCGCTCAAAATTACAAAATGCTTATCGTCTAGTGCCGTCAAATTTAAATGAAGATCCCGAATGATTTCTTTTGCAAAAGTAAAGCTGCTGTTTGCGATTAACTCCAGAATGGACGTAAGTTGGAAGCTTGCGGTGTATTCTTCTTCCTCTGGGTCTCCTCCTTGTTCATCAGCCTCATCAATAATAGGCCCCATTTCATCTACCGTTGGAAGCTGTAGCTTCTCACTAGCATGAGCAAACAGTAGTGCTGCAGTGATCAGCCTTTTTTTGACAACATCCGCTGCCTCTGTAAAGGCTTCAGAGACATTGTCATAAGTACCTGCAAGATATTCGCTCTCTTTAACTTCCAAACCGTGTTGCCTTAATAAAGACATTCCCGTTTCCAGCACCTCAGCATTATTCAAAGACTGCGTGGCAAACAGCTTACGAATCCACCAATCCTTCGTTCCTGTACCGAGCAGGTTGCGAACGTTTGTATATATGTGGCTATGTCCATCTAATTTAACTGCCAAGACTTGGTGCGGCGATTGTTTTTCCTGAAATTGATAATAAACTACGTAACCTTTTACGATCAGCTGCTCTTGATCTTTCAAAGAAAATTGCTGCCTGCAGACACCCGTTTTTACTTGCTCCACGGAACCGTACTGCAGTTGATACGATCTGTGGAACAAAGTCATATCCTGGTTTGCATCTTCAACCTGCACAAGTGTTAAAATATGTGCTGCGTGGACACTGACTTTCTTCTCTTCCTGCAAATAATTACGAATAGGTTCTAAGTAATGCCATGCATCTTTCAATTCATCAAGCAGTTTTTCTACAGACCATTCGCCTTCTAGCGAAATACGTTTAGCAAAATACAGCCATGGTCTTTTCCTAGGCTTAATACAAGACTTAATAAAATCCTCTAGCTCTTGTCGTTTAAGAAGTTCTCGAATTGTTGATTCCTTGGATTGGCTCGAAACAAGTACATCTACAACGGGATTCAGCTCATTGATAATACCATTAATCCTATTCAGGCGGACTGCTTCCCAAATCGGATAAAAATTCGTTTCAACAGAAAGTAAGACTTGCCTCTCCATCCCGTTAAACTCAAGTGTAAGTGCATTTACCTCAGAGTCCCCGATTTTCTTCATGATCTGAATAAAATACTTTCGACCGATATTGCTTTCTTTTCTTTGTTCAGCATATTTAGGATTCAAGGCATCGTGATAAGTAGTTGTTAAGGTAACACCATATGTATGTAGGTATAGACTAGGATCGTTAAAGCTATCCATAAATTGTTGTACGATTGGCTTTAAAGGAGCTTCAATTTGATCAATAACTTGCTTACAACGTTCGTGTGTGGTGTCATTATTGAAGATTGTTTGATACTCATTGAGATTTATCATTGATGGTACTCCTCTTAAAGAATGAGTTGAAGTTAGCTTCGCTTTTATTTTTTTTTTTATTTCTTGATATATTTCCTTCACTTCTTCATTTGTGTCCTTCACCCAAGGCTTACCGCCATTACGATCAGCCTTGTAGTGTACCATCATGAAGTGATTTAAATCAGCGGAGGGATACCGATTGAGAAGCATAGTTATTCCCTCTATCTTTGCTCCACGAAGCCTATTACTCACTACCCTTTTCTCATGAAGTAACTCATCTTCCATAAAGCGAACTTCATACTGATCGTCATTTTTCTTAACTGTCAACAGATAAAACTTTGTTGGTTCGCCAATTATGTATTCTATATTAGCAATACTTCTCTCTAGTTCTTTATCTTCTACACCTTGGATAATTTGGTTTCCGGATCGTTCATATTGATTAATTTTATTTTCATATTTGGAGTTGAAACTTAATGCCTTAACTCTTTCTCTGCCAATATTCCAAGGGAATTCCAACAGTTCTTGTAAACTGAATATATAACAGTTAGTCTGACCATTTTTAGGTACTAAAACAGCAAAATATGCTTCACAATTATACTTTTCTTTTAGATTTTTGATAGTTTCTAGTTTTTCATCGTTATCTATAATATTGATTTCAGGCTGTTCACTTTGTCGTGTTATAACATTAATAAAAAGATGTTCACCTAATAGATTTTGCCCGAAAACCCACTTACTTTTGCTATCTTCCGTTTGAATTATTTTATAACCCTGAGAATCCAACCAATTTAATATCCTTGCATCTGGCTCATTCAATTGCTGTGTCATCTTTAATCCATCCTGACTATATTGTTAGATTCCTAATATCTTAATGAGTAATCATATGAATCTCTAATCTACACTACGTTTAAAAGTAATCACAGGTAGATTAACCTTATCCACTTCCCAACCAGCAAAAATCCAAGCCTTAGCTTGCGAATGCGTGACATCATTTGCCCACCAAGCCCTATATTGCTTAGCTGATGTAGGCAACGCAAAGCCAAGTAACTCCTCTAGCTGATCTACCATTAACTCTATTATCGATCCTTCTTGAGTATTTAAGTATGTACACAGCGGAGTATACTTTCCTGAATTCTTCGTTATAGCTTGCTTCTCTTTAATTTTCGGCTGCTTATCTCCATCTTCAACTAAATGCTCACTTGCTACTGCAGACTCTTCTTTCCCCTGAATAGCTTGAGTCAGCTTTTGAAGCATATAGCCAATCCCTGTGCAGTCTTTTAAAGGTAATGTAAGACTTTGATCCTGATCCAATATCGCACTTATCCTATTTACATAATGTTTTCCCCCAAGTACAACAATCTCCTGATAGTCGTAAAAGCCTTTATGTATAGCCTGCACTTTCAGAGACTCTAAGCTTATCGTTTCTTCTGATAGTTTTATGAAAGAAACATTGTACGATTCCGGAATAACATCCTCTGGAAATAAAAATCCATGCTTAGCCGAAAGAATCATCCAATCCTCAAAGAACGCTTTGGCGTAGTTTTGACAGGCGACAGCAAACACTCCCGTATACACAAATTGAGCTTGTGTAGGGCCTTGATTCGTTTCTTTATCCCAAATCTTTGCTGAACCACAAGGAATGATGCATAATCTCCTCTGGTTGTTCATGGATAACTCACCAACCGTTCTATATCTAATTGAGATAGTGGTTCTTTATATAGTTCGTTAACCTGCCATAACCCACTTTGCGCTATTTTCTCCACAGGTGAAGATAGCCCAAGCCACTTGGAAGATGAATGGCACTCTGTACAACACGATACAGTGGAGATCATTCGTCCCTCTATATAGAGACGCACCTCTTTTGACGGCATATCTATCACACAGAATGAAAAGTTACTTTGTATGTATTGGCTAACTTGCAACTCAACACCTTTTTGATATTCAGCCTTAACGAGATGCACATTTTGTGCTTTGGCTTGTGAAGTAGTAAGATCTAGTTCCCATATTTTAAGGTATGGATCCTTTTCATTATTAAGCAGACAGCGACCAATATTTTTCCGAAAGATGCTTCTGTCTTTATTCTGTTGGACAAAATGCTGCTTTAGGCGTGACCGCAATTGTCGATCTCCTGTATGAGTACCTACTCGAACAATGCGGTCTCTGCCATGCCCAATCTCACCATCTTCAAACAAAATATAAATGCCGTCCTTAGAGATCTCTTTATCATTGAAAGGAAAGCGATGCCTTGGTTTTGCATTTGCTATTATGTGCAATTCTGTACACAATTGGCTCATAGATCATTCATCCTCTACTTATAGATGTAATAACTCCATAATGTTCTGGAACTTTAAGATCCTACTTTAAATGTCTGAAGCAGATAATTCATATTTTGCATCAGCTTAACCAATTGAGTTGAAGTTGCCGAAATGACAGAATCATAATCACCTGTAATAACCTCATTTATCTTATAGAATTTATCATTACGAATCCCTAGTCCATGCAATCTTGCATAGGAGTCCATTAATTTCCGTAAATATTCTTTTTGTTCCTTTGATATGAAGTCGTCATTCTGCGAGAATCCAAACTCTACTCTTGTCGTAATTTGCTCGTTATTTCCGTAATAAACATGTAACCTAACATTACAAAAGTCTTTATGCCAAATCGGATCGTTTTTCAAAGAAAAATGACGGTACACAAACGTTCTGCCAGAGTTGGCCCTATTATTAAAATGAAGATCCAAATGTGCTAATTCACTTTGAACAATACTGGTAATCTGATCATTTACATCACGTGTCTTCTCTTTTATGCTGGTCGGTTCATCATTCTGTTCTTCTTGGTAGTGCGTTAGGGCAACGTCCTCCTCATTCTCAATTACAGTAGAATTAATCTCAATGTTTTCTTTATACGACGATAACAATGATTTAAAATGCTAACTGCCTTTTCATCTGTTGGAAACTGAATTGTACCAGCACCAGATATATAAGTAACAATTGGAATAGAATTTGGTCCTGCAGAAAACTGAAAAAACCTATGAGAATACCTCCCTCTCTCTGTGTACAAAGTTACATTGTTTACAAGTTTTACCCCGTCGCTGTTCATTAAAATATCCGTCCAGTCTTTACCGATTGCAACAATGTATTTTACTAAACGCTCTCGAGCGATATCTAGTAAAGCATCCAAAGCTAGTTTAGTTGTCGGTAAGGAACGAAGCCACTGGAAATATGAGCTCAGATCACTCCATTGGTTAGAATGGAAGAAACTATACTCCATCGTATGTAAAAATGTAAAATCTAACCCTACACTATTTCTGGCTTTTTCATAGCGTGCTCTGCGCCATTTGCATCCATCTTCAGATAATTCGTGGAGAGGACAGTCATTGTAGTCTTGAGTTTGAACTTGTTGAGCATCAAGTACCCCACATTCTTTCCAGTAGTCCTCTTTTGTCCATTCTTTGTACCTTTTCGTATTAAATGGGAACCATTTAGCTAGATGCTCCTTTGGCTGATCAACACTTCTTGGATTTATTAACAACATGAGCATATCGTTTTTCATATGTTCAGGTTCACGAAAGTAGCCATAGTACGGTTCCGGAGGTAGTATGGCCTGATCTCCTAATGTTTCTTTTAAACCTTTTGGCCATTCCCCATCAATTTCACTTATCATATTCCATGGATTTTCAAGATTGTATGCATCTCCCCAAAATTTAACATAACGATTTAAAGCTTCACCCATATCATCGTCTCCTTTATATATGATTCATTTTACAAATCCATTGATCGAAATACGATCTGTTTCTTTCAAACCACTCCTGACAAACAAAATACTTTTTCCCTTGAATTGTAAAAATTTCATTCCAATAACGAGGGCGACCATTAACTAATCTTTGTTTGTCCAAAGCTTCTAACTCATTAATCTCTTTAAGAAATGGATAGTTGATATCAAAGGCAGTTTTTGAATATTCATAAGTGGTCATTCGATTTATTTCATCTGAAGGAACTTTATTATTAGATAAGTATTCTCGCGATGTGGTTCTAACTAAAAGGCCAACCTTCATTTCAACTGATCTATCTAGAACCCGAGATTCTATTTTGGGCAAAGACGGAATTATAGCATTAGAACTCTTTTTAACTGCACCTTTGTTATCTGAGAACATATTGTTCAATTGCAAACTACGCATAAAAAGCTCGGACGTATCAGCAATAGAAGTAGAGGCCGAATTGACAGGATCAAGGATATGTGATCTGAAATCTTCATTACAATACATTTTAATATTGAAATGATATCCTTTTTTCGAAAAAAACTGATTTAGTTCCTCCAAAACAGGTTTCAGTATAATAAGAGTCGCATTGTGAATTTTTGGGGATGCAAATACAATTGTAGCCTCAGTTAAATTAAAAAAACCATGCACTACTAGTACAGTACGAATCATTTTCTTCAATACACGAGATACGGTTTCTACTTTATCACCATAGTTTAATCCCGCTTCATGAAATGCAACATCGACCGCATATAGCTCCATCTTGTTTTGGTTTCCCATAGAAATACCAATAACATCGATTTCTGCTTGCTGAAGAAGCTGTGATAAAGAATTGTTTTTAAATATTTGATAGTCGTGTCTAGTTTGTTATTAATAATAGTATATAGTAAAACCCCGACAGTAGCCTGTCAGGGAATATTTGTTCTTACTATAACTAAACCGGCTGTCAAAATATTGAAGCCAGACAACAATCACTTGAATATTACAAGTCTATCAGAATTAATAAAAACAAGACAAGAATGGAAAGGAACTTCAATCTGCATTAATGATATTAACCAGCAGATAAGTCACAATCACGAGAATCTAGTTGTAGAGCTTAATCATATCGCCTCCCGACGTAAAAGAAATCGCAATCATTTTATACCTGTCTTGAAAATCCGCAGAAAATAACGAAGCTCATCGTTCGCAGCAGGGGGCAGAATAAAGACGTTCTGCACAGTTCGTTCGTCGTTGCTACGAAGAAGAATGCCTTTCGTCTACGACGATTACCTATCCTGAGCTAATTGGATATTCAAAACTGAATTCGATTTCATCCACTCTCTGGAACGCCTATATCCAGCGTAATAGAAGAATAGCAAGTTCTCCAATGGCTAATCCAACTAATAACCTTCGAATAAAAGCGTCATCACGCTTCTTACGTTCAGTTTCTAAAGCCAAGTTTTGATTCAGTTCAGTCCAATACTGTTCTGTTTGAACAGCTTGTGCCTCAGTTTGGCTGATCGCAACTTGTTGGAAGGCTTGCATGTGTTCGTTTTGTTGACTTAATATGGTTTGAAACATAATTTGCATCTCTCTGATTTGCCTTTGCATTTCCTCAAAGCGCTGTAAGATCTTAATTTCCATATTCTTACCGAGTTGATCAAATTGTTCAATGCTGCTATCGAATCGTTGTTGCTGCTCGTGAAAACTATCTAATATTTCCGAAAGTTTTTGTTTTGCGTGGTCAATCGAATCTTTTATTTTACTATTTGCTGAATCCACTAGATGTTCTGTTTTATCAAAAAAGTCTGCCTTCATGCTTGTAATTTCCGTATTAAATTGACCAGTAATTCTTGGAACCATTTTAGACATTGATGTTACTGCATCTTTCGTTTCTGTGTAACTGGTTTCTAGTTGCTTTATGTATTGATCCAGATTGGTCTTTAGTTCGTCATAGAAGAGGTCGTTGTTGAGTTGACGAAGAGACTCTATGGCCTCTTGATAGGTTTTTGTATCTTTTTCATTACTAGCATTCATGTATGTTACGCCTTTCTGCATCTCGCCCCATGATGTTCATATACTGTTGAATGGCCCATCGTTCCACTGGAGTGCGGTGCGGGTCTTGAAAACGAGTCAAATATTGTTCATATTGCTGAAGGAATGCAGCTCGAAGATACGCATGTAACTGTCTCGAACGTTCTGCATCAAACTTCCATTCCTCTTTTGCCCGCTTCAACTTTTCCTTAACCTTAGTAATTTTATTGTCCAAGGTCACGTTATGGTTTGAAAGCTTTGATGCCTCTGAGAGCAGATTGTTTAATGCGTACACTTGGCCGGTACCTACCATCTTCAATAAACTGATTAATCGATCCTTCTGAATCTTTATATAAGCATTGATTTTTAAGTGAAAATTCTCATTTGCCTTCTTCATTTCCTCATGCGTTTCCGCCAATACTTCTTCTAGTCTCCATTTGGTGAGCAGTACATGATCGAAGAAACCAGGTTTAATCGTTATGAAGTCCATTTCCATATGGTATGGTTCCGAACGAAACTGTACATTGAATTCCCTGGCATATCGAGTGAGCATATCGTTCCAATCCTCTACTTGCTGCTTATAAAGCCTCTGAACACGTTCTAATTCAATTACAAGATCATCTTGTACATACTTTATCTTGCAGTCGTTAAAAGTACGATCGGCCCAACCAGCGAGTGGTTTAATCTGTTGTGGCCGTGGTCCTGTCATTGCGTTTAGCTCGCACAGCGTTTGTTGAAGTTCTTCTTGTTCTATAATCAATTTGTTCTGTTTAATAGTCATACTGCCAAGAAAGATGGCGTTCTCTTCTTTTTCTTTGAACAACTCATGTACCCTTTTCTCCAAACGACTGCAATCATCACCGCTCTGTTTAAGAATATACGCTTCTAGGTCTTGTAACTGCAGCAATTCCGATTCAATCGAAGACACCGAGCACAGGTCAGTTATAAGCTCTTCAAGCAGTTCTTCAATCCATGGATCCGCCTTTTGAAAAAGCGTTGGATCTGTTGCACCAGCTTGCCAGGAATCACCGAACTCGAGCGGGTACAATTGAATCGCGTCTGCCTCTTCACCAATGTTTCGACTAAGTTCATCATAGAACAATTGAAGAAATGACTCTTTGGATTTCAGCTCTCCTTTTAAAATTTCTTTACGAACAACCGAATCGGTGACAGCTCTAGTGAGAACAATTCGGAAACGGTTCGGTAGCCACCTCCAGTCTCGAACATGTTCGCGATCAATCTGTGTAAGATTTACAAGCTGGCTTGCAATTTCCATCAAAATATAAACCCGGCAAAGGGGGAGGTAATCTTTAAAACAGCGTTCTACATGTCTCATTTCTGCAGTATTCTTGCTGTCATCACCCGGAAGATCTATGATTTCGATATCCTGCTTCCTGCTTCGTATCTCCTCTAAATCAAAGTACATGTTCGGAATTTGTATAGTCAGAGTCCCTGTGGAGTACTCCTCACTTCTTTCGATCTCGCTACGTAGATCGTACAGACTTTCTTCTAACTCTTCAAATGATAGAACAATTTTGCTAGACCCATTCGAGTAATCAATAATAAAATGTTCTTGGTCCGTTCTTTGGTAGATACAGCTTGTAATCGTAGCGGAGTTACCAACCTTTTGCTTCCCGCGAAGCGCTCTAGACAGCTCTCCGATCTTGTCTTTCTTAATTCCTAAAGCACGAAGGATAAAAGTCGTTTTGCCAACTTGTGTAGGGCCATAAATTCCGATTAATACGCTGCGTCTTTCTGCAGAGGATTCCTTATACCGTAAAAAGCCCTTACGGAATTCATCCATTCCGCGTCGGGCCCATTCCCATCTGTTATACTCTAGTTCACACAAAAACGTCTGGACGTTTAACATAAATCTCCTTTAATATACCATTGTTAAGTCTTCTAATGTGAGGGAGGGAATACTGAATTTGAGCCAGCTTGCCGTCATTATCATATTGACCTGTTCGTTCCCGATGTTTCTCAGCTAAGCGATCAGTCATCTTTTCAAAGATACGACGAAGACTTGTAACAAACGCTTGGGCTTGCAGCTCCGGAAGCATTCCGAGCGTACGCCGGCCGGCACTTGCTACTTGCAATTGTCTTTGATTCGTCTCATGGGTAGCTTTTTGAATAGCATTAATAGCATAAGTAGCAGCAAAACCAGCCCCAATGATACCTAGTAACGCAGCAGGCCCTATAGTAATTCCAATACCTGAAAGAGCCTTAACCGCATTGTTAATAATATCCGACTCGCCATCTAACGCAACATCTACCCCTAAAATAAGAGGAATACTTTTTAAAATGAGCGGAGTAAATCCTTCCAGCTTTTTCATATGGGAAGCGAACGACTTCATATCATCGATCGATTTCTCGAATGGTTTTGGAACATTGTTGTCTGTTGATTTGAAATTCAATGCCATCTCCACATACTCTTCATTATCAAAATTTTGAAGTATCGGCTGGGCAACGAGTGATTGAAGCGCAAGTGTGGTCCCGATCAGAGTCAGGGTCATGAGATCCTCTCTTTTTAGCGATACATTATGATCATTTGAAGCTTCGCCAAAAAACTTTTCGATTCTAGTAAAAGAATCCCATTTATCTGGTGTTGAAACAGCCACTGCACTAGATTCAGGCAATTGGGCAAGGTTATCAACATTTAACTTCAATTTCGTCTTTTCTTCATCCAAGTGGTGTTCAATGATCATCGCCATATCTAACTCTGGTCTTTGGCTTGAAGCATCCGTCCATGCTTTACGAAGCTCCATTTCAAGCTTTTCTTGCTGTTCGAGAGCATTCGGCGAAAAACTGGAGAAGAGCTCGCTCCAAAATCCAAAGTTCTCTTTCACATAAGAGTTAAACTGAATGGTTGCGTCGCCCACTCGTTTTTCAAGCTTTTCCTTCAGATCTATCTCCAGCTCTCTGAGACGTTTCGTGTACATCATCTCGAAGGAATTAATGACTCGAAACTCATTATCCAATTGAATGTTATTATCCGAAATGATTTTTTTGGCTTCTTGCTTGTTAATCTCTTCTTCAACCGTATGCATATAATCACTGATCTCGACGCACAGATTTTCCAGTAATTCCAGCTTTAACTGTTCACCTTCGTGATCAAGACTTGAATACTGCGCTATGGCTTTCATCAGTTCAGTTTTCCACGGTGAGGTGAAATAATTAGGATCACCTGTTACAACAACCCGTTCTTCGTCCTGTGGCTGTAAATGAAAATCACGAATGACCTGCTGACGTTGTTCCTCGTTGTGCTCAGGATTTACATCCCCCCTCGAAAGTACGAAGATGGGCTTTACCTCATCATATAGCTTCTGAACTCTCCGAAACATATCATCGCTATTTTGACGCGCATAAGTATCTTTCCGGAAAACAACGATACTCGATATCGAAATTCGTAAAAAATGCTCCAGATACATTTGGGAGCGCTGACTACGATCTTTCTCAAAACCAGGCAATAAAACAATCGACTTCTTTTCATTATGTAGATATCGAAACGGTACATCCAACTCTAACCATACATCTTCAGAATCGGGTTCAAGTGCTTTATTGTAAAAAACCTCAGGGCGAACCTCTTCCTGCATAAGATGAACCTGATTCCCCTTATCCTGTTCGATCCTACAAACGCGGGCAACAGGCTGAGTAATGCCTGCTTTTTCCGTAATAATGATGGGCAGCTGTTCTCCGCGACCCAGGTTATCCGGAAAATAGGAATCCGCAATTTCATACAGCCATTTAATTAAAGTTGTCTTCCCTGCACCTTGTAAGCCCGTTACAGAAAGAAAATGCCGCTCATGCGTTAGTTCAACCATGGCTAACTTATTATGAATGATCTTAAGATTATTTAGAGATTTCTTTCCTTCTTCAGATCGAAAATAGTCCATGTCTGCTGTAACTAAATCACCAATTAATACACGGATTCGATTACGAAGCTCGTCTACATTTATTCTAAGACTACTGGTCATTATGTGGTTACCTCCAAGTTAATTTAGTTGTATACTTAGTCTTCTCGTGGTTTTTATATAGTTAAAGGTCGGGTATAATTTGTTTGATTTCAAAGTTTATCATATTCTTCGACGCCATTTGACATTATTCCTTTTAGCTAAGTTAGTATAACTTTATTGTTAATAATAAACGAATTCCCCGACAATATGTTGTCAGGGAACGAACGTTTGGTAATTATTCACTCAACTTTCGATCTCAAAGAAGCCAGTAACCCCTTGATGCTCATGCGCACTCTCATAATCACCAATATCTACATAAACAGCACCAAGCCCTTTATGAGAAAACTACTCACCCTCCGCAAACTCCGGCTCAATTTCCCACTCTTGATAAGAAACTTCGTTCATATACTTTTTTAATGATCTTAGCATATGAAACGGATAAGGTTGCGATGTATGCGTATCGAAAGTAATCCCCACATCTCGCAAATCATGAATAAGAAGCGCCGCGCGATCTCTTGCCGCTTCATCCTTGAATCCCAATGGCAGGTATTCCGTATTGCTTGGCTGTCTGAAGAACTCATTAGGATATGCATACTTAGTCTTGGTCTTTTTTATTTGAAGGGTACTCATTTTTTTCCCAACCCCATAGTACAGACCCTTTTCATCCTTAAATACACCCGATGCATAAGAACGTGGTTCGAATAAGTATGCGGGAACTTCATCAGTTGCATTAATGCGAATAACGTTTATCCCAGGGAGATCTTGAATCCGCGAGAACAACAAAGGGTTTTGATCAAGTTTTATTTGACCATTTCGAAGAGCCTTCAAGAAATCCTTTCTTAGTTCAGCATTAAGTAGAATGTAAGTCTCTTCATCATCAATTACTTCGTCTGTTAATACTTCTTCTAAGAGCTGTAAGACCAATTGCTCATCCTTCTTTTTCCAGCCTTTAAATTGATCGGCACATAACTGAGCATCATGTAGAGATAGCCAGCTGTTCATCCCCCAACCTCGGAGATATAAGGCTCCATATCTAAATTTAGTGAAAACGGGAACGTAGACATTATCATAGCTGTTTCTGTAATTAGAATTCCTTTTCTTAACCTCCACAATATCGAAACCAAGAATGTTAATCTCATTAGGAATCTTTACCACATTGCGCCCTACAATACCGGTATCAGATAAGAGATCAAGAAGCGCACTAGAAACACGGTGATGAAACTCTGTAGAATCCACATCTGATTGAGGATGAACGAATTGATTAATTCGTCCAGTACGTCGCAGCCCTTCTCTTATTGATGACTTGGGATCCGCATCTTCAGGCTTGTAGTAATCTCTAGGGTATATTTCGATTAGGGATACAACTGTATCAACCTTGGGATTTTCATTTGCTAGTTCAGTTTCAATTTTCTTCACACGTTGCTCAAAAGCTTGATCCTTATATGTATCTATATCAAGACTTCCCATCAAATCGGATACTTTATGAACTAATCTTATGTGAATATCATTATTACAATTTAGCTTATAACAGCCATCTGCTTCTTTAATTGAGATAGACTCTTTATTCGCACCCATTGTACTCACTAATACTTCTTCCAATTGTTCGAATAAATTGGACGAACCAAATACCTCAATAGTTAGATTCTTTGAATATCGTGAATAAAACAAAGGCAAGGAGGTAAGACCAGGCTTCTTCTCAGTTCTTCTCTTTACTTCTGGAAGTGCTTCCAACGGCTTCCAATTACTAAACTCTTCACAGAATAGGCGGAACAAAGCTTCTTTCTCTGGGAATCCGATGCCTGCTCCAGGAACTTTTGCATGTTTAAACAATCGGTTATAAACAATATGCACCTGAATCGGACTATCTGCCTCCAAAAAATGCGTCGGATTCTCTAATATACTATCGGAACGAATTGATTGCCCCCACAATACATCCCAGAATATAGAGTCACTTCCTTCAATCCATTTCGTATATGGAGCCTGATTACCTTTTCTTTGAAATCTAATTTTTGCGTAAGATCTTGAATCTAGCCCTCTCTTTCTCAAAAAAGGATTATCCATCGATACCAACATAGAGCTTTTCGTTTCTCCATCGACAAAACAGTCATTAGATTTGATGTATGACTGTGTGATAAATCTTCGAATACCAAAGGAAAGCATAATTACATGCTGATCCGCCTGAGTCGCTCTAGTCTTCATACGAATTCTGATGACATACGCATAATCACCTTTTTTGGTAGATATACGTTCTGACATACATTCTGCTTGTTCTTTCACATGAACTTGATAAAAATTCAATTCTTGTGGTAATTCAGTTGTTAGTTCTTCAATCAGCTGTTTCGGAGATTTGCAGAATTGATGTGCCATTAAAGCTGGAATCACCTGATACTCATTATCTCTTGATAGAACATCTCCAGATTGCAATTGCATCCATTCTAAATCTTTAACTAATGGTTCTTCTGGTGGTTGTATGTTTAATTTCGATTTCGATTTCACTTCTTCAAACCAACTCATACATAGAGTGATGATCATCTCAATTGGAATAGGAACAACCGATATAATCCAAGCGCTCCCAGACTTGAAGTAAACTTGATTATTCATCCACACGATTTCAGGAAATAGACTTTGCAACTTAGCTGCTAGTTTTTCAATAGAGATTGTTAATTTAAAAGGGTTATTTGCATCTTTCCTAAACTGATTAATGTACTCAACCCAACATAAAGGCATATCTAATCGATACACTTGTATCTGACGAATCTCTGTTTCATTAACTTCTAAGGCTAGAGGCAACAGTCTTAAATCTTCTCTTTTACTCAATCTCTACACCTCTTATCTGTTGAATACTTTCTATAAATGCTGTGTACAAGCTAACAAATCCCTTTTTATCCGAATGTTTCAGCATAATTTTCTTCCAATATCCAAGCATGGACTGATCGGTATCTTCTTGCCTTGGAGCCTTGATAAATTTTGCATCGCAGTAAAAAACTCTAGCAGGCGAACCGTTCCGAATCAAACGACCTATCAGCTGCCATACAGGTACGAACGTATACCATGCTACCATTTCTCTCTCAGTCTCGCTTAGATGCTTCCAGTAATCCGGTCGCTCGTATAAATAATGAAAGTGTTTGTTACTCTTCCATCGTAAAGCATTTAGCGCTTTAGCGTAGCTCAAATTCTCTGAACGAATTTCTTCAACAAAACCAGCGTGTTTGGCATGAATCATTTGAACTAAATATCCCATATCATGAGGTACTGGGTAAGGCCTGATAAGGAAAAAAACGGATCCGAACAAAGAACCTTGTTGCTTATCCAGGATGTTATACCCACGATTGATTGACATTAGTGGTGTAACTAAAAGTTCAGCTCCCTCCAAATGGAAGCTTTCAATATTAGAACGTGAATACATAGCTTCATCTCCGCTATCCATTTGGCGATTAAGTAGCTTGTACCGTCCTTTCCATCTACTTTCCCTTTGTAAAACTTCACCAATTGTCTCTACATCATCATAAGAGTTTACAATAATCAGGATTCGTCGTGATGATCCGTGATGCTTCCACTCCCTTATTTCATGTTCTACCTTGGCAAGTAATTTTGTCATCATAATTCGAAGGTTGCGATCCCGTTGATCTTGATCTCTAATGCCTGAGATGCTTAACGCCTCATCTGGATCATCATGAAATGCCGGCCAATATTGCTGTTCAATAACAGGAGTCTTAATATCTCTCTCAAGCAACCATTGAGGTTCTATATCGACATGATAGTGAGCGGAACCTGGAGCAAGAGAAGTGCCTGAGAGCAGAACAAGCGCTGGCCCTTTCTTGGAATCCGAATAATCATAAACCTGGTGCCAGTCTTGTAGAAGCAATCGCCCAACACCCGTATATTCCACAATTTTAAAAGTTCCGATTGTATCCCCATCTCGGACGTCATAGCTGTATCCAGTCAATGCACCTGTCATAGCTTCCTTGATAAAAGGACGCATATCCTCATTAACCGTAAGTTGCTGATACAACTCTGAAGTGAGTTGAAGCTTGGCTTGTATGATCGGGTATATATTCTTAATCTCTCTAATGCAATAGTCAGCTCTTACAAGATATAGATAAAATTCGAGAATATCATACCAAAGGTCTCTATCGACGTTAGATCTAAATGCTCCATTAATTTCAGTAAGCACAGTGTCGAGTATTAAGCGTTTTTCTGAATGAGAACGTGCATCCATCAGTTTTTCAACAGATGCCGCAATCGAATGATCTAAAGGGCTTCCTAAATAACTACTGAGATTTTGAAAAACTTCGTCTTGATGTTGATCATCTACTGAGCATGCGTGACTAATTTTATAAGTTAATGTTGTTAAACGAATCATCACTCTTCGTATATATTGCTGGAGCCTTGGTGTTTTCAGCAACTTGTCGTATATTCCAGCTCTTGTGACCCTTTCCATTAGACTCATATAATGATTCCATGAATCCACGTCATAATCACCGGAGAAGAGCTCATATTCGCCCAAGGTCTTGTTCATAGATTCTTTGTAAAGAGACTCGAATAATTGACCTCCATGACCAAACAATGGGTATTCATTTATAAAGGCGGAATCGAATTGCTTCTGAACCTCGTCTGCCTCATCTACGAAAATAACATCTAGCAAATCATACATAGCCTCATAGACCGAACGCTCCAACGAATCAATGAAGATAGGAAGACGTGTCTTTAAAACACCAGGTGATGTCGTTACCCATACCTCTGCATCTGCGAGCATGGCATAATCTTGGTAAATACCACATTGAGAGGAAAATGGACAACATTTGCTCTCCCCGTTCTGTTTAATTCTTCTGCATGGGTAGTCATTGCTAGCATCCTCATCTCCTGCTAGTGCATGAATGTAACATGTGGTTGATACATGCTCTAGTCCTTCCCCAATCTTACTACCCCAGTCCGTCAAATCATCGATTTGGTGCTGACGGGATGATAGTAATTGCTGCTCATATAGACTGCGGTTTGATTTGCCTATAATAGGAACCGCTTTTAGGTCAGCACGTTTCAATTGCTCTACTCGATTCAAGACCTGGGCTACACTGCCTTCAATAAACCCAATGCGCAAACCATCTTCCTTTACCAATCGAATGGTTTCATCAAGCATAAACTTTGTTTTGCCTGAACCCAAACCTCCGACAATATGCTGAATACCCTCATAGCGAAAAGCCTTATCTGTGTCGTGAGCAAGCCGTACCAGGCGTGATGGTATGTTTAACGTCTTATCTTGAGTTTGGCCTAGCTTGTCAGCCGTGGCCGATACTTCTTTTAAATTTTCGTGAATTGTATTCATACCTAGCTTTCTTTCAATTCTGCGTTTCTCACGATAACTTGGTAAAGTAGAAGATTGGACTTGTTGCCAAGGAATCACCCCTTCAAAAGATCGCGTAGTATTGCTAGAAATCCACCTTTCATATGTAAAGGAACCTTTAGATGCAAAGTTGATCTCCTTTATCTTGACGGGTATTGGAGAAGATAGGCGATCCATATACCAGCGCTCCCGATGGCTAAATAGTTGCGGAACTCGCTTTATCCATACACCATTGTTCTGTGCATACAACAGATACTGTGAATCAATAGAAGTATAATCTTGAATGATGTAGTTCCATTTACCACTCGTACGAATATCACGGAACAGCACCCTAAGTCGATGAACGATCTCAAGATTGTCCGTACATTTCAAGATGGGATTATCATAACCCAGAAGAATCGACCATGCTTCCTCTACTGGTACATCTGGGTCCATTTGCAAGCACCCTGTGATCATCCATTCAAAAATCAATACGGATTCTAACTGTGATTTAGTTAGTCCTGTTCCCTCGAAATAACCACGAAATTCTACAAGATAATCATAGTATCGTCTCCTCACAGGCCAATCCCTCCCACAATACGAAGCACAGCTCTTTCGTCAATGATCTTAATGTCTTTTCTGATTGACGGTTCCAATGAATTAAGGACTTGTCGAATATATTGGCGATAGCTTCTTTTCCTGTATGAGGGTACGACAATGTAGACACGTTCTTCCTTGTACTTCTTCAAAGAAGAAGAGTCCAATTGATTAAAATAAGCAGCAAGCGAGTAAGGATTTCTGTAATCCTTAACATCAAAGAATATGACTTGATCTGATTCATGAACGGCCAAGTCGTATCGGTCCACATCAGGGTACATTTCTACCTTATACCCTTTCTTGATTAGACGGTTAGCTAGTTGTATCTCTGCTAAACCTGGCAGAAGCGTGTAACGGTGTACTCCTTCTTTTAGATGGTAGAGCATCTCCCTTGAATTCTCCAGTTCCATAGGTTCACCTCGAGATTCCAGCTGACCACAAATATCTTCAACTCCGCATCTCCATTGATGATTGTGGAAGTGTAACGTCCAGCCACATCGATTGCATTTCCGGAAATAAGTTACATCATTTGAGATGGGTTCATAGCATGCTAGGATTCTTTTGGACAACTCAGAATCACGGATAGAGCGGGCAAATGAATGAAGTTGAACACCAGTGATGATCGCATTAGCAGGCGATGAAAGAAACGTTCTAATTTGGCGGTAAGTCTCTGTAAGAGGAGGCTCTGCCTGACGACAATACTTTAAAATCTCGTAAACTTCTTTTTGGTGTGTTTCATAAGGTAATTGGTAGTCTTGTAGAAAATCCATAGCTTCGGGTGACAAGCCCATTTGACGAATTAGGAGTGAAGCATCTTGAGGAAAAGCAACATTAGTGAGATCGATCTTCCAAGCTGACACTGGCTGTTGCAAGAAGCGTATGAGTGAAGGAATATCTGAAGGAACTGGCTCGTTGGAGAATAGTCGCATCTTGACTAATATGAGCTGACCTTTTCTCAGTTCGTAAGGGATCGTTGTCGGTGACACTCTCCATTGTTGCAGACCAATAATTAATTGGTAGAGCATATTGTTAATGGCTTCCGCGGTGCTCATATTTACACCTTCCTAGTTATCAATTTAATATTTAATTTGATTATACTAAAATGTTCTGACGAAGTGTTGTCAGCGAACATTTGTGCTGATTATAAAAAAGAGAACAAATAGGAGATCGCTTCAAAAACCTTGCTTTTGTCTTAATTTGATCTTTGAAGGAACTCCGAAAGGCAGAGGGAATGTCGTTGGAGCTGATTACGAAGCGGTTGACGAACAAAAAAAAAAAACATATCCTAGAATAATGCTGGATGTGTTAGAATGAAGGACTCAAAGCCTATGGGAGTGTTCCCGGGCTCTGACTTTCCGTTTATAGTATTGAACATAGGAGTGGAACAATGAGTAAACGTGATTACTATGAGGTGCTTGGGGTCGGCAAGGAAGCATCGCAAGACGAGATCAAGAAAGCTTACCGTAAATTGGCGCGTCAGTATCACCCTGACGTGAATAAAGCTACTGATGCGGAAACGAAATTCAAAGAAGCAAAAGACGCTTATGATGTGCTTAGCGACGATCAGAAGAAGGCCCAGTATGACCAGTTTGGTCACGTTGATCCGAACCAGGGCATGGGTGGCCAAGACTTCAGCGGCGGTTTCGGCGATATTTTTGATATGTTCTTTGGCGGTAGCGGCGGTGGAAACCGTCGGAATCCGAATGCGCCGCAGCGCGGGAATGATTTACAGTATACGATGACCATCGAGTTTAAGGAAGCGATTTTCGGTAAAGAAACCGATATTCATATACCGCGGACTGAGAATTGTGACACCTGTCAAGGTTCTGGCTCCCGGTCGGGAACGAAGCCTGAAACTTGCGGCACCTGTCATGGCAGCGGCCAGCAGGAAGTCGTGCAAAACACAGCGTTTGGCCGTATCGTAAATCGCCGGGTATGTTCTACGTGCAGTGGTTCAGGTAAAATCATCAAAGAAAAATGCAGTACCTGCCACGGCGCAGGCAAAGTGAAAAAACAACGCACAATTCACATAAAGATTCCGGCTGGGGTGGATGACGGCGCACAACTACGCGTTTCCGGCGAAGGGGAAGGCGGAACCCGCGGAGGCCCGTCTGGCGACCTCTACGTGGTCATTCGCGTGAAATCGCATGAATTCTTCGAGCGTGAGGGCAATGACGTTTATTGCGAAGTGCCGTTGACATTCATGCAGGCGGCATTGGGCGATGAGATTGAAATCCCGACGCTTACGGAGAAGGTTAAACTTAAAATCCCAGCAGGCACGCAAACCGATACGTATTTCCGTTTGAAAGGGAAAGGTGTTCCGCACCTTCGCGGCTTCGGTCAAGGAGACCAACACGTGAAGGTCGTTGTAGTTACGCCTACGAATTTGAGCGAAGAGCAGAAGGATTTGCTGCGTCAGTTCGTGAAACAAAGCGGTGAGCATACGCACGAGCAAAATCAATCGATTTTCGAACGTATGAAAAGAGCCTTCTTGGGCGATTAATCTATCATAGGCAAAACAACTTCGTGTACGCTGTTCTGTGATCAGTTCACACGAAGTTGTTTGTCGTTTCAACTATTTTTTCCCCTTTGGGATCATATAAGCGGAACATCGTTTTGTAGCTGGATTGATCGACTTAATCCCTACGTCCAGCCTGCCCGTAATGTGAAGAGGTCCTGGCGTAAACCGTAATTTTTCGCACTCCGGTACAAACAATATCATGGTCTTGTTCCAATACGTTTGGTCGCCATTATCGAAGGGGCACTCTGCACCGGCCTGAGGAATCAGCAGGAACCAGTGTTTCTCGAAGGAAAGCACTTCGCCCATGAATCCCTTTATCTGAAGCGTTTGATTTTGCAAATCTTAGAATTTATTGGAAGGTGTGTTTTGTTTCATATCGTCAAAGAACTCCGACCAAGCAATCTCGTTAAAAAATTTTTTTTTGGTGCCAGTCGCCATTGATGCAGGCACATGAGTAGCGGTTTCCGCGGTTTTTGAAGCATTGCTAGGCGATTCTGTTTTTTCCTGCTTGGAAACTGCTACTACAGTAGGAGCAACAGGTTCCTGGCGCGTAGCTGGTGTGGCAGCTCGTTTATAATTCTTCGCTTTGACTGGCAAATAAAATCAGTTAATGACTTTCGTGTTACTCTAACAAAACTCAAAATGATCCAATATTTTCACATCCTTTGAATACATTTTTCTTATTATTCATTTCCTACATTATTCTTTATCAAAAAAGCAACACAAAAATGTGCTGCTTTAATCGATTATATAAGGATGATTTTATGCGCCACGGCGGGTACGAATGACATAATGATGTTTATTTCTCTTTACATGTTCCGCGAAGCAACTAGACCTTTATTGTATTAATTAAAAATCAACTTACGCCTAAAGCTTTGAATACCGCGTCTGTCGGATCCGAGTAAAAGATTGGTTGAATCTTAATCAATAAATCAGATGGTACAGTCTGAAAATCTACAACTGATGAAGCTGGTATCAGAACACGCTTTGCTCCTGCATCGACACATACTTGAAGGGTGTTCGCAAATTCTTCAACCTTAGCAATTGTACCGCCAACAGTCATATTGCCCAACACGACCAGGCTTTCCTGAACGGGTCTTTCTAACGCTCCCGAACACAATCCAATTAACTCAGCAATGGCAACCTCAGCCGTTAATCCTATACCTTGAAGATCGCTGATATGCATAAGATAATCCTTGGTTTTCGTACTAATCGAACCACTTATACTTTTACTATTTGAGGTAAAGTAGCGGAATGCCGTATCTAGACTCTCCTTCACTCCTCGATGGGTTCCAACACCGGATTTCTCGAACTTACCCGTTCCAGAAACAACTTGATTTTCCAATTTATAAACGCCAATCATCCCGGAATCTCCATGACCAACGGTATAGATATGGCCTGGTTTACCCATTCCTTCAGGAAT
Organism: Paenibacillus sp. Soil724D2; assembly: GCF_001427935.1. Taxonomy (NCBI): domain Bacteria; kingdom Bacillati; phylum Bacillota; class Bacilli; order Caryophanales; family Paenibacillaceae; genus Paenibacillus; species Paenibacillus sp. Soil724D2. The sequence continues at coordinate 96,928 of NZ_LMRY01000005.1, forward strand.
TAGCTTGCCGCCACCCTGTTCAGGCACAGAAACATACTCTTCACTCAGCGTCTCCCTATCGATGTATGAGAAGTGAACGTCATAAAACTCCATGCCTCCAATTTTCTTGAGCTGCTCTTTGACTCTTCTTCTACCTTCAAGGGCATATTTTAGAATTTCTTCAACATCTTCTTTCGTATACTCACCGTTCGGATAAAGGAGCTTGATAAACCCTGATACTGTTTTACGAACAGCAATAACATCACGTTGATTTAAATTATTGCCAAGCTTAAAATACCTATCAATAGCATCCGCAAACGACCGCTTCCGCATTTCTCTAAAGTATTCGGCCATATAGTCCACAATGAATCCATACTTGTCCGTAAAGAAGTCTGGACGCATCTTTGGTACTTCCCAGCCTGGCAGATAGTAGTGCATCCGATCAAAGAATGCTGAATCATTCGCCATCGCCTCAGGAAATGGTGCGAACAGATGCGATGTCTTGATTAACGAGTCAAGGCTTTGATTAATGTTCCCAAGGAACACCATGGAGGCGGAGGCCACTTTTTCTTCTCTACCTCGTGCAAACGATCCTGATGCCATGTAATCCTTCATAATCTGCACGCCATCTTTATCCTTCATCTGGATGCCAGCGACCTCGTCAAAGCTAACAGTGTCCCACATCCCAACAAGCCCAACCTTCTTCGTAGACATGTTATAAAACAAATTGGCTACGGTTGATTGACCGCCTGAAACAAGGATTGAGTTTGGTGAGATCTCTTTATATACGTGGGATTTGCCTGTGCCTCTTGGTCCCAACTCACACATGTTGTAGTTATTCTCAACGAGTGGTACTAGCCTAAGTAGAAGATGCCATTTGACCCTTCTTTCAAGCTGCGTAGGCTCCATACCTGTTGAACGAATAATTACATCAATCCATTCATCCTTGGTAAAGTTTCGCCTGCCATCCTGTACCTCTTTCAAATCCATATTAGGCATTTGAATAGGCTTTAGACTGCTGATGCTAAATGGATTCATATTCTTAACTTCTTCGTCGAAGAAATATTCCATCTTCAACATGCACCAGATTCCACCTGCTAAAAGCTTCTCAAACTCCTTCACATAATTGGGGGAAATGGGAACACCTTTAAGACCCAAGTTTGAGAACTCCGCTTCATAGGTATCTATTTTTGCATTCAAAGTCACAGAAACCTTATCGATAATGGAATACTGACCCAGCTCACGAATTCTCGACTTGATTTTTTCTGCCTCATCAGGTCTTACAAAATTCTCGGAGAGAATATTCTTTACACGTTCAATCCCTTCACGAATGTTGTCCTCGTCGTCTGTCGCCGCATACATACCCAGCAAATATTCAAGAACATAAACAGGTACGTTAGCTCCTTCTTTCATCAGCTTCGTCAGATCTTTCCGGACAACTCTGCCCGAAAACACATCATTAAGTTTGTGATCTAAATCGAGCGACAGATCCTCACCTATTTGCTCCATCCGATTTCTTCTCCTCCTCTAAAAATCAAAATCACTAACAATACCTAAGTTAATTGTAAATGGCGTTTTCTCAACGATTACATTCGTCTCATCATCCTTCGTAATGAGGTAGTATTTACCATTCTTGTCATATGGTATCGACTTTAATGCAAACCGAAGCTTAAATGTCCGTTCATCTGGTTTATCCGAAGTACGGTCACAAATCAGCATCTCTTCATTGCTAATGACTGCATCCTTGTCATCAACCATAAAGATCTTCACCGTCCGTGGAACACGCTTATCTTCTACCTTTTCCATCTGGAAAAAGTTTAGAGTAAATAGGCTATTTGTAATCTTAGTGGTTGTACTCGTGAGCTTCACGTCCACTTTTTCAATCTCACGACTGTTTTTCTGTCCGCTTCGGACATTTTTAAATGAAATTAACGGCACGACTATTTCTTGTAAGCTAGCTCCACCATGTACAAAGTTAGCTCCTGCTCCTTGTATTTTGAAGCGAATCGTTGCTTTCGGAACATATGTTGTGATTTGATGCTCATTCTTGATTAGGTTATTCATGTTAATATCGAGAAGTCCGTTGCGTTCCCCTTTTACCCGTGAGAGAAGATGTCTTCGTTTGACTTCAAAAGCATGGATGCCTTCTTTTTCAATCTTGTCACTTTCAACAAGCGGCTCGCGTTGATATACAAAACCATGGTCAGCGGTAATAAAGATATTTGTGCCACTTAAATCATCTTTAATGATCTTAACGATATCGTACATTTCATCAATAGCTCTTTCCACCGCTGAAAACGTATAGACTTCCGTTGATGCCTTATCCCCTGTCGCATCGATGCTGTCGTGATATATATAGACCAGCTTTTTACCCTTAAAGGTTTCTCTACGACCAGCTTTGTTCATATTTTTCAGCTCTTGAAAGGAAACTGCTGTACTGTCAGCTACCGCCGTTTGAAGGATGCCTATTCTGTTATCTGTTCCACTAGAAGATTTGCCATCAACCCATACTTGCCCCTTTAGATCGATATCCAAGCTCTTATGTGGAAGCAGTGATGCCATTCCCATTTTAGTTACAGAAGGCACAACTCCTAACAATGATTGGAGATCACAAGCTCCAGTTGTTTCTGAGTTCAGCTTCTCCGTGAGTTCCGCCGCAATTTCAAAGCGTAAAGCATCTGAGATAATCACAAATACCCGATCACCATTATGTATTTTGGGAGCAACAAAGCTTCTATAGAAATCCTTTTGGTTTTGGATGCCTGGGAGTACCCAGTTAGATTTCATTTCATCTTGTACCGCGGCAGACCAGAGCGTGCTAAGCTCACCCATAAACCAATTTGTATACAGGTTTTCCACTAGCGGTTTAAGCTTCTTCAAGATTTCGCTATTGGAATCAATATCATAAGCGACATAGAATTTTCTGTAATAGGAATCCATCTGGTAGTAATCATTCACATAAGAACGATACATGTCAACGGCTTGTGCTTTAGGAATACCCATATTGTACTTTTTATAAAACTCGAACATCTTAACCGTATAGAAAAGTGCTTCGTAGATGTACTGATAACGCTCGTAGTAATGCTTCGATCTACGCAAGTTAATTAACTTCGAATAAGCCTCATAATCCTCGAGCCGCTCTTCCAAGCTGTTGGCGATATGGATGATAATGGCTTTATCGAAGTAAGGGAAGGTATCCGCCGCCTTAAACTCTTCCACAGGAAGTTGGTTCACAATATCAGATAGCTTAATCTCTTTCTCGGTAATCTCAGCATATTCATCGAAAATATGGTAATCCGTTTTATGATGCATCCAATGATCGATGAACACCAATGCATTTGATTTGCTTCGAGTAGCAATATAGTTCTTGATAAGTGATAGATGTCCCTCATTAACCGCATGGCTTAGTGCAGTTACGGTTAAATGTATAAACAATGTCTTAAGTGATTTTTGACTTTGCTCATACCCATACCGCAAGGTTACAGCATTCCAAAACACCTCTAAACCAATATTCTTGGAAATATAATCCATATATTTATTATGGCTGTCATCGAGTGTATCCATAAGAACAATTTTCAAAACATCCTCGAAATCAGGGGTTTTGAGATTACATAAAGCACTCATCATCATCAGTTCAATTGTTTCTTGTGTAAGAACGGAAGCCTCAAATCCTTTAAATTTCCGAATCCTGTCCTTACTCCCAAAGAATTTCTCGTATTTCTTCACTACGCCTCGCAGCGAAGTATCAATGCTTAGCTCATTCATGATAAGAGACAGCTTGTCCGCGTAGAACTTCTTCGAATAAAGAAACATATCAAACAGCCAGTTTTCTTCTGTGTTCATTACTGAATTTACATAGATCAAGTAATGAGAGGTTCGATCTTCCTCTTCGAGCAAATACTTGGTGTAGAAGCTGTTAACCGCTGTCAATTTTTGAATCTTTACGTTGTCTAATGCTATTTCATCTATGTAATTAATAAACTCTTGATCATTATCAAGCCAGAATACAATCTTCCGTTGCTCGCCTTCTTGAAGTGGTTGCTGGTAGGCTTGTTGCAACGCTTTTACGACTTCATCCATATTCATTAATTATCAACACCTTTTCCATCAGGCTAAAATAAGGGATATACCAAAAACTAAATGGCATATCCCCATTGTAACCAATTTATTTAATTGGAGCGAGTAAACCCTCAAATTTAACATAGTTCACAGAAACGCCATCATCCAAATCAATTTCAATTTGCATGTCTGCCAAGTGATGAAGCTTTTCATCATATGCCCTTAGTTCCTCGATCTTCAAGTCAAGGGACTTCAGTTCTTTCTTGGCATTGCTGATTTCTTTGGCACTTCCATTGCCATTAATAAGATCGAGAAGAGACTTTTTCTCAGCATCTAAACGTATTTGAAGTTCATGCAAATAGTCTGTTCTGATTCTCGATAAGGTGGATTTGTCATAGCGGTGCATGTAAATTAAGCAGTTAAATGCTTTTTGTTTGCCTGAAGTAAAGAGCCAATAATTTGGTCTTTTATTATATGTCTGTAAATGATCCTTAAAAAAATCATTAAGAAAATATCTTCTCATTGTTTCATTAGCAGACTCTCCTTCTTTCTTTCCCAGTACATCAGCAATATAATTAATATTTTCCAATAAAGTTCTCTCTCCGAAAGTTACTTTAATAAACTCAACAAGTCTGGATACTATGTCGTCTTCAAAATATGCATCAGATACGATAGGTAAAATATTATCTTTGTCTGCTTCAAATATTTTGTATCGATAAGATTCAAAATCACCGCTTGCATAAATGAGTCCTTCTTCATCTAAAGAATATCGACCAAAGGAACAACCAACAACATAGGAAATAAAACTCTTAATATCTCTATCTAAATCAGCTTTACGAATAGTTATATCTTTCGCATCAACTTCAGGAACAAGTTCATTCTGCAAATCGTAAATTCCAATAAAAATACGGTTTAACTCTTCCTCATTTGATTTGAGCCTATAGTATTGATCATTTGTATAATTAAACCAACAGTTAAAAGCTGTTTCAAGCTTTGAAGACGATTCTTTATAATACAATAAGGGGTGCTTTTTAAACTCCCAAGAAGTCTCAAAATAATCCCATTCAGATTTGGAAATTTCAATGTTTTCTTCAACTATTTTTTCAATTTGTTTTCTTGTATTTGGTTCAATTGCTTTATGAAATGGAAGTGAACCAATTGTTCCTGGCTGATAATTTAGTGTAGCATTCATTAAAGGAATAATAAATTTTATTAAATTTGTTGAAAGATATCCTTGAATTAAATACAGGTCGTTCTTGTTTTCTGTGAAAAGTGATGATCCAGCATTATCAAAGAGAAATCCTTCAGAACAAAACCTTGAACTGAACGATCCTGAACTTAATGCAGACCAAGTTATTCCAGGTTTAAAAATAAACTCTAAATTATAGTTATGAGAACGAACTTTTCCATTACTATCAACAAAGCTTCTTATTCTTTCACCGTCATTTTCCCAGTCAACTACGTAATCATTATTTCCATACCATTTCCTAAATTCTCCACCCTTGTTATAGGGGAACCATCTTCGTTTACTCTCTATAGCTTTTTGACGGCAATCGGAATTTATGCTGACATGATTCCATTCAACCTCATGCCAATACCTCAGAAACAAACCATTCTCCGCTGTTGCCATTCCTAACCTTGGGAATGATACATCAGCTAAAGTCCCATTATTTTTAAACATTAAAAAAACAGCATCAGAGGCCCAATAAGCAATTGGGCTTCCTGGTATCTTATTATAGTCTTGTTGGTTTGGATAATATCTATTATTCAAATTAAAATATTCAATCTTTTTTTGTTCTCTCTTACTATAACAAAAATCAACTAATCTTATAGCAGTCATATTATTTTGTGGAGAAGAGTTTCTATTTACCCAAGCTACGATTGGGTTATGACCAACTTTTCCATCAAACAATTCTGTACCAAAATCAATTAAAGTATCAAATTGAATTGTATTTAACATTACGTCCCTGAAATTTTGAAAACTCTTTAAAAACATCCATGAAGTTGTTGTAATAAATGAGGTAAATCCTCCAGGTTTTAAATAGCTATCGAGGGATTTCTGATACATTACCATAGATAAATCAGATTTTGTGTTTGGGTAATATTTTTTTACATACTCACTTAATAAAGGACTCATCCTACCAATACCTAAATATGGAGGATTTGTTATAACAACGTCGTATTGTTGTGTCATAATTTGAGCTTGTTTTTGTAATCCTGGTATGATTTCATTCATTTTATTTAATAATTCTAACTGAAATAAATCATGAAATTCTTTATGGTTAGCTTCAACGAGAGACTTGCTCAATGTGTCATAATTCCTTTTCTCTACATTAAGGATAGACCCATATTCTTTAGCATTATGATATACAGATAACAAATACTTTACTGTTGCAATATCTTTTTCATTAAATTGTATATTTGCGTTTTCTAGTTCAAGAATAGTTAGTTCATTACTTTCTATAACTGTACATAAATTAAGTTCTATTTCTTCCTTAAATATACTTCTATTATATTTTCTCGCTTTCATAATTACAGCAAAGCAAGCTAATTGATAAGCCCTATTATCAATATCTATGCCATAAAGATTTTTTTGTAATATAAGCTTAGCCGCGTCACGTTGCGTATATCCACAAGATTCATATATAGTCATCAAAACCTCAAAAGCATAAACAAGAATATGCCCACTACCCATACAAGGATCAAATAATCTAATATCTTCAGGGCTTAAGTTTTGGTTACGACTATCCTCATTGATTCCATCTTTTTCAAGATAATATTTCCACTCCTCTTTTACCTTCTCATCAGAATGTCCTTCTAGCCATAACCGTCCCAGAGAATTTTCTACCATATATTGTACTGCCCAATCTGGTGTAAATAATTGAGTAGCCGCTGGCAAAAGTTCTTTAGACACTTTATTTTTTGACATGTCTCCATTATATACAAGTTCATTTATTTCAGTATTGTAATATTGATACAACCAACCAATAATTTCAACTTGTTCCCAATCAACTTCAGTAATGACTTGTGTATCTATCATCTCAAGTAGAAATGAGTCTTTCGCCAACAAACCATCAGGAAAAAGGATTTCTTTATAATCATCAATTGTTTCAAACATAAAGGGAAGAATTTTATTTAAACTGTTACACTGCTTAATTACTAAATATTTGAATAGCTCTTCTGTTTTATTATTAAGCTTAAGTTCATACACAAGTTCTTTATCAATATCCAAGTCTATACTCAATGCCTCTTTAATAATATCAGGTTCGGAACTGTCGGGATTGTTAGATGATAGTACCCTCACCTTTGTAGGGAGATAGTTGTTTACCTCCATGAAACGCAGTGCAATAAAGCGATTGAAATATGTATAAGCAACTTCTTCTACCAAACTACTGAAACCTTTTTCCTTAATTCGAGAAATAAGTTTCTCACGTTGTTTTTTTTCTGTTGTGGAAAGCTGTTTGCCATCAATATAGATCGCATCCGAGCTTTCAAATTGTGCCTTTTTGATTCTCTCCTCGGTAATTCCTATTCTAAAAGCTTTAGCCTTGATTTTCTCAATTAGCTCTTTCCGTGCATTGGTTGCAAAATTTTTCAATGCTGTCTTATTCATGCGTTCTCTTCACCAACCCAGTATGGAATATGTTTCATACGATAGCTAGAGTGCCGTGTCAATTTAGCCACGGCACAGCAATCTAATCAATAAACTCTATTTGTTTGTTACTTTTGATAATTTGCTTCAACTTTGCTGACAGTGTATTCAGCAACCTATCAACATCTTCTTCGGTACGCAAAGTCTTGGTAGCAAGTAGATTGTTCACTTTTACTCGTTCTTTCTGAGGAACTTTTACTACTATTACTTCAGGCGTTCCCCCTCCAACGAATACTTTTGGCAGTTCCTCTTGTTTTTTCTCGAATTCAAGAGTCTCTCGATTGATTGTGGTATCTTGCTTATCTTTAAAGGCGGTACTTTGAGTTATTGTCGCATCTACTTTAAAAATGTCGGATAGCTCATCCATAACGTTGTATAAGTTTTCATAATAAGATTGTATGCGATTCTTCGTCTCTTCGGATACCCCTTCTTCACTGGCACGTAGAGTCAAATAATCCAGATCCAATTGGATAACGTTTTTCGCTGCTACTTTCTTGCCATTAAGCACACCCTGAATTTGCTCATCAATTTTATTTACAATTTCAGGGATATCCTTGATCCTCTTATACGGCTCTATTTCCGTTAAGATTGCTTGTAATTTTTCAGTATAGCCTTTAATCTCGCTACTTGACACATAGACATCGTTTTCTTTGTATTTCTCGATAGCACGAAGCCCTTTATCAAAGATGTCTTTTTGCGATGCAAAGAAACTCTTCACATACGTAACATCTTCTTCCCAGTCTAACAAGTTTTCTTCAAGATCACGAAGCTTCGTGAAAAACGACACGTTGTCTAATCCCTTTGTAAACTCTCCAAAATATGCAAGACCTTTATCCAAGAGACTGCCGCCAGGATACCTCCTGCCTTCGTAGCGATTTTTAAGGTCATTAATATCTTTTACTTGCAGTTCGATAAGGTGTCGAAGATCCTTTATCAGACCATCCTCATCGTCTGCTACATCCGTCTTATTGAACACTTGCTTACAGATGTTTTTAGCAACTTTAAGTAGTGTCTCATCAACCTTAACCCGCTTCACAATTATTGCTTTTTCAACTTCGCTTGCCTTTGTCAGTGCATTAATTGCATTGCCGTCCTCTGGCTCCAAGTATTCGGAGTTGAGTCGTAGTCGAATTCGTTGTTCTTTCATTAACTCCGCAATCACGCCTGAGATGTCGAGATCCTTCCAGCCATATGGCTTGTCCTTGAAGCGATCCAATATCATTTTGACCCGAATTTGCTTTTGAATGCTATCCTGTAAACTGATAAAGTCCATTACTTCCTTTACAGCTAGCTCATTTGCATTCGTTTTAGTTCCATCAATAGTCATTTGTTCGGTATTGCTTTTCAACAATAGAACAAGTTCCTTCTCTGACTCCAGGAAAGTCTTAACATACCCCAGTTTGGTGTAAACATTCTCCACTAAAGTCAGAAACCCAGCGTTAATTCGCTCCTTAACCAAACTACCTTTAATATCAGCCTTGTTACCGTTAATGTAGAAATTGCCGCCTTTTATGGCTTCCTCCAACATGTTCTTCACTCGATGTCTACGATCTCTCGCCTCTGCCTGCTTATTGTTTAAAATGTTCTGAATGCTCTCGGGAAGCTGAGTCGGATTCTTCTTCTTCCGATATTCTTCAATCTTCAGAACTTCTTCCATCTCTTCTGCGTAAGACTCATTCGCACCCAACTTTAAGATCATCTCGCCACTGCCAGAAGACATAAGCATTAACTCTTGTTCTGATTTAGCATAGTGATCTGAAAGTGGTGAAAGAATGTTTATACCAATACTTGATGTTTGATTCCCAACGTTTTTTTCATCCATCTTCTGGTTGTATGGAAATTGATATTGTGTCGAATAACGGTATTTCTTGTCATCGTATAAATCTTGGAAGATATAAGTAGAAAGCTCACGCTTTACTAAGTCCTCTTCAATCTTCATTGCCTTAATCTCACGATTAATATCTTGCTCGTCATCCGTTAGGAACAAGTAGAACTCACCGTTCTTTTGAATAAGCGTTTGTGAGATTAGCTTTCTAAGAGAGAGCTTAATTTTCTCCTTTAATGCCAACTTATCTTCATCGATTTGTGTGACCATTAATGTAGCAATATTGTCGATATTCGCAGGAAGTTCTTTAACATACTTAATCATAAACAGCACTTTAAGCAGTTCCATGTTAAATTCATCGTCACGTAATACTGGGTTCTCATACGCTCCATCAATTACTCTTGAAATGGAAGGATTTAGGAATTCTTTGATCGTCTCGTAGAAAGCGTAAAAAGGAATTAATGTACCTTCCACTGCATTCTTATACCGTAAACCGGACTCTTTAAAGGCAGAGAGCATAGAACGTTCTCCTTCTGACAGACTCTTCCCTGAACTACCGTGTTTACGTATTTGTTCGAACACATTTTGAAGAAGCTTGAACTGATATGGAAGGAACGGGTACACATCTGAAAATTCCAGATCATTCTCAAACCCTCTCAAATCAGCAGTGCTATCCTTGAAGCTCATCAAGTTCTTTAGCGTTGCACTCTTCTCGTGGTGGAGAAGTTTCAGTTTGTCAGCAACATGCTCTTTCTTTTCGAGGATCCGCTTTTTTATAACTTCATCAACCGAGATAGATGATAACGACAACCTTGTATCAAAGCGTCCTTGGATGCGGGAAAAATCATCCCCTTTGACCTTCACAATGCTGTCGATGCTTTCTTGCGAAGTCACCATGATCCACACTTTACCTGAGCAGTGTGTACCTAGATCTTCTGCAAGCGTTTGTAAGTTAAGCATTAATTGCCTACTGTCGCCTATGTATTGTCCAATCTCATCCACGAGGAAAATGAGGTGGAAGTTCCTTCCCTTTTGGGCAGTATATTCTTTAACATCCTTCGAAAACTTCTCGATACTGATCTCAAAGTTATTCACGCCATTCTCGAACCAGTTTCTCGCTGATTCTTCGGACATCGATGTGACCTTCGTTAAAGCTCCAATAACATAATCCGCATCAAAATAGAAGGTATTTCTACGGTCAACCCATTCTTCTCCTGCCGCGGCTTTGAACTCTCGCTTAAAGTCTTCGTAAACGCCTTCTTTAGTTAGATACTTCTCCATCTCTGCAACGCCAGGAATATCCCCGTAGAAGCCTTGATGTTCGTAGAAAACTTTAGTAAATACTCGAAGTATTGCATCTTCTTTGGACTTATTATCAAGTGAGCTTTTTGAGTCAATATTAAACAGAATTACCTCTGTTTCAACGTTAGCTGTTCTCTTCATATTGGCGAGAACGATTGGATCCTGAATTTTATTCGAAAAGAAATCGACTGCTCGCTTGTCCTTAGCTTTCTTGTTTTCAAGCAAATATGCAAGAATTTTCAAAAAGTGAGATTTACCTGAACCGAAGAACCCCGAGATCCACACACCCATTTTATCGGTTTGCCCGTCGATGCCTTGCTGATAGTTTTCATAAAATTTGGATAAGTGCTTGTTCAGCTCTTTGGTGACGACATATTCATCGAGTTCCTGATAAATATTATCTTCATCCGTCTGAGCGACTTTAATTACACCTTTAATACTTCGTTCAATATCTTTTACAAACATATCCTTGATTAGCACAAGTTTTCCCCCTTAAAGTTAATCTAATCTACCAAGCGAAATGCTCTATAATAATTATCGTCCTTGAAACGTTCGAACAGGCGAAGCGACAACCCATCGTACTTGCCTGGAAAGAACATAATGACAGGTATCTTATCCAGTACCTCCTGAAGATTGTTCAGGATATTATGGGAACGCACAAATGGATAGACCTTCCCAACGCCTGTAATCAGAACGACATTATGATTGCCCAATAACTCTTTCATCTTATGAAGAAAGATATCAGGCTTCGCAAAATTCGCCATGGCTTTAAATAAAGCTTCCTGCCCTTGTTTCTCTTCCATCTGTGGAATCCGTTCGAAGATTTTCTTTTCCTTCGCAATCTCAATGAGCATTTTATATAGATCGAATTCAATCAGTCTACGATTAGAGCCTTCATGGCTAAATTCTTTTAATATGTGAGGTATGTAATCACGAACGACCAATTCCTTCTCTGGCTCATAATCAAACACATAGAAGCTGATCTCGTTACCCAGCCCTCTACCTTCAATAAACTTATCTTCCTTTATCTTTGGTATGATCTTATCCAGTCTGCTATTCAAATTCGCCATACTTTTACCCTCACTCGCCCATCGCTCTTACATAAGCAATGTCTCCGATTTGAATCAAATGTCGTTTTAATTGTTCATCCATGAGAAGTCTGTTTAACTCGCCTGTCTTCTTATTTTTTAGAAGTCCTGATTCGAACAGCAATTTTATATATACTTGCTTCAACTTGTTAACCGTTTGTTCTGTCCAAGCCGATACTACTAAATCTTGTTCTGCTTTAGTTGCCATGTATAGGTTAAGGTCTTTCTTCTCAAATAGGTAATTGTCAGATTCAAACTTCTCTCTAATGACTTCATTCATAAATTCGAAGAAAAGCCTGTCTGTCTTCATAATGGCGTACAGGTTGATAATTTTCCCTAACTCCAACGATTCCACCATCAGCATGTTCCCTAGAGTGTCATCCAATACGTTTGCTCTTCTTATTACAGATGGCAGGCTACGTTTGAGACTAGACCTTATTGAATATTGAAACAAGTTATCTAATAATGTTTTTTCCTTAATTATTAAATCACTCAGTCCCTCTTGTTTTAATTTTATCACTTGTTTTAATTCATATAGCAGAAAGGCAGCACCAGTCAGTGTTGCGGAATACTCTTGTTGTAATGACAGCATGGTTTTATGACCCCCTAGTTACTCAACTGATTATAAGCTTCTTTAGCTTAACAACCCAGCATAAGGACAAACTTTACTTATCCTTATTGTAACATAAATGACGGTCTTTATTATTCCATTGCATTTTCAGTATATTGTGTTTTATTCGTGCCAAAATGTTAATCATTAGGTCTCTGGACCCATGAATAGGTGCTTACAAGGGGCCCTTCATCATATGGCTCATTTCAACAATTCCGCCCATGTTTTCAGCAAAATGCATAATGATGAGGTCACCGTTAGGCAGTGTCACCGTTTCCGTATGTTTTTGGATATGTTCTGACTCCGAGTTATGCTGGCTAGAAAAGGAATCCATGTCAAACGCCATCCTGTAATATGCACCTTTAACCGCCCGTAGCAACTTTTGTCCCTCATGCTTCTCTTGCACTAGATGTCCGTGCTCTCTATAGACAATCATGTCCTTCTTGAGGACATAGGGAACTTGCTGTTCCCACAATCGGGTAATTGTAGCGTGAGGTATAATAGAAGGTCCTACACGATTTATTAAAATATGATTTAAGCTCGCTGGTATCTGAATGAGAAAAGGTTTTGTGTAGATTAATTCGTACATATCATCTTCTTTCTGCAATCCCTTACAAGAACTTAGCAAATCAGCTATTCGTTCGATATCTAGTTCGGTTGAATCACCAATCTGGGATCGTTTAAGGTTTAACTCCTCACGAACAGTGGCTTCGATTCGCTCTTCCACAAAATGAAAAGAAACGTAATCTTCGTTATACAGTTCATTTTCAAGACCCAGGAACCCAAATACCTCGATCAATTTTGCTTCCATATATGCAAGATCCTCCTTAATATTGCGGCCAAGTGAAACTGGATTTGTAATATTCTTGTTTTAGACGTTTCAGATCATGCTCCCACTCAGCTATTGCATAAGCAAATTTTGTTTTACCGCCTACCTGAGACTTGCGTAAACGAACATTTCTTGCAATTGTATAGACAATTTCTTTAAGTGCTATTTTGGGGATCACTTTTCTGACCAATACATCCCATCGCTGCATTCGACTGAGACCAGTAATTCTATAGCCCAATCGATGCAAGTCTGTTTCCTCTCTGAAGTTTCCTTCCCGATCCGATTGTCTATCTGACTCATTCGCCTCTGTACTTGGCCATGCGAAATGCCCATTTGTTGTTGATGTTACCGTCAGTTTCTCCACTTTAGACTTTGGAGCATTCGGTTTAGTCACAGCACTTTTCGGTAGGTAATCAATTGGATCTAAATTGACTTTGCAGCGATAGGGTTCAAGTGCACGGTTTAACTTATAGATCATGTTGCCGTAGGAGTATACCCTCAAACATTTGTTACAAGACAGCAGCTCAAAAACGACTTGTTTTGGAACTTGCTCTGACTTTTTATTGAATCCTTCAACCATAAATTGTTGCTTAACCAATTTACTTTGACTACAGTGGGGACAATTATCTGTTTTATTCTTTATTTGCCAGATGTTACTTGCTTTCTTAATATCCTTCGGTAACTCAACAGTTGCTGCGATTTTCGTTTCTATTTGAAGGAATCTTACAATCTCTTCCCATAGCTTCGCTTTTTCATTATCTTCAAACATTTGGCTCTGGGACATAAGTGTTAAGAGTTCATTTGATGTTTGCCTGTTGTACTCTCGGTTTTTACTAGCATAATAACTCTGGTAAAGCCGAATTTCGGGGTTTTGAACTTGTTCCAGAAAACGTCCACTTTTTTTAGTAGCACCCAGTAAAACATCATCCATAGAGAGATAAAAGGCCATCCATAAGAAACGAGTAAACTGTTCCTCGTCGATCTTGGCATCTAAGAACGGCCACTCTTTGTCCAACAGGTACTCCAACATATCTCGCAATGGATAATAGAAATCGTAGGTCAGCAAAGTATGTAAATAAGCCAAAATAATTTCAGGAGAATTCGTATCCGCTGTCAATTGGTTCAATTTAGCGTGATTCTGGTGGAAAAATTCATGAACACTTTCCCGCCATTCTGATTGAGCCGCTCTCCTCATCCAACTCAAGATTTCAATGAACATCCTATCCATTTCATCTAAATCAGGTATGTCCATAGAAAACATTAGATCCAGAATATGCGTTAGAGAGCACTGTATGGATTCTGATAGTTCTTTTCCATTACCTGCCTTTAATAGATGATTAAAACCAATCAGCGCCAGCGAGTATTTGCCGTTTAAGAGCAATATTTCGATCTGATTGATGGTAAAGCCGATCTTTTCTTCTTTATAGTAATCGGTTAATGCAAAGAAAAGCTTCTCCCATAAGACCTCGTTCCCGCAATCAAGAATAACTTCCCACAAAATTTCATTTTGTGATCTTAATTCCCTGCATAACAATTCTATTTGATTAAATGTGCTACGGACGGAGTCCATTCCTTCATCTAATTTCACTTTAGATTCGATTGTATTCAGCATGAGATCGTCTCCAATTAACCTTATCATAAGGATTTATGAATCTTTCGGCTAAAGACTGTCATTAGACATCGAAAAACAGAGAACCGAATAAACGTTCATGAGGACTGTTCGGTTTCGTTTATAATCAAATTATCCCAACCCCACATACCTCTCATGCCCCACAAAATAAAGCCCCGCTTCCTTCACCCTATACCCAAAAGTGTGCTCCCACTCCCGTGCATAGGTCATCACCTGCGGCCGATAGAAGCGAACAAACGATTCTACTTTGCCTTCCTCGAAGTAGTCTGTCTTAAAGTCAACGATCACCCAACCGTCTTCCTCTTCAAATAAAAAGTCGATGACACCCTCGACATACACAGTACGCACTGTGTCCGCCAATGTCCCTTCTTCAATCGAAACGGCAACTTCCGGGTCTGACACAGCATCCCCAGCGATCTCCTCGGAACTCTTCTTAAATAAAAGTCTCACTTCGTGCAGGCGTGTTTTCGCTCGAAGCGCTCGCTGCCAGAGCTCACTATTCGTGAAAGCAATCACCGCAAGGACGGCTTCCGCTACGAAATCCCCGTTCACCTTAAGCTGATCTGCCAGCATTTCCATATAGGCCGCAAGCTGCTCGCCTTCCAAGCCTTTACCGGCAGCTTCTATGCCCATATGCACGAGGCTGCCATAGGCCATGCCTCGTCCTTCTGACGACCATTCGGGTGTTTCTCCCGAACTCTTGGTCAGTCCAGTGACAGACGCTCGCGCGTAGGAAGACTGTCCCAGTCTTACCACTTTCGCAGCTCGTTCTGCCATGAACGCAGCCACATCTAGCTGCCCTCTATATTCCGCACGTTCCTCCGCCTCAAAGGAAGGGACTTCAAGCTCCGGAACCATCTCCATCCCCAGCAGGAGTGGACTCCACTGGCATTTGGCTGGCTGCTCCGGATACTGACTTATAACCAGCATTTGCTTCGCGCGCGTAGCCGCCACATACAGCAAACGATCCTTTTCAGCGTTCATAAACTCTCGCTCTTTGAGGTTCATCGCCTCCCAACCCACTGGTTGAGCCAAGGTTTCTTTCACAAATTCGTACTTTTGCTGCGAAATGGTAAAATAACCAACAGCCGGATCGACGGTCCGGTCGACATATTCTGTTGCATCGTGATCCGATTCACCACAAGGGCAAGCGAGGAAGACTACAGGTGCTTCCAGCCCTTTTGCCTTATGCAGGTTCATAATGCGTACGGACTGATTCCTTCCAGCATATAGGCTGGAGGTTTCGACACCTTTACCCTGGCACCACTCAGCGAGTGTGTCGGCCAAAGCCCCCCAACCCGCTGCACTGTTGATTTCATCCTGTAGCTGCTGCAAAAGCTTGATTAGCGTCCCTGCGCGTGTCGATCCTGCTTCTTTCTGTGAGGCATGGACGAGCAGGCACATATCCTCCATGATGCGGGTTAACGCTGTAACTGCCGGCAGCTTACGGGTCCAAGCATAGTAGGTACGCAGCTTCTTAAGCACAGAGAATACTGGCATTGCCTCCGGTATATCTACGCCATCATCGGGCAATGCCAGATAGTGGTATGGGTGCCCCGCCTTTTTATAGTCATAGAGTTCCTGATCACTGATGCCAAACAGCTCACCTCGCAACACGGATAGGAGTGCGATTTTATTCGAAGGATCTGCTAAACAGGCGGACAACTGCGCCAAACTAAACATTTCCGGGTAAATGGCCGCGCTGCCAGCCGTATCTGCCGGAATTCCGCAACGATCCAGTGCTTCCGCATACAGACTGATGAATTCCCTCGTTTTCAGCAAAATAAGAAAATCACTCGGCACGGCTCTACGCACCTGATAATCGCCTTTCGCATCTCGCTCCTGAATGTTCAGCCCGCTCTTGCCACAAGCCCAAGCAATATAGGCAGATACTAGTCTGGCATCTTCGTTTGCAATGGCTGCCTTGCCCCCTGCGATTTTCGGATACGTCAGGGTGTGGATGCCATGTGTAGCCTTTTTCTTAGCTGTAGGATTGGGAGACTGCGTCTGCATTTTCACAAAGGCAGCCTGTTCCTCACTCGCTTCCTTTGGAAATTTAGACTCAAACTGATAGTTTACGTAGTCGCCAATCGCCTGCACAGATCGGAAATTAGCATGAAGCTGCAGCACATCCCCTAACTCTGCAATTCTGCGCTTTACTTCGGTATAGATTGAAATATCCGCACGGCGGAAACGGTAGATCGATTGTTTAGGATCACCAACGATGAATAAGGAGCCAGGACGCGGCTGTAGCTTGCGCCAATCTTTTTCCCCTTCGTGCTCTCCTGTACCGGTCAAAAGAAACATCATCTCCGCTTGAATCGGATCGGTATCTTGGAATTCATCGACGAGTAGACGCTGAAATCTATTTGCAAAATAACCACGCACAGCGGAGGATTCCCGTAGCATAGCAGTCGCCTTCTCGAGTAAATCCTGAAAGCTGACAACCCCCGACTCCGTTCTTCTTTGCCGCGCATAGGCAACAGCCGGCGTAACAAAATGGATCAATTTCGGATACAGATACTCTCTCCAGGATCTCAAGAACGGAAATAGAACGGTTATTTGCCAGTCGTGAAAGCGATCCCGCACTTCCTTGGCTTTGTCTTTCTCTGTCCAGCGATTTTGAGTGACGTCCAGCTTCTTATCGAATTCCATCGCCATCGACAGCACATGAAGGTCATTCTCCCAGCTCCAGTTGCGCTCCTTTTGCTTTATTAAGCGTAAGACCTTTTGAAGCGCATCCCAACCTTTTTCCGGCTCGTAGGTCGGCATATATAGCCATGCCTCTGCCATCAAGGGTGTCAAAGACAAACGAATCAAATCGAAATCAGGACGCGACACTTCAGCCGCTTCTATTTTCACATCACTGAACAGGGATACGCGATCATACACTGCTTTGAGCGTGTTCACGTTGATGCCATACCGCTGAAGTTCCTCCAACTCATTTACCCGTCCAAGCTCATCAAGCTTCAACAAGTAATCGTCCCAACAGCGGCTTTGGAACTCCTCCCCCGTTTGCTCATCCAACTCCCTAAAGGCCGGGTCCAATCCCGCCTCTACAGGCCGCTCACGTAGCAGCATGCCACAGAAAGCATGAATGGTGCCTATGAAATTCTGACCGAGCCCTTCCATCGCGGTTGCATAACGCTGCTTTTCCCCGGCATCTTCAGCGCTGCTCAGCGACTTTTCCAAAGTTAAACGAAAACGCTCCCGAAGCTCATCTGCCGATTTATTCGTAAAGGTGATCGCTGCTATCCGACCAACCTCAGCACTCCCTGTTCGAATCAGAGACACCATTCGGCCTACGAGACTCGTCGTTTTACCAGAACCCGCTCCTGCTTCAACTAATAAGTTAGTTTCAAGATCATCTACTATGCGATCTCTAGCTTCCCAATCGTTAGGTCTAGTCAATGGCTTCCACCTCCAAGAGCTCTCTCAGCCTCACTGCATTGTCGGGATGATTCTTTTTATCTGCCATAAAAGCAGCATGATTCACACAGACTGTCGCATAATCGCAATAACGGCAACGCTTCGCGTCCTCTGTCGGTATGTACACTCCCTGTTCCAAGGAGGTCAACAAACTTCTCACAAGTACAGTCAGCACCTCATACTTATCTTGCAAACGCACCACTTCCCGACCAACCCCTCTTGCCGTCGGAAAAAAGTACGCTGACTCCGTAACCTGGGCATCCCTATCTCTGCCCGTATCCTTCAACCACTGCTCCGCTGCTAGCGCATACAGCGCATGCTGCAGCTGCGTTCCACCTGCAAAATACGCATTTTCGCGATATTTGGCCGGACTCCCCGTTTTATAGTCTATGATCCGATAAGTATGAGGCCCAATCTGATCAATACGGTCAATAAATCCTTTGATTGTGAGAAAGGTACCGTCAGTCAGCTTTAACTGCATAGGTTCTCCATCAATCGTAAGCTCTTGCTCGAAATAGAGAGGACGTGTCGTCTTTGTCAATTCTTCGTTATAGAACCATTCCACATCCTGACGGATCTCGTTTGACTCTTTTTGCAGGATATGCTGACTCGGCGCGGGAATTAATCGCTTGTAATCCGTCAATTGCTCTTCAGTTATAGACTGCATAATACTTCTGTCATGATTCGTTGGCAGTGAGCCGCCCGCCGTAATATGCTTCAGATACTCAAAGAAAATACGATGTAATAAATTCCCGCGATCCGTGGGTTCTAACCAACGCGTTCGGTCATAGGCTGCTTCATCTTTTGACCATATCCCTAATACATAACCGAAGTAGAACCTCATTGGGCATTCGGCATACCGTTCCAGCTGACTTGCACTAAACGCGCGTTGCCCCATTTCAGCGACTAACGTGTCCGATTGTATGAAGCCATCATGGGCAGTGATCGCGTATGATACGCGATTCATTACAGCTTGACTGCCTTTGTTGATATGAAGGTACTCCGCATTCAACGTGTCTCGTCCGTTACGCATTTGATCATGCCCATCCGTCAACGCGACCGTCCATAGATCGGAACTGTCCAAAGGCAGGAAGTTCTCCTCAAAATTAATCACCTTATGGGATAAATAACTGACAGGCATGCCTAGCGCATTTCCCATAGCACTGTAATCTGCATCCAACAATTTTTGCATGTTTCGGAAGATCTGCAGAAGCTCAAAAGCAGGACTCGCTTGCTTTCCTTCTGCTATCTGATAAGAGGAGTAGCTTAACGTTACATTTCCATTAATGCTTCCTAGCCTTTTATTTTGATCTATTTTGACAAGTCTACCGCGTTCCGATGCCAGTATAAGATTAGCGCTAATCCTTTGCCTTTCTTCATCTAACAAAACTGGATCCTGACGTGATGCTACAGACCAATTATGTTCATCCATTCCGACCATATATGTGATTGGCCTTCCTGTTAAGCCACCACCTGAAAGCGATGAAATGTGGATAGCACCGGGAGATGGTGTTGAAGTGCCGTTCACACGAATACCTGATAGGAGCTGTGCGACATATTGCAGCGCAACCTCTTTCTTCATCAAGGATGACGAAATCGCATCCACAGAAGATAGAGAGGCTACCAGATCATCCATTTCTTTTACAATAACCGCATCATCTTCGTTCTGAATCGTACCGTACTTCGTGACGATCTTCTGTAACCATGTCATGATAAAAGCTGGACTCCATGCGTTTTCACTCGGCCAAGTCGCGAATATTCCTTGAAATACCTTTCTTAGACTGACTAACAGAGGCTTCTCTTCTACAGCTCCCCCATCTTCAATCGATTCGAGCAAATCTACATACCGCTCTTTGCCCCAACCAATATGGAGATTCTCTAATGTACGGATCCACTCTGATGATCGAATGCTTTCATCTATATTTCGAAGCGATAATCCTCCATCACGCAGCAAAGCAATGAAATCCGCAATGGGAAAGTCATTTTCGAGCCAATGAACCAGCTTAAGTAAGGTACGGCCCATTCGAGCGTATTGAAGCGGCAATCCGCCCCCATAAGTACAAGATATATCCAACTCAGAGCTCAGCGTATGAATCGAACTCGCGTATGCCTCATAGTTCGATGCAATGACTTCGACCTGATCAAGTGGATTCTCATGGGATAATACCCTTCTCATCACTTCTCGAACCTCAGCCAATGTACCCGTTGCATGGAACAACTGAGCCTTGTCTGCAGGAAAGTCAGATTCGGAAGCTGTAAACGGTAATCCAACCATCGGCTTCACTAAGCGTTCTCCAGCTATCGTCTGAAGGATCATCTGCCGAGCTTGGGTAAGTGAGCTATTCTCAGGCATGATAAAAATTGTATCATCCTTTTCAACATCTACTAGCTGGGCTATAAGCATTTGATCCACAAAATGATGCGCATGCAGCATCTTCTCATATCGCAGAAGAACTTCTCGTAAATACGCTCCCTTTCGATGGTCAATAAACTGAGACAGCTCTAAATCTTTGGCATGGACAAAGGCTTGCCGTAAGTCTTCAATGGAACGGTGAAAACAGGAAACCATTCCTGGTGTGATCATCGCCTCCGATAGATAGGGATCCTTTCCCTTGGTCAGTTCCATCATGATCTGCTGAATGATCCAGAACGATTGCTGGGGGCGAATAACCGTTTTCTTTTGCTGAAAAAGCTTAAGAGCCGCTTGCTTTAGGGCTATGCTTTCTATCGTTTGTACCTCAACATTCAAAACGTGGCCGTAGGCACGACAGACTTGATGGAGCCACATCTGTCCGTCAGCGAACCGGGGTGCAAGAAGTACCTTTTTGGACAAAGGAAATGACTGAAAGCTCTCATGTAAGTTACGAATAAAAGCTGATACCATGCTATTTCGCTCCTTTTTACTCGTATAGGGTTCTCCATTGATCTAGCTTCAGCTTCATGATATCCCGATACACTTTGGGTTCCATAATCTCCGCTTCCGGTCCATATTGACTTAACCAATTCATAAATTCACGCTCATGATTCACCGTCACTTCAAAAAGAAGACTTCCATCCTTCTGAGGCGTCAATTTCGGCTTCACAAAAAGCTCTTCTTCCTTTACATAGCGAGCAATATTGGGATGAAATTTTACTTTAAAACGAATATGGTCTGCACCGCGTTCAATGGACCATGTGTTCTTCATATAGGATTTCAAATTGAAATCACCTTTATCGAAGGTATCACTTAGCTGCTTCACATCCCGAAACCGACTGATCCGAAACGTTCGAATATCACCGGCAGAATGACAATAACCAATTAAGTAAAAACGGTGGTCTCGCGGAACTAAATAATAAGGATCAATGTCTCTCTGAGACTCCTCGTTGCGGCTTTGCGTGTAATACACAGTTCTTATCGTTTGCTGAGATAACCTGGCTTGAATAATATCGTAAAGGAAAGAGGCGCTCCCATCTTCCTCGCGATAGGCGGGTGTACCCATTTGAATGACATCCGTCACATGCTGCAAAATATCGGCTCGCTTCGATTTCTCTTTCTTATGTACGCCCATGACCTTTTCCAAGGCAGAGTCAAAACCTTCCGGCAGTAAAGACTTCATTTGTTCCAGTACAGAGGGCAACATGGAGAATGACAAAGCTTCTTGCTCCGTCCAATCTAATGGGTACATGGAGAAATTACTGATAAACGCATAGCCTTTCCCATGCCCGTGATTCGAAATCGGGATATTCATCGCATGCAGTGCCAATATTTCACGATAGATAGTCCTTTCCGTTGTTTCGCAGCGATCCGCTAACTCCCTTGCCAATATGCCTGGTTTGGATTGTATCAAATTAATCATTCGCATTAGCCGAATTAAGCGCTCTTTCATGTCGATTTCTCTCCCCTATAGTGCTATAGAACCAACCTACTAGATATAGTAAATTCGACCTATGGTTAGGAGAGTCCTGCCTATTTCTTTCTTCTCATTTGCCTGTACTTCTGTTCATGAAGTGTCTTTCTTGTCTTGCTGGAAAATGCGAAATTTTCTAACTGGCTGTATAGCAATTGTGCTTCCTCACGTAGCTCTGCATCCTCCGATTTAACAGCCGCCACCAACATCTCATCGGCTTGCTGCTGAAGAAGCATTTTTCCCATTTCCTCATCACCTTGGTCGAAAGCGATTATTGCATGCTCGATTGCCATGGCCGATTCCGTGATTTTGACCTGTTTCTCCACACGGGGGTTAGATGAATTCATGATCAAATTGAGATCGTTCGTAAAATTGGCTTCAATTTTGTATTGGATCGTGCACAGCTTCGCTCCCTCCGTCACATCTACATAGTCCCATTGGATATTAAGAACCTCGTGTTTACCAAGGGCATGTGGAAAAAATGAAATTTCTAGCAAGATTGACTTAACCTCTTGGTCGAAAATATCCCCCATGGACAGCTTCAGTCCATTATTGTCATCTTCTGCTTTATAACCATAGATCCGTGTAATGCGTGTTGTTTCTGTAGGCTGTATCGTTAGCTGTACATTCTGGGCAACAACAGATAATAGACCATCTAGCTCTTTGGAGAATATGCTAGGGATGTCTTCCGGCTTCTCAATAAAATAGAAGTTTCCGCCGCCATGGTCCGCAATGCCTTCCATAAGCTCCTCGTCGAACCCGTCCCCAACGCCCATTGTTGTTACGCCAATACCCAGGCTATGAAATTCCTTTGCTATAGACTGCAGCTTCGACCGATCTGTGATACCTTCATTCGCATGTCCGTCGGATAATAATAGGACCCTGTTGACAGTACCATCTCCCCTTCCTTGCACCACATACTGAATCCCCTGCAGCATTCCCCCGCTCAAATTGGTACTTCCACCATCTTGAATATTCTCTATCTTTTGTTTCATGACATCCTTGTGAGTCACACTCTGTGGCGCAAACACTGTAGTTACCTCATTATCAAAAGCAACCATGCTAAGTTGGTCCTCTTGGCTCATTTGATCGGTTACGAATTGGCAAGCCTTCTTACTATAAGCAAGCGGCGCCCCAGACATGGATCCACTGCGATCCATCACTAGTGATATATTCATTGGCGCTCGGTCAGAACGAGATCCAGCATTTCCTTTTAACTCAAGGAGCAAAAAGGCTTTTTCCGCCCCTCCCATTGGCCAATACTCATTATTCCATGCATGGGTCATTTGAATAGGTGAACTCATGTACAACATCCTCTCTCATCTAGTCTCTGATAATAATTTAGCATATGCTTTGGTCAACATGATGTCAGAGAATGTTCGTTCGCATGTAAAAAGACGTGGACCGAAAAAGTCACACGTCTCATTTAACATTAGTACCGCTTTTCTTTTCTTGAACTTACGATTGCGTTGGCCATATTTAAGAAGCTAGAAACATCTCCTGAATTCATTTTATCTTTTAGTAGTTGTAGCTCGTTTATCATTTCATCCCTTGGCCTAGCGGATATGTAACTCATATACTTGTTGATTAGTTCAATCTTTGTATTTTTTGCAGCTGTCAGAACGATCTTTCGTGAAACAAAATTTTGCAGTTCCTTTACAACTCTGAACGTATCTTTGGACTGAAGCATTCTATTTATTTCAAAAAGCAACTCCTGAATCTCAGGATCCGTATTTTTATTAATATCAAAATCTGTTGAAATCGCTTTCCTTTTAGTACGAGTATTTGGTTTATTTTCAGAAACGCCCTCAAGCTGTTGAATTAATTTGACGACATCCGCTAAGAATGGCTCAGAACCGTCCTTTAACACTTCAGCAACCTGCTCGAATTCCTTGACGCTATAACGTACTTTTAACTTCAACAGATCAAGTAACAGCTCCTTAGCCTGGTTCGTCATTCGATTCCCACACTCCGTAAAAATTCGTCTCCTACCGCATAAAATTCTTCCATAATATGACCTCGCGCCCTTGTATCCTTGAACATCGGCTTTCCTTCACGAATACCGTTGACATAAGTTTTAGATTCTCTAACTTCATTGTCGAATACATGCCAGCTGTTTTCTTTAGCAAAAGCTAAAACCTCTTTCTTGGAAATACGGTTTTCAGGTATGTCTCCTGCCTCTACATTATTGAAAATAATTCCGGAAACGAAAATTTTGTATTCTCCCTCGTTATCCTCATTGAAATCCTCAATACTTCCCTTAAGCAGTGGCAGTCCGATGATTGCTAATTTTTCAGGCTTTACAGGTATAATTAACGAATCACTAGCCAGATAGCTGGCCACTGATAAAATGGAGTCAGTCGGTGGACAATCAATCAGAATCAGGTCGTAATTACTTTGAATCTTCGTTAAAAATCGGCGCAGCTTATGCTCCTTTGACGTTGGATTTTTCAAAGTTTTCGATAACTCAGCTCTTGCCGGAACTAGATGTAGGAGACTACCATCCGTCCATTCATCAACAGAATGAATAATATTAGTAGTAACTTTGCTGCTGTTCTCAAAAATGTCCACAATAGATTGCCTAGGACTTTCTAAATAATCCCGATATCCGTCGCCCCCCATAAAAATTTGCGTTAGATTCGACTGGGGATCAAGATCAACGACTAATACTTTATACATTTTTTTATAAGCTGCATACCAAGCAAGGTTGTAGGTTAGGGTGGTCTTTCCGACTCCGCCTTTCATATTAAGCATAGAGACAACTTTTGACACTCTACCCGCTCCTTCTACCTATTATTGAATTAGATTCTAACATTATGTTCATTCATGTTTGTTCAATAATACGTACGGAGTTTCCCACATATGCGTCATCGTTTGCTTAACCCAAAAACGAAAAAACAGCCCCCGTTGTTTGGGCTGTTTCATAACTATTCTATACTCATCTTTTTAAATATCTACTCCCACATTATACAATGATCTCCAATAGCCTCTCGTGAATGGATCTCCAGTTTTTGCTTAGATCTACGGTACATACTTTAACCTCATGACCAGACACACGATATACTAGGTCTACTGACTGATCTACTTTTGGATATAGCAGCATCCCTTTCAGTAATTTGTTTTGTGGCAGTTTTCTTTCATAGTTTCTTAAATACGCATACAACTGATAAAGATTAGCACTCTTAACCTTTTCCGTGTCGTATTGCCAGGATAAAGTTTCTATGGTGTATTTAGTATCGATAATCCACTTGACGCTTTCGCTTTCTAAAGAAATATCTGTCTTCATTACAGGTAAGAGCGAGTGATTATCATCAACGTCCCAATGAATGATGTCCCTTGATACGTTGTAGGTTAGCAGTTCTTTTCTATAAAAATTTCGAACAAATTCTTCGAATAACTCGGCCATCTTATAATGGTTCCGTTCAAAGTCAATAAATCGATAGCTGCCCTCGTCTTCATTGATTAATAGTCCCTGGTATAATAGCTTGCATATATTTAGAATAAATCCGTAGTGCATGTTGCCGCGCTGAAGAGTTACCCTCTGAAACAACTTATAATCTAGTTTGAGAAGTGAAACTTCACCCAAATATGGATATATCATCATAATTTGTTCACGATAAGACACACTTAAGTCCTTCGTCTTAAGTAACGCGAAGAGTGTTGATTTGATAATTTGGTTATGCATAATATTAGTGCTCAGTTCATCATATGTGATTACCATTTTGCTACGATGAAAGGATAATTCTCGAATCGATTGGGGGAAATCAATTTTCCCTCTCAATGTAGATGACTCTTCATGAAATGGTTTATACTCACGGTAAAATCCCTTTTTCATTAACGCAGTTAATCTTATAATTAAAATTCTGGTTAGAAGATGATAGATGTCTTTATCCTCTTCTTGATTTACGATGACCTCGTCCTTCTCTTTTAGCCGATCCCAGGCATAGCAAAGCATATAGTAAAGGTTGCGAATAGGAATTTTGTTAGGCTCGTTCAAGCAAACCCCTCACTTTATCTTCATCATCAAACCAATATTCCCGAAGCAGCGGCTCCACTTCCATCTTTAGAATATGCTTGTACCAGGTTTCTTCATCTTGAACATTGGCCATTGGACAGAAGTAACTGTGCCCAATCTCGTAGCCTTTACCTAAGCTCACTTTATCATTTAAAATTTCACGATTGATGTCGTTCATGGCAGTTACGATTCGGTCGATAAAACCTTGGCTAATGCCCTTACCTAAAAGATGTTCTTTAAATTGCAGTGTATGATAAGCTGACTCGATGGAAATAAAGGCGAATCTTCTCCTTAAAGCATAATCCACTAGCGCAAGTGATCGATCAGCCGTATTCATAGTTCCAATGAAGTAAAGATTTCTAGGTATATAAAAGACCTCATGGTCTTCCGAATACGTCAATTTGACAGCATAAGCCTTAGATCGTTTGTCGGCTTCAATCAACATCATGACTTCGCCGAAAATTTTAGACAGATTACCTCGGTTAATCTCATCAATAATCATGTAATAGTTATGGTCAGGATCCTTCATTGCACGATCACAGAACTCATAAAACAGCCCATTTTTAAGGCCAAAACCTCCGTTGCCTACTGGCTTATAGCCTTGAATGAAATCCTCATATGCATAGGATTGATGAAATTGGATCATTGCAATGCGACTATCATCTTTCGCACCATTATGATAGTAGGCAAGACGTTTTGCAACGTATGTTTTACCGACTCCTGGAGGTCCCTGTAAAATAATATTTTTCTTAATCTCTAAAGCTAATCGAATCTCCTCAATCTGTTCTGCAGAAATAAATACTTCCTGTGTCAGTTGATCAAGCCCATAGGGTTCCAAGGTCTGTTCATCTTCAACTGGATCTTCTTCGTTCTCAACAACTCCATCAAGAGGCTTGCTTTCCCCCATTAAATTAAGAACTGTTTCTATAAAATCTTCGTAAGGAGTAAGGTTCGTAAGAGTCTTTAAGGCGAGCTTAGAATCAGATGGAAGATTCCAATAGCCACTCTTCAGCCAAAGTGCGGACCTGACCGATTTATATTCAGAGCGTGAAAGGTCAAATCGATATTCGGACGTTATTTGACCAAACGCAATAATGGACCGGATACCTTTTTTAATAAAAACATAATCTCCAACCTTCATCTCATATAAAAATTGATAATTTGCCAATGCATCGTTACTCGGATTATGATCGAGTCCATTTATTTCTTTCAATCTATCTGCAATTTCTTGTTTGGTCTGAAATTGTTGTAAATCACCAATCTCATCCCAGTTTACCGCGATGATTCCATTCTCGTGGAAGTCGTTCCACCGATGCGCATCTTCACCGGCAGCAAGAACCCAATACTGTGCTTCCCCTTCAGTTTGCTTTAGCGGAGTCTCCTTTTTTCCATACTTCACAAAAAGGAAACTGAAGAATTGATCGATTTCCAGGAATATAGGAAGGTCCGTCTGCTTTCCTACTATCTTCAGATACTTATTTACTATTTCATGCTCCTGAAGACATGCTTGGAATTTAAGGAACTTAAGTGCCGTGGAATCTCCTTTGGCATAATCGGGTTTCAATTGCAGAACATTTTCGACTGCCACTTTATCTCGCTGGTTATAAAAGCAAAATTGGTCAGGAAACACGTTTCCAATTATTTCACTAGCAACGCTTTCTCCAAAACCAAATAATTTATATTTATCATCAGTGGTAAAGCGCTCGATTCGTTCTTCGATCGGATCTTCACCGTAGAGTAGATATAAGAAACTGCTTCGATACTTTTCAATTGGCTCGTTAATGTTTCCAAGCGCTCTCTTTTTGGCAAGCGCCATCCCAAAGGCATTTATATGATCACCAAGTCGCTGAATATCCTCCCACTCAATGGTCTTTAAATAGTTTCGATCTTTGAATGTATTAAAGAATTCATAGTTCCCTTTGAGAAAATTGCAGTTGTCAAACCATTTAGCCGCTTGGTTTCTAAATGCCAATAAATATTTATCTAGAAGTGGTAAATTTGACTGCACCGATAATTGAGTTGGCGAATTCCATAGCTCCAGCAATGTTTCATATTCACTTTCTAATATCCTGTAGTTGGTATTCTGATTCATTTTAAAAATAGGCAAATCCGCGGTTTCAGGTAAATCCCTGAGTTCATGTCGTAGTAACATACCATCCTCCGATTTTACACGGTGTTCAAGTATTTGTAGCTCAACTCTCCAACATTGCCTCGTTTCATCAAAATATGGCTTAGCAGCTACCTTGCACCAGCCAATGATTCCTCCCGAATTCTTCTTTACTCCGTCTGACCTCCATAAAAAGACAGGGTCATGGATGGCAATTTCATCTTTATAATGTTTTTGTCTAAGATCCCAACTGATTCTTTGGTTTTCTGATACATAAGTGTCTATATCAAATTGTTTCGGGTTACCTTGAAAAATCCAATAATTCATGTTTGTCCCACCTATCATTCATTTTTGAAAATACCGATCTCTTTTGCCTGTGCGTTAGTTAATTATTGGTAAATTCAACCCTAAGTTTAAAAATCCTTCTAGGCTCCTCCTTTCATCTAACCTTACTTTTAAACCAATTGAATTGATGATCAACTTATGATAAGAATTTAGCACTTTTTTCTGTCATTAGGATGACAGCGAACGTACGTTTTTAAAGGATTATTTTCAAAGGGGAAAGAGAGCTTGAATTCATTGCCTGCCATATGTATCCGTGAATATTTAAGTGGTGATACTTGGAATGTATTCATATTGCTCTGGAGGTCATTTGGTATGGCGAGTTTAGAAAAAAGAGGTAAAAATTCATGGAGATTGACCGTTAGCATTGGAAGAGATGCAACAGGTAAATATATTCGTCACGGTAAAACCGTTCATTGCCGAACTAAAAAGGAGGCTGAACTTGAACTATCAAAATTTGAGATTGAAGTACACGCCGGAGCTTACATCGCACCTGAAAAATTGACGCTGCAAGCTTTCGTAGATGAGTGGAGGGACAAGTATGCATTGCAGGAACTTGAAGTAAAGACATTATCCATTTACGTCAGAATTTTAAACAAACGGATTCTTCCTGCTATTGGGCATTTACGATTAGATCAAGTCAAACCCTTGCATATCGTTTCCTTATTAAGTGAATTAGGTAAAGAAGGAAGCAGACAAGACGGGAAGGATGGTAAGCTTTCCTCCGGAACCGTTCAATACGTATATCGAGTGTTAAAAAACATCTTCACAAGAGCGGTTGAGTGGCGCGTTATTAAATCAAATCCTGTTGCAGATGTTAAATCGCCAAAAGTCGTTCATAAGGAAAGTGAAGTGTACGACGAGGATGAGATTCAGTTATTGTTCCAATTTTTAGAAAATGAAGCTTATCATTGGCGAATGATGATTACCCTTGCTTTAACCACTGGTCTTCGCCGCGGCGAACTAGTCGGCCTTGAATGGAAAAATGTTGATCTAGAACAAGGCACCATTAATGTAAAGCAAAGCATTTCAGACTTCATCAACGGCAATCCCATTATTAAGGAACCAAAAACCAAAAAATCCACACGGAAAATCAACCTCTCTGATGCGGTATGGGAAGAGCTTAAAGAATATCACGAATACTGCAAACAGGAATGGGATGGATTGGAGAAAACCAGAGATAACGATCATTTCTTTGTTTTCTTTAATCAGTACGGCAGAGCATTTTATCCCGAAAGCCCGTATTTGTGGTTTCGCGGCTTCTTAATAAAACACAATTTAAAATACATCAAATTTCATGATTTACGTCATACTTCCGCCACCTTATTAATCAACCAGGGGGTTCATGCCAAAATCATCTCTGAACGTCTGGGACATGCCAATATTACGACAACGATGAACATCTACGGCCATGTTTTATCGAAAGCAGATAAAGAAGCTGCAAATAAATTCGATCTAATCATTCCATTTAAAAATCGCAAAGAAGCATAAAGAACCCGAACGATTGCTGTACCAATCGTTCGGGTTCTTTTTTTATGGACTATAACAGTTCATTCAAAATGTGCCCTGTTTTAGGTTCTTTTCGGGTGATTTCCGCTGATTATGGCTCATTTATGTTGAGTTTTTACACCAATTTTACACCAATGGCCAAAAAATCACTAAAAATCACAACTGTATTACTAATTTAATCCTGCTGTTTCATCGGAAGAACCCAGTATTAATAAGGCTTTTCAGCATCTGTTTCATTTCGTACAAGCAGCGCAACGGATTCCACATGCACCGTATGCGGAAACATATCCACCGGCGTCACCTCCGCGACGCCGTAACCGCCATCGACGAGCACGCGCAGGTCGCGAGCAAGTGTCGATGCGCTGCACGACACATACACGACGCGCCGCGGCTGCAGCTCGAGGATCGTCGCAAGCAGCGCCGGGTCGCAGCCCTTGCGCGGCGGGTCCACTACGATCACGTCGGGCCGGACGCCCTGACGTGTCCACTCGGGGAGGACCACTTCCGCTGGGCCTGCCTCGAAGTGCACGTTCGTCATGCCGTTTAACTCGGCATTCTTCCGTGCATCCGCGATCGCCTCCTCGACGATCTCGACCCCGTACACCTGTCCCGCCTTCTGCGCGAGGAACAAGGAAATCGTCCCGATGCCGCAATAGGCATCGACAACAGTTTCGCCGCCAGTCAGCGCGGCGTACTCAAGTGCCTTCCCGTACAGCACTTCCGTTTGGACGGGGTTCACTTGATAAAAAGATCGCGCGGAAATTGCAAATTTCACATCGCCGATAAAGTCATAGATGACCTCGCTGCCCCACAGGACACGAGTCTCATCCCCAAAAATAACATTCGTCTGTTTCACATTAATGTTATGGCAAATGCTCTTCACACCGGGCAGTGCAGCCCGAATGCCAGCAACCCACTCGGCGACGCGAGGAATCTCGGCGCCATTCGTAACCAGCACGACCATGATCTCTCCCGTGCGGAAGCCGACTTTGACGACGACGTGGCGAAGCAGTCCGTCATTACGCTCTTCATTATAAGCGCGAATACCAAGCCGCACGCCGATCTCTTTCACACGAGCAACGACTTCGTCGTTCGACTCATGTTGGATCAAACACTCATCCATATTGATGATGCGATGGCTTCCCTGCGCATAGAACCCGCCGATGAGGCCGCCCTGCTCTTCCCCAAAAGGAACCTGCGCCTTGTTCCGATACCGCCACGGATCGGTCATCCCAAGCGTAGGATGAACAACAATGCCTTCATCTGAAGCACCAGCATCAAGATGCCCTAGTGTTGGCTCCCCCGCAACCTGCAGCTTCCCAATCCGCTGCAAATTATCAACAACCTGCTGGCGTTTCACGCGAAGCTGCGCCTCATAACTTAGGTGCTGCAGCTGACAACCGCCACATTCCTCATATATCCCACAATCCGGAACAACCCGATCCGGACTCACTTCCAGCACTTCCACAAGCGAAGCATACCCATACTGCTTCTTCAAATGCCCCACCCGCACAAGCGCACGCTCACCAGGCAGCGCACCAGCGACAAAAAGGGTAAAGCCGTTCACACGGCCCACCCCTTCGCCATCATGGCTGATCCCAATGATCTCAGCCTCATATTGCTGCCCGATCTGCACCGGCAGATCCGCCATCCAAGCCGGAGCCGCCTTCGCGACGGACTTCCCTCTATTCCCTGAATTCCCTACATTTCCAGAATTCCCTGTCCTACCGGACTTCCCTCTATTCCCTGCCGTCCCAAACTTCCCAGTTCCTCTATCTTTACCTGACACAGAGCCAGATTTACCTTTTGCTCTCATAAGACCCTCACTTTAATAAAAACCTAAAATTAAACAATAGCTCAATCTCTTATTTAAGTTAGCAGGACGGAAATGTTGTATTACTCCTGCTCCTCATCCCCATGGCTTTGCCCATTCCCTCTCAAATGAAACGGCGTGGTCAATGTCTCTAGGAACGTCTTCTTATAAATCGACTGCCCCGACTCATCCACAATAATCTGCAAATGACTCTTCAGATTCGTCATCACACAAGGCAGCGTGCCCCCGAACTCCCCATCCAGGTTCAACTGGACGTAGTCTGGCGAATTAATCTCGATATGATTCGTTTGGAAATAAATCAGATTCGGATCGCTCAAATGTTCGCCGCGCAGTGCGAGCGTAACCACTCTTATAAACTCAGCAAGATTGCACTTGCGCAAGATCAATACATCGAACAATCCATCATTCATACTCGCTTCCGGAGCCAGCTTCTCGAAGCCGCCGACGGAGTTGGAGTTGCCGACAAGGAACATCATGACTTCCTCATGAAATTCCTTGTCGCCTGCCTTGACGTACAACTCAATCGGCTTCAGCCTAGGCAGTTTCTCGAGTCCCTTCATATAATAGGCCAACTGGCCGATCATGGTCTTGAGCTTGCTTGGGACTTCGTACGTCAGCTCGGTCATCGAGCCGCCGCCGGCGATATTAATGAAGTAGCGGTTGTTGATTTTGCCTACATCGATGTCCGTTGTGTATTGCTGAACGATTAGGTCGCAGGCGTACTCCAAATTCTTAGGAATGCCGAGCGCCCGGGCAAAATCGTTGGTCGTTCCCAGCGGCAAAATGCCAAGCGGGGGCCTGCCCTCTCTCTCGGCCATGCCGTTGACGACTTCGCACAGGGTACCGTCTCCGCCTGCGGCGATGATCAGATCGAAGCCTCGGCTAACGGCCTGTGCCGCTGCGAGTGTTGCGTCGCCTTCACCGATGGTGGCGTGAGTGGATGTTTCGAAGCCGCCCCGCTCCAGGCGCTGAAGAATTTCTGGCAAACGTTTTTTCATTTCTTCCCGGCCAGAAGTCGGATTATAGATCAGTCTTGCTCTTTTGACCATTACGTCTCATCACCTGTTTCGCCTTCTGCGATTTCTGAAGCAATCTGCTTCTCGATCCATTTGGAAATTAGCGGACTAGGCAGCAGCGCCCGTCCATTGTACCGATATTCGAACCCTTCCATGCGGGAAGGGATGACTTGCGTCGTGAAATAGCCTTCACTTAGAAAAAGCGGCGCAACGACGACTGTATGGTCTGGCTTCTTCTGAGCCCACCCTGTCATCTTCTGTTTCACTTGATCTGGTAAAAGCATAGCGACATCCGCCTCGTCGTAGCCGCCTAACGCTTTCAACCGCTTTGCGAGCAGCTCTAAGCCTTGGCGCCACTTAAGATGGAAGCCTTTCTCTTTACTTCCGTGACCGATGAGCAGGACGATTTCCTGACTTGGCGATTCGGAAAGCTCTTTTATTTTCGCATAAATAATCTCAGCAATAACGGGGTCGTCATCAATTGGTGATGTGAAATGAATGCGCGCCTTGATATCAAAAGGTTCCATATCTGTCTCGAGCAGTGGCTGCTCAATCACACCTAGGGCGTAGCTGATTTCATCAATATGTGTACTCCCAGAGGACACGAACAGTGGAACAACGATGATGTCCGTCACGCCTTGCGCCTCTAAACTGTAAATACCATCTTGAATTAATCGGCCTTCCACCAACTCTAAATAAGAAGCGTAGATCGGAACATTCATCGGCATCTTGACGGCAGACACGGCATCATCGACCAGCTGAACCCAGCCCTCATCCCGAGATCCATGGCTTATGACTAGCACACCATACTCACTCATTTTGTTTTCCCCACCCGTTCTAACCATGCCTATAAATCCTATGCTAACGAATGTGTTCACACATGTCAATTGACCTGCAAATAAACAGGAAAAATCCCGCATTACGCAAGTAACGCAGGATCTTGAATTCTTTTTCGAACAACGACTTCATTAACGACCTAAACGATCCAGTGTCAGCACATAACCGTCGTTTCCGTAGTTCAGGCATCTTTTGACACGAGAAATGGTTGCTGTTGATGCGCCCGTCTCGGCTTCGATTTGGTTATACGTACAGCCCTTGCGCAGCATACGAGCAACCTCAAGGCGTTGGGAAAGCGATTGAATCTCGTTCACGGTGCATAAGTCATCAAAAAAGACATAGCACTCTTCAATATCTTTGAGCGTCAGCACGGCTTCAAAAAGCTGGTCTATTGCTTTATCATTTAATTTTTTTAATTGCATAGGTTGTCAACTCCCGGTAGAAAAGCATGTTAGCTTATAAGATCAGTTAAGCTCCTGTGTAACATTCGACACGTCACGTATAAATCCTTCCTTTAGGATTGCGAAACGTTAAAATTTCTATGCGTTAATGAGGTGAATTGTGACATTTAACTAGACCCGTGACATTCGTCCATACCAACGGTAGGCAAGTGACATATCCTGTAGGAGACAAATCTGATAATAAAGGATCGTGAATCCTAGTGAGCAACCAAAGACAAATCATTGGCAATGGCGGTAATCGTCCTGAGGTGTATACAAGAAGTTTAACTTTACCTCCGCAAATTGGTGATGGCGGCTTCGGCCAATATCCAGGCTTAGGCGGTGGCGGTAATCTATTTTCACAAGGCGGAGGAGGATTTCCTACTCCTTTTGAAGGAGGCGGTAATTTCTTCGGTAGCCCTAGCAGCGGTAGTGCTGGCGGCGGATTGTTTGGAGGCGGCAGCGCGAATCCCAGCGGTGCTGGCGGTGGTGGAGGCGGTAATTTCCTCAGCAACCTCTTAGGCGGTGGCGGTGGTGGAGCTGCAGCTGGCGGGGCCTCGTCTAACCCGCTGAGCGGCTTGAATTTGAAGCAAATCTCCGGCTTCGTTGAACGTATGGGTGGTATCGACGGCATCATCGGCACAATGGGCAAGGTCCAGAAGTTCATGAGCACCTTCCAACAAATGGCACCTATGGTGAAAACCATTTTGGGTTCGATTGGCAAAGGAAAAGTGAATTCATCAGCCGACTTGGAAGAAATATTAAGACCTAAACGCAAACGCCGTAAGAAATCAAGCTCTGGCCCTAGAAGAAAAGGAGTCTCCAAAACCTCCTTAAACAAACGCAAACGCCGATAAGATGATAGAAAAAATGAGCAGACTGCAAACTGCTCATTTTTCTTTATATAACACGTCCAATTCTTTCTTAACTGCTAGACTCTCTACCTTTACGTTTACTTCCACAACTCGAAGCCCCGTCATGTTTTCCACTGATTCCTTTACGTTTTCTTGAAGATTCCGGCATACATCCTGAATCATAGTGCCATAATTGACGATGATACGTAGATCGATGGCGGCTTCCGACTCCATAATCTCGACAAACACGCCTTTTTTTGCATTTTTTCCGCTCATGCGCTTAGTAAAGCCTTCAGAGATGCCGCCTGACATAGAAGCAATCCCAGGTGTATCTAGGGCGGCGAGCCCAGCTATGATAGAAATAACATCGTCAGATATACGTATAATTCCGGATTGCGAATTCTCGGACAAATGAATC
This sequence comes from Paenibacillus sp. Soil724D2, assembly GCF_001427935.1. Taxonomy (NCBI): domain Bacteria; kingdom Bacillati; phylum Bacillota; class Bacilli; order Caryophanales; family Paenibacillaceae; genus Paenibacillus; species Paenibacillus sp. Soil724D2. The sequence goes on from NZ_LMRY01000005.1 coordinate 132,590, forward strand.
CCTCCCACTTCCTTGATGTATATTCTTCGATCCCCTTATACTAGGCTTGTTTGTTCCAACTGCTGACGATAAGTTTCAAGAGCTTTGTGAAATCGGTAAAACTCGCTCGATAATGCTCCTAAATTACTTTTAATAATAGCCCTTTTATCTGGACATTCCCCATCAAACAGAAGATCCAAGTTACTATCGATTCTTTCTCTTAAAACAAACATATAACCTTGTTCAGGATAATTTTTAGATAATATGTTTAAATCCTCTGCAAGTTCGTGGCTAAGAAAACGAAGGTCTCGTTTGATTAACGTTTTTTGAAATTCAAAATAATCTGGCGTATAGTCTTCCCGATAATCCCGCCCAGGCACTTGTTTCCAAAATGAATGCCATTCTTCAAGAAGATCTACTTCATAAAGAAAGTACCTGAGAAATCCACATAACCATGCTGTACAACTCGTATTGCGAATTCTACAACCACTTTTAAAGGATAAGTTTCTGCAGCCTTTACAGCATGATCCTCCATTAGCTATACAAATGTTACATAATTGGTCTGAGCCAACATCTCTTAAGTAATCAAGACCTTGCTCAATAACCATCTGTCTAGAAGTAATCATTAAATCAGAATCCCTCCTCTTTACACTGGAGTCGTTTTCTCTCCCCTATTGTGTAATTCAATGTTTTTTATGGCTTGCTGAAACTCATGAAAGTCTTTGATTAAGTAATTGAGCCTCTTTATTAATGGAGTGGAGATATCTGAATTCCCAGCAAATTCTATCTCATCAATAAGTTCATCCAAATCACTAGCCAATACAATAAAATCGATATTATCCTTATCTCTACTCAACTTAAGTTTAAGATCATTCGCTAGCGCTTCGCCCAGTTCTCTCATCATAGAAACTTCAAAATGTGTCGTCATTTTCACCAATGGAGGGGTAAAATCCTGTCTAAAATCAATACCAGGAACTTCATCCCAAAATGTATGCCAATCTTTAATCAATCCTGCTTTGTAAAATAATAATTTTAAGTATCCGCATAACCAAGACGTGCAGCTTGTATTTCTATTCTGACAGCCCGCACCGTCTACTAAGTGACTGCAACTGCGACAACAAGAACCGCCATTTTGAATGCACACTTTACAAATATGGTCTGCCCCTAATCCATTTAAATGCCGCATGCCATAGTCGATAAGATACCTTCTTGTAGCTATATACAATTCGTCACCAACGAGCATTCAGACCCAACCCTTATCCTCATAGTCTCAAATAACAATATATTTGATTTTTTGAATATTTATAACTTATACTATAACTGAAAAGTATTTAAAAACGCAAAGGATTTTGAAACTTGGGATCCATGCTTTCCAGCTTGTGATATGATATTCTATATATTCAAATGTTCGAATATTTATAGTAGGGGAGAACGCTATGTATCAAGAAATACAGCATTTTAAAGCGGATTTTTTCAAGGCGTTAGCACACCCACTGCGGATAAGAATCCTTGAAGTTTTAGTCGAAGGCGACAAAAACGTTAATGAGATACAAACGATATTGGGCAGTGAAGGTTCTGCCGTTTCACAACAGTTAGCTGTATTAAGAAATAAAAACGTAGTCCGTGGGATTAAAGACGGAACCTCAGTGGTATACTCTCTAACAGACCCATTAATTAAAGACCTGCTAACGGTTACCAAGCAGATCTTTGACAATCATCTTGTGAGTGCTATTTCAATGTTAGAAAATATAAAAAATCAGTAATTCACAAAAAAGGAGTGAATCGGGTTGTTATTCTCGACGATTTGCTTCTTTTTTGTTTAATTCGCTTGTTTATCTAGAAATATTAAATTGACACCTGATTGCTTTGGATATATGATTTTATATATATTCAAATAATCAAATATTTAGGTCGGTGAGATCAGCTATGAAACTCTCTTTTAGCGGCAGATTCCAAGGCTATAATCGAAAAAAATTTCAAAAAGACTTGATTTCAGGTCTGATCGTAGGTATCGTCGCCATTCCATTAGGAATGGCGTTTGCAATTGCTTCAGGCGTAAAGCCTGAATACGGGTTATATACTACGTTTGTAGCCGGAATATTAATCTCATTATTTGGTGGTTCAAAATTTCAAATTGGCGGTCCGACCGGAGCATTTATTCCCATTCTATTTGCGATTGTGATGCAGTATGGGTACCAAAACTTGCTTATCGCAGGTTTTATGGCAGGAGTCATTCTGCTATTCATGGGGATTTTTAAATTAGGCGGTGTCATTAAATTTATTCCGCGGCCTGTCACAATAGGTTTTACCACAGGAATTGCCGTTACCATCTTCACAGGACAAATTGCCAATTTCCTTGGATTAAGTAATCTACAAAAACATCAAGATTTTCTTGCCAATATGAAGGAATTAGGCATTCACATTTCAACAATCAATATGTACAGTGTATTAACTGCTGTAATTTGTCTGGTGCTTATCATTCTGACACCTTGGCTTTTACCTAAAGTTCCTGGCTCATTAGTGGGAATATTGATCTCTACGGTTGCAGCATCCCTATTCTATCCTGACAAAGTTGCAACCATCGGTTCTACCTACGGTGCAATTCCAAATAGCTTGCCTAGCATACACTTTCCTGCACTCTCAATTGAACACGTTCAATCTTTAATAAAACCCGCTTTTGTAATAGCCATGTTAGGTGGCATTGAATCCTTACTTTCAGCCGTAGTTGCTGACGGAATGTCAGGAAGCAGACATAACAGCAATCGTGAATTGATTGGTCAAGGTATCGCTAATATGATAACTCCATTGTTCGGGGGTATTCCTGCAACAGGGGCTATTGCACGAACCGCAACAAATATTAAAAATGGAGCGGAGTCTCCCTTCTCTGGGGTCATTCACGGTATTGTCGTCCTGTTGGTTTTGTTCTTCTTTGCTCCTTATGCTTCGAACATTCCTCTTGCGAGTATGGCACCCATTTTAATGGTTGTTGCTTGGAATATGAGCGAACGCAAGGAGTTCGCCCACGTTTTAAAAACCAAAACTGCGGAGTCATTCGTTCTGCTTATTACCTTCCTTCTTACTGTTTTTACGGATCTAACAACCGCTGTTGAGGTTGGATTAGTCTTGTCAGTTATCATTTTTGTGAAACATATGAGCGATTTGTTAATTACTGCAAAGGTCTTGCCCGACCCTTCCGATAAGAATGAAAAAGTAGCAGCACATATGGTTAATGAACAGCACTATTGCCCTCAAATCAGTATTTATACCGTCGAAGGAGCTTTGTTCTTTGGGGTTGCAACCATGTTTGAGAAGTCCATTATGGACGAAATCCATTACAAACCCAAAGTGTTAATATTGAAAATGGGCAATGTTCCCTATATGGATACAACCGGGGAATCTAATTTATCAAGTATCGTCAAGCACTTTAACAAGCACGGTGGCACCGTAATCATTTCCGAACTACAGAACCAACCACGCCAAATGCTGAAGAAAACAAGATTAGACGAACTCATTGGTCAGGAACACTTTTTCGAAAAAACAGGTGACGCGGTTAGCTTTGCCTTAACAAAACTTAACTACTCTCAATGTCTGGGGTGTAAGCATTTTGCGTTCCGTGAATGCCATCAACTATCGGTCAGGTCAAAATAATTCCAAAAAAACGCACGAGAAAAGCCGCCTCGTCTTGGTTCTAAACCCAAGCAGGGCGGCTTCTTTGCGCCTATCTAGTGCTATTCCATTTTCAACGCTGTGCCCTCTGGCACGATTTGAACCCAAGTGTTGCCCGGCAGCAGCGGCACTTCCTTGCCACCCTCCGCATAGGCGCGAAGCATGCCATTTTTGCGTTCCCACGTGATCTGCTGAGACTTGCCCTCTTGCAAAATCACACCCTTACCAGGTCCGAATACGTCGACTTCACGACGCCCCTCTTTGTCCACAATCTTGTGCTTGCTCTCGAGTACGAGCAGATTTTTGGTTTGCAGCTGCTTGCCCGTCTCCCTGTCGAGATGCGGCTTGCCCTCCATGCTGCGCTTGTATACACCTTCAGCGGCATTGTATTCATAGGAAACGAAATACCCTTGAATATAAGGAATTTGAATATAATTCACGGCTGCGCCGGTAAGTTTACTTTGACCCTCCTTGGCAAAAGTGAGCAGCGGCCCGTTCCATTCAGAACGGAATTTGCGCGCCTCGGCGCCCTGCTTCATTTTATCCACAGAGGTATAGAGATTGTGCGGTGCCTTGCGATCGGTCGCGCGCCAGTAGTAGGCGCCATCGCCGTACACCTCATCGAGATGGGCCAGCTTGCGGCCTGCCATCATATCCATCGCTTCCTGACTCCAGCCGGCATGGACGATAACCGCATCGAGCGCGTCGCCGATCTCCACGAAATAAGGACGTATGCTGCGCACGGGACCAATGGTCTTCGCTGCTTGGCTCTGGAACACGGAGACGAATCTCGTAATCTCGCCCTCTGCGAGAATCTCATAGACGATGTCCGCCTGATCTAGGCCGGTTTGGGGCCTGGCTTGCGGGGCATTTTCGACCATGACCATGAAAGGCCGGCTCTTCACTTCTTTATCGGTAGGCAAACCCGTTAGCGGGAATTTATACGGCAGCTCCGTCTCCACCGCTGTGGCAGCAGGTTTGGAAGGCGGCGATGCGGCAGCGGACGTGGCTTCAGCGGCATTCGGGCTGGTGGATGGTAAGGAGGCAGGCGTATCGCTGCAACCGACAATGGCTATGACAGAGCATCCAAGGACGAGCCAGGCGCTAAGGTTTTTTCGGCGGAATAAAGGCAATGATTTCAACAGGGCTGCACCTCTTCTCTTAATCGTTCTAGTAAATGTATATGCTAGTGATGCGATAGATAGAAGACTTTTTGTGCTAGTGGTGCTGGGGTAGTTGGACCCGCGACTGTGATATAGTAGGGAGAGATATATTATGTGTATGTTGCTAGGTAAGTGTGGTGCTGAGTTATCATGTTTGTGTCATAGGCGTGCTTAACGGATTGCTTCCGGTTGGTTAATTGGCTTGTTTATGGGTTGCATGATGGACTTGGTTGCTGGAATGCTACTTTCTCAGAAGCCATTTTTGCTGCACTATTTGCAGCTTCTACCTATATAGACGGTCTGACCACCCGAATTAGTGCACTTATTGCATCAACCACTTAACAATTCCCTACTCGCCAAAAAGGAGGCTATTCCATGACCAAGCTTACCGATGACCATGCCATCGTCATGTTCGACGGGGTCTGCAATCTGTGCAGCGGAGCTGTTCAGTTCATCCTGCGGAACGATCCGAAGGGGATTTTCCGCTTCGCTTCCTTACAGTCAGATAGCGGCCAAAAGCTGCTTGAGCAGCACAACCTGCCTATGGATATCATCAGCACGATCGTCCTGATCGAGGGCGGCCGCTCCTATACCCGTTCGACCGCTGTGCTGCGCATTGCCCGACGGTTGCGTGGCGCTTGGCCTCTAGCGTATGCGGCCATCATCATTCCCGCTCCGCTGAGGAATCTGGGCTACTCGTTCGTAGCGCGCAACCGCTATCGCTGGTTCGGCAAAGCTGAGCACTGCATGCTGCCGAAGCCTGAGTTCAAGGCGCGGTTCCTGGATTAGCGACCGGGATGTTTTTCGCGCAGTTTTCGCTCGGGCTCCAACCGATACTCGCTAGTTTACCGCTGTTTCGCTCGGTTTCTATACGATTCTCGCTTAATTTCCCGCTGTTCCGTACCAGTATTGCTCGATACCATGCTTAGTTTCCGCGTGGTTCACACGCAGTTCCTACATTCCCCCGCTCGCTTTCCATGTGTTAACGCACGGTTCCAGCTCGGTTTCCAGCGCGATTTGCGCAGCCTCATTCCATCCTATTCAGTCCGCCTACGCTACGACTTCCTCATCCCGCCGAACATCCAACAGCACAAGCTCAGCGTGCCCATCTGAAAGCTGTGATGCAGCAGCTTCGCCCTGCGTGCAGTGTCTGCCGCACCTAGTGCATGCAGCAAAGGCGCAAAATGCTCCGGCGTCGGAACCGCCTCACGCGCGTTAGGCGCTCTTTCGTCATATCGAACAAGCGCATCCAAATTCCACGTCTCCAGCTGCTCCGCCAACCACTCATCGAATTCCACCGCCCACACCTGCGGCACAGGATTATTCTGATCCAACCTGCGTAAGTTGTGAACCGTCCCACCGCTGCCGAGGATAAGAACATCCTCTTCCCGCAAGGGGCCTAATGCCGCGCCGATGCGATAATGCTCTTCCGCTGTCAAACGCGGATTCACAGAGAGCGCCACCACCGGTATCTGCGCATCTGGATACATAATGTGCAGAGGTGCCCACGCCCCGTGATCCAAGCCTCGCTCATCATCGAGCTCACAACGAATGCCCTCTTCCTGTAACAATCGCTGTATATGTAAACTTAGCGTCAAATCCCCTTTAGCTGGGTACTTAATGTCATAAAGCTTTTCTGAAAAGCCCGAGAAGTCATAGATCGTTTCCAGATGAATCGCTGAGCTGATCTTCTGCACGGGACTTTCCCAATGTGCGCTGAACAGCACGATGGCTTTAGGCGCAGGAATGCTCTTGGCCAGCTTCTGCAAAAACTCGGTGTAAGCATGCTGCTCGATCGCCAAACTCGGTGCTCCATGGGCAATGAAAAAAGATGGCAGCATGGCAGATCCCCTTTCTTCCTAAATGGTAACTTTTTACCAATATACTATACATTATACGCCTTTGGTCACAAATAAAACCTGACCGATGGCCAGGTTCTTGTCTAAAGCCTATGTTTGAGCATGGGGAACGAACTTCTCTTTGCTATCACTCGCTCGTTTAGATTATCTTCTCAGCTGTAAAGATGAAATATATCGTTACGGACACGATTTCACTTCCCCTCGCATCTGTAACGATGAAAAACATCTTTACAGCTCGTGCACTTGCTATAGGTTATTGCTCACTTTGCAGGGTATAGAGGCGGCTCATCGGTTTTTCAAAAACTGCTCAATTCCGTCTGCGATACCATGTGCCAGCTTATTCTGATATTCCGCTTCGGACATTAGCTCATCTTCTTCCGGATTGGTCATGAAGCCTAGCTCGACCAGCACAACTGGAACTTTGGACCAATTGAAGCCTGATAAGTCGCTGCGTGCTGACAGTCCTCTTCCAGCCTTTTCGGTCGCAGCCTTCAGATGCTCTAGAATAAAGCCAGCTGCTTCATGGCTTTCTGATGCGATAGGCTTCACCGCTGCTGAGGAAGCCGACGGATACAACACCGAAAACCCTTTGGTCTTCGGTGAACTATCGCCATCCGCATGAATGCGTACAGCCAGCGCTGCTCCTGCTTCGTTCGCCATATCCGCACGCTGCTTGTTGCTGATATCAACCTCATGTGACTCGCGGGTCATCGCAACTTCTATACCGCGGCGGACCAGCTCGTCCTTGATCAGCAGTGAAACTTCCAGATTGAGCACATATTCCGGTTTTTTCGTTCGTACGCCGACCGTGCCGGAGCTGACCTTTGGCTTGGTTTCCCGCGTATCCGGGCCTACCGACTCAGGAGCATTATTACTTTGGCGCTGATGTCCGGGGTCCAGCATGACGAGCCTTCCTTGTTGAGGCTTGCCAGCAGTTTTAGAAGCCGCCGGCTCTTGTTCTAGGCTCTTTCGCAGGCTCTGCTGTAAGATCTGCTGTAGGCTTTGTTTTAGGCGCTGGTGCTGCCCCTGTCCTAGCCTCTACTGCAGGCAACTGCAGTGATGACTCAGCGGCAGGACTTTCCGCCACCGGCTGCTTGGTCGCGCTACTCGTGATCGCAGGCGTTTCCTTGCTTACTATAGGCGATACCTGCCGTATAGCCGCTCTCTCCAGTACTTGCGGCGAACAACCAGCCGCAACCAGAACTAGGACCATCCCAATGGCAACACTCATGAAAGCCATCCACTGCTTTCGGGCTTTTGCTACCTTCACGGTTCTCCGCCTTTCATTTTGTTGCTTTTACACGTTCTCTGCCCTTCATGTTGCTACCTTCACGGTTCTCTGCCCTTCATTTTGTTGCTTTTACACGTTCTCTGGCCTTCAGGTTGCTGCTTTCACACGGTTCTCCGCCTTCATTTTACTGATTCTCCGCCCTGGGCGAATCACCCAATGCATGAAACCAACATCTCCTGCCAAAACTATCCTTCATATGAGATAAACTTCTACCGAGGTCTTTCGAAGATGAGCGACCACGCTTAGCGAGGAGAGACTTTGGTCTACGACCAAAGATTCCTATATTGGGTTTATTCGCCAAAAAGAATTTCGTCCTCCGATTAAATCGGAAACTTATAAATTCTTATGTGGTAAAAAAATTAGAGGAGGTACTCACATGAATACCCTCTGGAACTTCATTGCTCACCACTGGATATCGATTGCTTTAATCATCGGTGTACTCGTAGCTTTTTGGTACGAATACAAAAACAAAGACAAGTATATCAGAGGCACCGATGACAATTAATTTCTTTCTTGTTATTATACCTTAAATACTTTGACGACTTCTTGGAGCTCGTCAGCCATTTTGGACAACGATTGGGAAGCTGCGCTAACTTCTTCCATGGAAGCAAGCTGCTGCTCAGCTGCTGCGGCTATGCTGTGTGTGCTCTCTAGCGATTTACTGGAAATGGCGCAAATTTGCTCGACAACCTCAACCATATGTTTCGAGTCGGATTGAATGAAGACAGCCGATTGAGACACTTCTTTCACATGTCCAAAAACATCCTCCACTGCTTGTAGAATAGCCAGAAATGCCGCTTTCGCACTTTCACTCATGACAGTTCCATCATTGACTGCTTGGGTACCCTTATTCATTGAATCTACTGCGCTGTTGATCTCCGATTGGATGTCACCGATTAAGCTGCGAATACGGTCCGCTGCTGTCGCGGATTGTTCGGCCAGCTTGCGAACTTCGGTCGCAACGACGGCGAAGCCCTTACCGTGCTCGCCTGCCCGTGCTGCTTCAATTGAGGCATTGAGCGCTAACAAGTTCGTTTGGCTGGATAAAGAGGTAATCAACGTGATCATTTCCCCGATTTGCAGTGATTTCCCGCTGAGCGCATCTACAATCATGGAGGATTGTTCCATATTGCGATGAATGAGCTTCATTTGCTCCGTTACCTCGCCTACGGCTCTGTTCCCTTTTTCAGCTGTCTCGGCGGTTTTTTCTGTCGAAACATTTACCTTTTTAACGCCGTCCACAATCGATACAAGCCGCTTGGCGATATCGGTAACCGTCTTTTTCGACGTATCATTCATATGGCTTTGTTCATCTGCGCTTGCAGCGACTTGCTGGATGGAATCTGCAATCTGCTCCGTCGCTCTCGAAGTTTCCTCTGCGCTTGCCGATAATTGCTCGGACATAGAAGCAACGGTGTGCGTGTGCATCGAAATAGATCCAAGCATCGTACGAAGCCTCTGAATCATTTCATTGAAGGAATGCCCCATTTGACCTAATTCGTCGCTCGTTTTCACTTCCATATGCTGCGTTAAATCACCTTCCGCGATGCGACCTGCCATCACTTTGGCTTTTCGTATTAGGTTAATTAGGTATCGGCTGAATAAAATAATCACAAGCACCATGATGACCAGCGCGATCAGTCCGCCTATACCCAAAGAAACGACAAGCTTCTTCACAGGCTCTAGCAGCTCTTTCTCTGGCATAACGAGTGCAATAGTCCATCCAGTTTCTGGTGTCTTTTGATAATAAACGCGATTAATTCCCTTGTCATCTGTGATAGTGGATTGGCCATTTGGCTGTGAAAGCAGCGTTGGCGCCAGCGCGCTTATCGACGGGTTCGGGTCTTTATCCATACTGACCTTCATCACCTTGGACTTATCCGGCAGAGCCAGATAGTTGCCTTTGGCATCCACCATGAACGCCCAGCCTGTGCGGCCTACCTTTGTTTCTTCAACAAGCTTTTGCAAGCGTGCCAGGTTAAAATCGCCGGTGATAACAGCGAGAAACTGCTTTTTTTGATCATAGACTGGCACGCTCGCCGTCACCATGGTGACTTTCGTCGGTTCGTCATAGTAAGGATCGGAGTACGCAAACGCTTGTTTCGTGTCCTGAGCCACTTTGTACCAATCCCAGTGCGGATAATCGTAATCTGCTGCATTATAGTCTTGCGTTAAGTTAATTTTATCCCCTTCTCGGAACGCGTAAGACGAAAAATATTTCGTTTTGGCATTGTACTTGAAGGGTTCAAAGAAGATTCCTAAACCAAATGTATCTTCACTCGTAGCCAAATCACTACTTAGTATTTTATTATAATTGTCCAAAGTCAACTGGTTAGGAGCAAACTCAACCGTCCTGGCAACCACTTCTCCCACCTTACGATGCGCAACAAGCTTCCCATTAATGCTGCTGGTCACACTTTCTAGCTGCTGCTGCATTTTGAGCCCAATTTCGTTATTAATTAGCCCTTTACTATTTACGTATGCGAACGCCACAATGCCAAACAGAGTAACAACAATAAGAGGAACAAGCAGCAACATAAATTTACTTTGAATACTTTTTAGCTTCATTATCTTCATCGCCCCCACTTATCTCTATGATTACTGATTATCACTATGAATTTCGTGTTATTTCGACAAACACCTCTTATTTTCGACATTGTTTGAGTGAATTTATTATTAAGGGCATTCACTAGTAATCGACCTCATTAGAAGTGGTTTATCGCAAGATAAACCTAGTCTGTGACTATTACGAATCAAAATAAGCTTACTCAGATGAAGCTATTACGACCTGCTTCTGGTACAACTCGCATCCGCTCTTACAAGCAGTCTTGCACAACCCGGGCCTTCTACGAATAGCGGTTTAGCTAGAAACGAATAAGCAAGCTTATCTTGCTTATTCGTTCTAATATCGGAGCATCTCGTCAGATATGACCACAGCGCATGCTTATCAGCTGATAAACGAGACTTCCATGGTGTATTAGCCAACAATAAGCAAGCCTAGCTTGCTTATGTAATCATAGCCGGAGTCATTAAGACAAATAAGCTACTTCAGTTGCCTTATCCGCACAATGAACTGCATAGATTACTCCAAAACCCAAAACATATAAATTCTTATCTATTGAAAAAACAAAAACACAGCCTTTTACCATGCAAAAGGTTGTGTTTCTGCTTTCAATCTATTTCAAGGTTTTCATCGCGTCGCGGATGCCGATATCCTTTTACTAGTCAAAATAAATCGGGTTCGTTAACGCAGCCATAAGCGTCATGTTGACCTCATCGAAATGCCGCCATACTTCAGCGCGTATAAACGTTGTTCCCTGTGCATCAAAATGGATGGTAAGCCCTCCGTCTGAGGACACTAGGACTTCCTTTTCCAATCTGATGTTGCTGAACAGTTTGATCATATCTCCTGCCTGCAAATCCTCGGCCTGCAAACACACTTCTCTGCTCCACTCTCCTGCAGGAACGATGTCTCCAACTCGATAAGAGCCGCAGCTTAGTTCAACAAAAGGTCCGTTTGGTGCATAAGTAATCACCACGTGACCCAGCCCAGTAGCGCTCAGAATGCCATCCACGGTTTTTTCAGAAGCATACACCCATGTACATGGCATCGCATGCTTGACGTACGGATCTGGACGATGGATATCGCTGCCGCCAACAGCAACAAGCCTTCTGCCAGAGACGAGTTGACTATGCCACCAATTCAGCGCTCTTACATTCCGCTCCGTAAAGGAACCATTCCAGACTTCAACCCAGTCGTGATCGACACCCAAATCCCATTCCCACGGGCAATACTCGCAGTGCGGATGATTAATCACGATTTTGGCTCCATTAGCACGGGCTTCGGCAATCTTGGCATTGACGTCCTTCTGATCCTTCACTCGAAAATCTCGGATCGGATCGGCAACACCCAAGAAATTGCTGTGTCCAAAATTCGTTGTAAACTCCATTCCCGGAATCATGACAACGCTTGTATGGCGCGGATAGGTCATATTTTGGCTCACTGTATTGTGATCCGTCATGGCGATGAAATCACAGCCGAGTTCCTCCATCCTTGCTGCATTCTCTTCCAGCGTAAAAGTGCCGTCGCTATTCACGCTGTGCGTATGTAGATCGCCTTTCAGCCAGCGAGGTGTCTTATAAAGAAATTCGATGGTAACGGTAACGGAACAACCTTCGTTCGGTACCTTGTAGGCGTTATGCAGAACCGCCCAATTTCCAGGCGTTAAATCACCTGATAAATAGCCGGGAGTTGATTGTTCCTTTCCAAGTCGAAAGGTTTTGCGCGCTCCTCCGCTCCAACCTCTCACTCTAACGGTGTCCCTCAGACCCAAGTCGATCACGGCCTTTTGTTCACCGTGTGATTCGATCGCATATGTGACCACAATCTCCTCAACATGCTCGGGCATTTCAAAAGGCACTTCAATATAGGTGCTTTGCTCTGTAGGAGCAATTTTTTTCGTAATTGTTGTAACTGATCGTATTCTTTCCACAGGTTTCATCTGTCGCTCTCCTTGATCTGCTTTGTCTTAAGATAAGCGCAAAGAAGCAATAATCGGATAATGATCCGACGGGTAGCCCCCTTCGATCTGCCTTCTATCGACGATCGTTTCCAGCAGTTCCATCTCGGGAGATACGAAAATATAATCAATTGGCGCCTCGTCTGCTCCGCCTTTGAAGTCGTGCGCAGTGCGGCCTACATTCCCTTCTACAACAGTATAAGCGTCTTTCAGCCAGCCTTTCGGACTTTCGTCCCCAGATTCCCCCCTCAAATAACGGATAGGCGGATAGCTAGGATGGCTGTTCATGTCCCCCATTAAAATAACGGGTAAAGAATGCTCGGACTTATGCGAACGAATATAATCCCAAATCACTTTAACACCATTTTCTCTAGCTTCTTTACTGTGATGGTCCAAATGGGTGTTGTACACGATAAATGCCTTCTGACTGTGTTTGTCCAGGAATCGAGCCCACGTGCACATTCTAGGGAACATGCTGTCCCAGCTTTTGGATGCCGTTACTTCTGGTGTTTCCGAAAGCCAGAAATGACCTTCCTCCAGCACCTCAAGCTCATCCTTCTTATAAAAAATAGCGCAATGCTCATTGTCGTGCTCACCGAATCGGCCCATGCCGATCCAATTGTACGCTTCCAGCTCCCCATGAAGCTCGGTCAGCATGTCATAGTAGCCTTCCTGCGTGCCAACAAGCATAGGGTTGTGCTCTTGGATTATATGGGAAACGCGCCTCACACGATGAGGCCATGCGTTGTCCCCATCCTTCGGCTCATTGTATCGCAAATTGAAAGTCATGACCTTCCACTCCATCGCATTTGCACCTCTTCTTTGACTATTCTTTTACTGAACCGAGCATGATTCCATGTATAAAATACTTTTGCAGAAATGGATACACGATAAGAATCGGCACCATCGAAACCACGATTTTTGCAGCGTTGAGAGTCTTATCCGATACTTTCATCAGTAACTCAAGCTTGGTCGAATCAAGTTCCAACAATGCGTTCTGATTGACGACAAGCTGCTGAATATACGTTTGCAGCGGATAATTTTCCGCACTGCGCATGAAGATCATGCCGTCAAAGAACGAATTCCAGTGACCGACAATACTGAATAAAGTGACCGTAGCCATCGCAGGCAGCGAAAGCGGTAGATAAACTTTGACCATCATATACCAAGGTCCCGCACCGTCCATGTAACCCGCGTCGCTCAGCTCCTTCGGCAGGTTCCGGAAGAAGTTCATTAACAAAATAACGTTAAACACCGGCACCGCACCTGGCAGCACCAGAGCCCATATCGAGTTAAACATCCCTAATGCTTTTACAGTCAAATACAACGGAATAATCCCGCCGCTGAACAGCATCGTAAACAGCATGAACCACATATACACGTTCCGGTATGGGAATTCCTTGCTGCTTCTCGACAACGGGTACGCCATCATGACGGTCAATACGAAATTGATTCCCCCACCAAGCAAAACCCGTTTGACGGAAACTAAGAATGCATTGAAAAAATGCGGTTCTTCCAAAATTTTACGATACGATTCCAAAGAAAAGCCAACGGGCCAAAACTTAACGAATCCCCCAGCCGCTGCCGCGTTGTCGCTAAACGAGACGGAAAATACGTGCACAACAGGCGCAAGCGACATGGCTGAGATGGCTAGCATCACCAAGATTAGTGCTACTTCGGTTATACGGGCCGAAATCGTTTTATTACGTACCACTAACATTCACCTACTTCATTAGAAAATTCTGTAATTCGCATACGTATAGGCAACTCTGTACGAAATAAAGATGAGAATGAAACCGATCACTGATTTCAACAGACCGACGGCCGTAGCTAAGCCATATTGAGCCTGCACAAGTCCTACCCGGTACACATACGTATCGATAATATCACCTGATTCATAGACAAGCGGATTATACAAATTGAAAATTTGATCAAAACCTGCATTCAAAATATTGCCTATGCTCAAAGTAGCCAGCAAAACAACAGTAGGAACCAAGCTCGGCAGCGTAACATAGTACAATTGTTTCAATCTATTTGCTCCGTCCATTTCGGCTGCTTCATAGAGGGAAGGGTTAATGCCAGCTAGTGCAGCTAAATAAATAATGGCAGCAAATCCGAATTCTTTCCAAATGTCTGTGCTAACGACAATGCCTGGAAACAAGCTGTTTTTGGCCATAAACATAATCGGCTCGAAGCCTAACGCTTTCAACGCATGGTTGATAATGCCGTCGAGCGACAGCATATCCATCACAACACCCGCCAGGATAACCCAGGATATAAAATGAGGCAGGTACACAACCGTCTGCACCCATCTTTTGAATATCCGGAATCTAATCTCATTGAGCAAAATGGCAAATGTAAGCGGAATGATGAGGTGTGCGATAATTTTACACACGGCAATAAATACCGTATTAAAGAAAATAACTTTACTGTCTCTCAGTTGAAACATGTACGTGAAATTTTCAAAGCCGATCCAGGGGGAGTCCCCTATTCCCAAACCGATCTTGAAGTCTTGGAACGCAATTGCGACTCCGAACATCGGCACGAGATGGAAAATAATAAGAAGCACGATACCCGGCAGGAGCATCAAATGGTAGTGCTTGTAAAACGATTTTATGTTCATGAACGATACACCTCTGTTCAAACTTATACATTTTTATGGTAGAAAGAGCGCACCACCATTCGGTTAGGTGATGCGCTCTTTACCTTACACGTTACTTTTTGGACTTGCTGATTTCATCCGTTACTTCTTTCGTGATTTCGTCGCCGCCTTGCGCCTTCCAATCCGTAACGAACTTATCAAACGAATCAAGCGGTTTCTCTCCCATTACGATGCCGAAGAAAGTTTCAGTTTCTAATTTCTGTAGATTAGCCCATTTTCTTTCCATCGTCTTCGTATTCGCTGTAAATTCGCTGTACACCTTATTCATGTTCATCTTCAGCAAATCTGCTGGAACGGTGTACCCGAAATATCCTGACCAATCTTTCAGATCTGCTTTCGGGTTGGCTTTGTCGCGAGTTGCCTTCGCAACCAATTCTTTCATTTCCGGATTCAGCTCTTCAGGCTTGATCTGCCCGCTCATCGCCTTTTTCAATGTATCGGACTTTCTTTCCACTGCATCCGCATAATCGTAAGTGGAATTCCCGATTGGCCAGTACTCTGCGCTTACTGTGAAGTCTAAGTTCAAAGCGTCTGGATCTACTTTACGCTGAGCATTGATAAATGTGTTTGCGTAAATCATAGCCGCTTCAGGATTCTTCATCCCTTTCTTCACAACAATAAACTGTGTGCTTACCGGCACCATCATCGTGTTCACAGTCCCTTTGGCATCAGGGATCAAATAAGGCACGAAATCAACCTTCGGATTGAGCTTCATAGCATCAGCAGCCAACCCGCCGGACCACCAGGGTCCGAAGAACATACCCGCTTTGCCGGAAACGATGTTCTCGTTTGGATCTTTGCGCAAAGCAAATTCCTTATCAACTGCACCTGCTGCATACATGTCACGCAGCTTGCCTAGTGCTTGCTTCGTTTCTGGAAGTATCGAAGCGTAAGCAATCTTACCGGAGCTATCCTTGATCCAGTTGGAAGGATAAGCGCCGAAAGCTTGGAAAATACCTTTGAAGTCGCCTCGCTGCGCTTTACCGCTTACCGTTAAAGCTTTTTCGAAACCGGCGATTCCAATGGTATCCGCTTTGCCATTACCGTCTGGATCTTTCTCTACGAAAGCTTTGGCGATCGCTGCGACATCGTCCATCGTCTTTGGCGGCTGGAGTCCCAACTTATCCATCCAGTCCTTGCGTACCCACGCCATACTTGCCGCATCCGCTTGTACGCTAATATTCGGAATACCCATCAATTTGCCTTTATAGGTTGCTTTCTCAATCGCTTTGTTGTTCGTTGATGCATACAATTCCTTTGCTAACGGGGAAGCATATTGGTCATACACTTTGCTTAAATCCTCAATTTGTCCGGCTTCGGCGAGGGCAAGGAAGATTTGCTCATTTACAAGCATGACATCCGGCAGATCGTTGCTCGCGATGGCCAGTTTCATCTTTTGCTCATAGTCCTGTGAAGCTGCATACCATAGGATTTTAAAGTTGATATTTGTTTTTTGTGAGATATATTTCATGTACTGGTTGCTTTCTACGGTATCGCCAGCAGGTAACTTTGCGCCTGGGCTTAAGCTTTTGAAGGTGGTCACTTCAATCGGGTTCGGCATCTTAAACGGGTCCACCTTAACGTTCGGACTAGCTGCTTGCCCGCCGCCATCCTTGCTGGTCCCTCCGTTATTGCTTGAACAGGCCGTCATCAGAACAACCAATGCAATCATAGAAATTAGCGTTGTTTTCTTTTTCATATTGCCCCTCCTCATTAATAACCCTGCACTTACATTTTAAAGAAAATGAAAGACATTCGGGTCAGTTAATGTCTTACGTTTAGGAGCAAATCGTCTCCTAATTGGTATACTGGGAACGTTATAGGAGACAAAAGTGCACTTCTTTGGAGACGATTTGTGCTAATTCTGGCTCTTGCGAAACTCACCGGGCAGCATCCCCGTCAGCTCACGGAATACTTTGCCAAAATATTTCTCATTCGGATAACCAGCCTGTGTGGCGATCCAACTAATCGTTTTCCCTTTTTGACTAAGGAGTACTTTCGCGTGATTCACCCGCACTTCCCGGATATAATCGTTAAACGTTTTCCCGGCAATATCTCGAAAACAGCGGCTGAAATAGCTGCGGCTCATGTTCACCCTTTTCGCGATGTCTGGCAGAAGCAGCTCATTTTGAAACTCTTGATGAATGATGTCTACTGCCTTCCAAATACTTGCTTTCACTTCCTGAGAATACGGTCCATCATCCTCCTCGGCAAACACAGGAGTGGCCTGGATCTCTACTTTCGTTTCTCTTGTTCGCACATGCTGCTCCTGCATTTTACCTACAATTCTTCTTAAAATTTCGTCCATCTGCTCATGTTCAAGCTCGACCTTGGTCATATAATCCAGCGCCCCTAGACGAAGCGCTTCCTGAATCAATTCAAAATCCTGATGGAACGTCAATACGACCATGCTAATATCCCGATAACGTTCTTTCACACACCTCATCAAATCTATACCAGACATGACAGGCATCGCTAAATCGGTAATGAGCAGGTCCACCTGATTATTCTCCAGAAATTCCAAAGCTTTTTTACCATTAGCGGCTTCACCTACGACCTCTAGGTTATGCTCACGCCAAGGCATCATCGCGATGAAGCCTTTACGCACCAAGTGATCATCGTCCACAACCATAACTTTTATCATCCGAGTAAACCTCCTATTGGAAGACGAAGTATGATCGTCGTCCCTGAGCCGATTGTGCTTTTAATATGAAAACTCGCGTCTGCCCCGAATTGAAATTTCACCATACGGTTTACATATTGCAGCCCGATCCCCATACCTACCTTCTTTTTCTCTAACGTGTTCTCGCTCAGTAATTGACCTATCTCTTCCACTGTCATCCCGTCTCCATTGTCTCTAACTTCAATAATGACATGTGAATCACCGTCTTCTATGACACTGACTTCGATAATGCCTTTATCCTCCAAGCCGTGATACAACGCATTTTCAACAAGCGGCTGTAGAATGAACCTTGGAACCGGCAGCTCAAGCGCCTTAGAATCGGCATGGATTTTCACATCAAATTGAAAGTTATAGCGGATACCTTGCAGCTCAACATAATTTTTCAAAGCCTCAATCTCATCTTTAATTCGGGCTGGTCCGCCTTTACCGAGATTATAATAAAGAACTTTGTTTAGCGTCGAAACCAAGCGGTCAATATCTTTCTGCCCATTGGCACGGGCCAGCCAACGAATGGTATCGAGCGTATTGTGAATGAAGTGAGGATTAATTTGCGTCATTAATTTCTCAACTTCGAGAAATGCTTTGCCTTGTTCCTTCAGCTCCACCTCGCCGATTAATTCGAAGATGCGGCTTCTCATTTCTGCAAACTCTTTATAAATAACGGCAAACTCCAAGATCTGAGATTGTCTTCTCGGGAAAACCTCGTTGTTGCTTTTTACATTGCGAATATCCGTACTCAGCAGCTTAAGCGGGCGGTATACTGTTCGCCAAATCAACCAGGCAATGAAGAAACTTGCTATAAGCGTTAAGATGGCAAAAAAGGCGAACTGCTTTATCCACCTATTTACTTCGAGGTTATATACCGATTTGGGGACAGCGGCCAATACCTTCCACGATTGATTGCTTGTCTCCTCAAACATCATATATTTGCCCGAAACGTCTTTATTCGATTGGTTATTGGCATTATGCTGCATGCCCACAGGAAAATCAGTTGAATTCTCGCTATAAACAATTTTGCCCTGATTATCGACAATCAGATGTACCAAGTTGCCGCCGAATTGCTCGTTGTCTTTGAGTATGCTTTCGGCCAATTTAAAATTAGTTTCAATATAGACATACACATCATCACGATCCGGCAGCTCGACTTTGCGAAGGATAGACAGCACTTCATTGCCGTCGATCGGATTTAAAGAAAGATGCGGTCCCATATAAGTAAGTTTATCGAATTTGATAAGGACAGGGAGCTGCTTAAGGTCATAATCGTCACGAACGTTAAAATTCTCAAATAATAGCTGGTTGTTTTTCTCAAAGTAATAAAACATTAATCCGAGGGTCGGATTCGTAAAATGAATCAAGCCTAACTCGCTTCTGATCTCATCGTTCAATCTTTTCTTTTCAAATAAATCAGCTGCTAAATAGTTCTCTAGGCTTTTGCCAACCCTTCCGTCAAAAGCAAGCTGCTGAGAAGCATGATTCAACTGACCGAGCGTATCTTCAAGCAATAGCCTTACTTGGTGCAAATTGCTTTGGACCC
Organism: Paenibacillus sp. Soil724D2; assembly: GCF_001427935.1. Lineage (NCBI taxonomy): Bacteria > Bacillati > Bacillota > Bacilli > Caryophanales > Paenibacillaceae > Paenibacillus > Paenibacillus sp. Soil724D2. Next base: position 151,947 of record NZ_LMRY01000005.1, read on the forward strand.
CGCCCTCTGCTTTATTTTGTAAAATTGCATACATGGAGAAATAGGAAATACTCCCGATGATAATTAAGGGTGCGAGTGCGCTGATAAACAGGATCAGGATTAGACGATATTTCAACGAATGCGGCTTCGGATGCAGCCCCGCAATTTTAAGTATGGTCATGATTCAGCCTCGCTTTGCTTTGTTAATCAGGTTAACCTTCTACAAGATTCGCGAATGATCAGCATGGAATCAACCGTACGGATAATTGCCTAACATTGCCTAGTATACCTAACATATAAAACGCTTACAACGGTCAATTAATTGCATTTTTTTTACAAACGGACTGAGAAAAATGAAAAAGCACAACCCTTTGATGAACAAAAGGCTGTGCTTTATACAATTAAGAGCAATCTTTCCTATTTCAAAGCTTTCATCGCAATATCCGTACGATAATGCTTCCCGTCAAAATGAATCCGGTCCGCATCCGCATATGCTTTCTGACGTGCTTCAATGATATCTTTGCCAAGACCAGTGATTCCAAGCACGCGTCCGCCGTTGGTAACAATTTGCCCATCCTCGATAGCTGTCCCCGCGTGAAACACAAGCGAGTCTTGCACTTGATCCAGTCCAGTAATCGGCAGCCCTTTCGGGTACGGACCTGGGTAGCCTGGTGAAGCTACGATCACACAAACTGCTGCTTCCTCGCTCCACTCGATAGGCTGCTCAGCCAACGTTCCGTTGTTGATAGCTAGGAAAATATCGAGAAGATCGGTTTTGAGGCGAGGCAAAATAACCTGCGTCTCTGGATCACCGAAACGCGCGTTAAACTCGATTGTTTTCACGCCATTCGGGGTCAAAATTAAACCCGCATAAAGTACGCCTTTGAAAGGACGGCCTTCTTTTACCATCGCATCAGCTGTTGGTTGAACGATGTTCGCAAGTGCTTCCTGCACGATTGACTCAGGGATATGCGGCAGCGGGGAGTACGTACCCATTCCGCCCGTGTTTGGTCCTTTATCGTTATCAAAAACAGGTTTATGATCCTGTGACGGCACCATGAGGCGAACCGTGGACCCATCAACAAAGGCTAACAGTGACATTTCTTGCCCTGTTAAGAATTCCTCAATGACCACGCTGGCTCCGGATTTGCCAAACACTTGATCCACCATAATGTCGCGTAGCGCGGCTTCTGCTTCCTCCATCGTTTGCGCAACGGTAACACCTTTACCAGCAGCTAATCCGTCCGCTTTAATAACAATCGGCGCCGACTGACTGCGCAAGTAAGCAAGTGCTGGCTCATAAGCGTCGAAAGACTCGTAAGCTGCCGTAGGGATGCTGTATTTCTTCAAAAGCTCCTTCATAAACACCTTGCTGCCCTCAATAATCGCCGCATTCGCGCGCGGCCCGAAAGCCTCGATACCTTTGGACTCCAAATGGTCAACCAAACCTGCTGCTAATGGATCATCAGGTGCTACCATCACGAGGTCAATTGCCTGCTCCTTCGCAAATGTGCTGATCTCCTCGAATTGCAGTTCCGTAATCGGCACACATTCCGCCAAGCCAGCAATTCCGCCGTTCCCCGGTGCGCAGAACAGTTTGCTGATCTTCGGGCTCTTGCTCAAAGACCAAACAATCGCATGCTCGCGCCCGCCTCGTCCAATAACTAATACACGCATCGTTTTGGAAACCCCTCTCATGGGGAATGCCCACGGTCTGGAAATCGATCGTGAGCATTCTCAATTGTTTTAGTGTTTAAAGTGACGAACGCCTGTCATGACCATGGCAATGCCATTTTCGTTCGCTACGCGGATGGATTCTTCGTCTTTAATGGAGCCGCCCGGTTGAATCACCGCTGTGATTCCCGCTTTTGCAGCCATTTCAAGCGTGTCGCCCATTGGGAAGAAAGCATCGGAAGAAAGGACAGAGCCTTTCGCCTTGTCGCCAGCTTGCTCAATAGCGATTTTGGCTGCGCCAACGCGGTTCATTTGACCAGCGCCCACGCCAACCGTCATGTCGTCCGCAACGAGTACGATTGCGTTAGATTTAACGTGCTTAACTACTTTCCATGCGAAAAGCAATTGCTTCATCTCTTCAGCTGTCGGTTGCCGCTCAGAAACGACTTTCAAGTCAGCTTCTGTTAACTGGTAGGCATCGCTAGCTTGTACGAGCATGCCGCCTTCAACTGTTGTAATCACTGGCTCCGCTTTGCGACCTGCTACTGTATCTAAGCCGCTTACTTTGAGTAGGCGAATGTTTTTCTTTTTAGAAAGGATATCGAGTGCTTCCGGTGTAAAATCAGGCGCAATGACGATTTCGAGGAAAATCTCATGCAACAGTTGAGCTGTTGCTTCGTCAACCGCACGGTTCGCTGCAACGATTCCACCGAAGATGGAAGTTGGGTCAGCATTGTACGCTTTCGTGTAAGCTTCAAGCACATTTGTACCGATACCTACGCCGCAAGGATTCATATGCTTAACGGCTACAACCGCAGGTTCGCTGAATTCTTTGACGATTTGCAGAGCTGTATTCGCATCATTAATATTGTTGTAGGATAATTCTTTACCATGTAATTGCTCAGCCGTTGTAATGTTGCCGGCAGCCGCATTCGGCTTACGATAGAAAGCCGCGCTTTGATGCGGGTTCTCTCCGTAGCGAAGCTCCTGCATTTTCTCATAAGTCACTGTATAACGCTCTGGGTAAGGCTCGCCTTGCAGGCCAGTCAAGTAGTCACCAATCAATGCATCGTAAGCTCCTGTGTGACGGAACACTTTGGCAGCTAAACGTTTGCGCGTTTCCAGCGTTGTGTCGCCAGTCTCTTGCACTTCTTCCAGCACCTTCGCATAGTCGGTTGTATCCACGATAACGGAGACGAACGCATGGTTCTTAGCTGCTGAACGAAGCATCGTCGGCCCACCGATATCGATGTTTTCAATCGCATCCTCGTAAGTCACATCAGGCTTCGCAATCGTTTCAGCAAAAGGATACAAATTCACGACAACCAGATCAATATACTCCAAACCGAGCTTCTTCATGCTCTCTTGGTGCTCCACGTTGTCACGAACAGCCAGTAGTCCGCCGTGAACATTCGGATGCAGCGTTTTGACGCGGCCATCCATGATCTCCGGAAACCCTGTAACCTCGGAAATACCGATAACCGGCACCCCTTTATCCTTCAACAAACTAAGCGTACCGCCCGTAGAAATGATCTCAACGCCCAGCTTCGACAGCTCGCTCGCGAATTCAACAATTCCCGTCTTATCGAAAACGCTGATTAGTGCTCTTTTGATTGCCACTATGCTTCCTCCCAGAAAATAATATTTGTAACTCTCCCACTCAGCCCTAATTAACGATGAAAAACATCGTTAATTTCGACCAAGCTCACTCATATAGGGTAAAACCGCCGCGGTAACGATGTAAAACATCCTTACAGTAGCTAATTCTCCCACTCAGCCCTAATTAACGATGAAAAACATCGTTAACTTCGACCAAGCTCACTCATATAGGGTAAAACCGCCGCGGTAACGATGTAAAACATCCTTACAATAGCTGCTTCTCCCGCTCAGCCCTAATTAACGATGAAAAACATCGTTAACTTCGACCAAACTCACTCATGTAGGGTAAAACCTCCGCGGTAACGATGTAAAACATCCTTACAGTAGCTAATTCCTCCGCTCAGCCTTAATTAACGATGAAAAACATCGTTAACTTCGACCAAACTCACTCATGTAGGGTAAAACCGCCACGGTAACGATGTAAAACATCCTTACAGTAGCTAATTCTCCCACTCAGCCCTAATTAACGATGAAAAACATTCTTAACTTCGACCATGCTCACGCAATTGGCGTAAAACAGCTACTTAAGTGATTTATAACAGCAGCGCACACAGCCGAGTTATCCACAAGGAACCTTAATCTCAGGAGCTACGGTACCTACGGAGCCAACCTACGACCGCACGCTAACCCTGCGGCCATCCAAGCTCACGCGGTCCTCGCGAAGCCAGCGAATCACCTGCGGCAGTAGCACGTGCTCAGCCGCATGGATACGCTCGGCCAGCGAGTCCGCAGTCTCGTGCTCGTGGATCTCGACGGCGCGCTGCGCGATGATCGGCCCGGAGTCGAGTCCGCCGTCCACGAAGTGAACGGTCACGCCGGTCTGCTTCACGCCGTACTCGACGGCTTGCTCGATCGCACGCACGCCTGGAAACGAAGGCAGCAGCGAAGGATGAATGTTGATCATGCGCCCGAAAAACGGCTCAACAAGCACATTCGTAATAATCCGCATGTAGCCGGCCATCACGATCAGATCAACCTGACGATCTTGCAGCTCCTTAAGAATAAGAGCCTCGTAAGCCTCACGACTCCCATATTCCTTCGGAACAAACGTGAACACAGGCACCTTCGCTTCTACAGCACGCTCCACCACATACGCTTGCGGGCGGTCACAGACAAGAAGCTCGATGCTGACATCAAGCTTCCCCTTCTGTACCTGATCTACGATAGCCTGGAAATTCGAGCCGCTGCCCGAAGCAAAAATCGCAATTCGGTAAGGCTGCATTAAACCTCAGCTCCTTGGAACGTCACTACACGCTCGCCTTCAGTAACAACGCCTAAACGGTAGGCTTTTTCGCCTTGCGCTTCTGCTGCGGCAATAGCTTTCTCCGCATCGTCCGCGCCCACGATAACAACCATCCCGATGCCCATGTTGAAAGTGCGGAACATATCGTTGTTCGAAATGCCGCCCTCACGCTGCATCAACTCAAAAATCGGCAGAATCGGCCACGATCCATATTGGATCTCGACGTTCACGCCATCAGGCAGAACGCGTGGAATATTTTCGATAAAACCGCCGCCTGTAATGTGTGCCATCCCTTTGATCGCAACATCTTCAAGCATCGCAAGAACTGGCTTCACATAAAGCTTCGTTGGCTCAAGCAGCACATTACCAAGCTTATCGCCAAGCTCATCCACATGACCTTGAAGCGTATAACCGCCATCTTCCAGCAAAAGCTTGCGCACAAGAGAGAACCCGTTACTGTGCACTCCGCTCGATGCCAGACCTAGAACCACGTCTCCAGGACGGATCGTTGTACCATCGATGATCTTTTTCTTGTCGACGATTCCAACCGTAAACCCGGCAATGTCATACTCCCCTGACGCATACATGCCCGGCATTTCCGCCGTTTCGCCACCGATGAGTGAGCAGCCAGACTGCGCACAACCGTCAGCGATCCCTTTAACGATAGCTTCAATTTTCTCTGGAATTACTTTGTCACAAGCAAGATAGTCGAGGAAAAAAAGCGGCTCCGCGCCTTGAACGATAATATCATTCACACACATCGCGACAGCATCAATCCCAATCGTATCATGCTTATCCATTGCAAAAGCGATCTTCAGCTTCGTGCCCACGCCGTCCGTACCAGATACGAGCACAGGCTCCTCGTACTTGTCTTTGTTCAAGCTGAACAGCCCGCCGAAGCCACCGAGGTCAGTTAACACTTCAGGACGGAAAGTCCGTTTGACGTGCTTTTTCATCCGTTCTACTGCTTCGTTCCCTGCCGCGATATCGACTCCAGCCTTTTTGTAAGCATCCGACACTTCGCTTCCACTCCTTAGTTTGTCTATGTATCGGGAGGTCGTTCGCCTAAGCGAGACCCACCCGTTGTGTCTATTCCATTTTTCCGCATTTATCTATCTATTAACCAATTAATCGCAAGCACAACCAACCTTCGTAACATCTACAATTTCCGTTGGATAGGTGTTATCGAAGCATGCCGTACAGTAGCCGCTCTCCGCCCCTGCGGAACCTTGGCCGATCGAATCTAACAATCCTTCTTTAGTCAGAAAATGCAAGGAATCCGCGTTGATCGCTTTACGAATCTCTTCGATAGAATTCATCGCCGCGATTAGCTCTTTCCGATCCGGAGTATCAATTCCGTAGTAGCATGGGTTCATAAAAGGCGGCGAAGAGATACGCACATGCACTTCTGTTGCCCCAGCTTCTCTAAGTAAATTGACGATTCGAAGTGACGTTGTCCCTCGCACGATGGAGTCATCAATCATGACAACACGCTTGCCTTCGACGACTTTGCGAACGGCGCTCAGCTTCATTTTAACACCTTGCTCACGAAGCTCTTGGCTTGGAATGATGAACGTCCGGCCTGTGTAGCGGTTCTTGATCAGACCCAACTCATAAGGGATACCCGTTTGTTCAGCAAAACCAATCGCAGCGGAAATACTCGAATCCGGTACACCCGTTACCACATCCGCATCGACGAAAGCCTCCATCGCCAGTTTTTTACCCATCCGCTTACGTGCGGAGTGAATGTTCACCGTATCGATGTCGCTGTCCGGACGAGCAAAGTAGATATATTCCATCGCACAAATCGCGCGTCGGCCGCTTTCCGTGAACCGCTCCGAGCGGAAGCCGTCACGGTCAATCACAATGATTTCCCCCGGCTGTACATCACGGAAATAAGTTGCTCCCACCGCATCGAATGCACAGGACTCGGAGGCGAATAAGTACGCATCTCCCAGACGGCCGATCATGAAGGGACGAAGTCCATTCGGATCTAGCGCAGCAATCATTTTATCTTTGGTAGTGATCAGGAAGGCAAAGCCGCCGATGACTTGATTCATGGCATCTTTGACGGCTTCCACGATATCGTCATGCTCCGAACGGGCAATCAAATGCGCCATAACCTCGGTGTCACTCGTCGTTTGGAAGATCGAACCCTTCTTCTCAAGCTCGCGCTTGATAATGTTGGCATTATCGAGGTTACCATTCGTCGCAATCGCAAGATCGCCCTCGCGGTATTTGAAAACTAGGGGCTGCGCGTTCGCCAGCTTGCTCTCGCCTGCTGTGGAATAACGCACATGCGCAATCGCTGTGGAACCTGTCAGAGGCGACAAATTCTCGTTAGTGAACACCTCTTTGGCAAGTCCCATCCCGCGATAGTAGTTAAACTTTTCATCTTCTACTGTACAGATACCAGCGCTTTCCTGTCCGCGGTGCTGCAGGGCATGCAGCCCGTAATAGCACAGAGAGGAAGCGTCCGGATGACCATACACCCCGAAAACACCGCACTCCTCATTCAGCTTATCAAACAATCCGCCTTGGCCGCCTACACCTTCGTTGAAATACTCTCCTGTCCAAAGCTCATGCTGCCCATCGCCCACTTGGACAATAGGAGCAGCAGGAAGCTTAAGGGCCTTGGATTGTTTTACGCCATTAGACATGGAATCGCATCCTTCCAGACTTTCGCCAGCTCGCTTACCGGAGACTGGAGACGCTGTTCGTTATTGATTTTAACGGTCAGTTCTGTTCCTGTTACTGTTCCAATTTCTTGATAAGGTACGCCTTGTGAAGCAATCCAGTGTTTCAAAGCGTCCGCTTTATCAGGGGAAGCACTCAGCAAAATACGGGATTGTGATTCACTGAATAGCGTGAAGTCAGGACGAAGGTCAGAAGCTACATTAACAGCTGCGCCTACTTTGCCACCGATACAGCTTTCAGCCAAAGCAACGGCCAAGCCGCCTTCGGATAAGTCATGCGCAGAAGCAACAAGACCTTCTTGAATTGCTTTTAGTACTGCATTTTGCAGTCGTTTCTCTGTAGCCAAGTCCAGTTCAGGAGGACGGCCTTCGGTTACACCGTGAATGACATATTGGAATTCACTGCCGCCAAGCTCCGCTTTCGTCTCGCCGAGCAGGATGATGATGTCGCCTTCTTTTTTGAAGCTTTGTGTCGTGATGTGGTCGATGTCATGAACAAGACCAACCATCCCGATAACCGGAGTTGGGTAGATCGCACCTTTGGCGTTCTCGTTGTAAAGCGAGACGTTACCGCCGATAACCGGTGTATCCAAGAAGCGGCAAGCTTCTGCCATACCGTCTGTGGATTTCTCCAGCTGCCAGAAAATCTCTGGCTTGTCTGGGCTACCGAAGTTCAAGTTATCCGTAACCGCGAGCGGCTCAGCACCGGAGCAAACCACGTTACGTGCTGCTTCTGATACAGCGATCCGTCCGCCTACTTCCGGATCCAAGTACACATAGCGTCCGTTGCAGTCGGTTGTCATCGCGAGGCCCTTACGGGTACCGCGAATGGTCACAACCGCTGCATCCGAACCCGGACGCACTGCCGTATCTGTACGAACCATGTGATCATACTGGTTGTACACCCACTCTTTGCTCGCTACCGTCGGAGACGCGAGCACCGATTTCAGCGCTTCCGTCAATTTCGTTACCTCAGGGTAACGAGTCGTGTCGATCGATGCGCTAGCTTCGTAATAAGCCGGCACCTTGCTCGGCTTATTGTACACCGGGCACTCGTCGACGAGTGCGCCGACTGGCATGTTCCCCACGACTTCACCGTGGTGGATCAATTTCAGGTAACCGTCATCGGTTACCTTGCCGACTTTGGCGCAGTGGAGACCCCAGCGCTCAAAAATGCCCTTAGCTTGCGCCTCATGCTTCGGCTCAACTACGAAAAGCATACGCTCCTGAGACTCAGAAAGCATCATTTCATACGCTGTCATGCCTTCTTCGCGCTGTGGAACTTCATCAAGGTAAAGCTCCATACCGTTGCCCGCTTTACTAGCCATCTCTGCGCTGGAGCAAGTCAGCCCCGCAGCACCCATATCTTGAATTCCGAGCACGATGCCGGAATTGATTAACTCTAAGCACGCTTCCAGCACGAGCTTCTCCATGAACGGATCGCCCACTTGTACCGCTGGGCGCTTCGCTTCGGACTCCGCCGTAAGCTCCTCGGATGCGAAAGTCGCACCGTGGATACCGTCGCGGCCAGTTGCCGGTCCGACGTAGAATACTGGGTTGCCAACACCTTTGGCAACACCGCGTTGAATCATGTTGTGGTCGATAAGACCCACACACATCGCATTAACGAGCGGGTTCCCCTCGTAGCTCTCGTCAAACATGACTTCGCCGCCGACTGTCGGAATCCCGATGCAGTTCCCGTATCCAGCGATTCCGGATACAACGTGCTCGAACAAGTACTTCACGCGATCGTTTTCCAGCTTACCGAAACGCAAGGAATTCAGAAGCGCTACCGGGCGCGCGCCCATGGAGAAAATATCACGAATAATACCGCCCACACCTGTCGCCGCGCCTTGGTAAGGCTCGATCGCTGAAGGGTGGTTATGACTTTCAATTTTGAAAACAACCGCTTGGTTGTCTCCGATATCTACAATCCCTGCGCCTTCACCAGGTCCCATCAGAACGCGAGGTCCTGTCACTGGGAATTTACGAAGTACAGGTTTGGAATTTTTGTATGAACAGTGCTCGGACCACATAACGCTGAAAACACCGATTTCTACATAGTTCGGATTACGTCCAAGGAAGCCGCAAATTTTGGCAAACTCTTCGTCCGTTACGCCCATTTGCTTGTAAATTTTCTGCTCCGCGATTTGCTCGGCTGTTGGTTCATTAACGGATAGCTGCTGCGTCATGTTTCTCCCTCCAAGCGCTTAGAATTGATGTGAACATTTTCTTACCATCTGCGGAGCCAAGAATCTCATGAACGGCACGCTCCGGATGAGGCATCATACCAACGACATTACCTGCTTTATTGCTGATTCCAGCGATATCATCAAGTGATCCGTTCGGGTTGTTGCCCGCTTCATAACGGAATACGATTTGATTGTTTTCTTGTAATTCTTTGAGCGTAGCATCGTCACAATAGTAGTTGCCTTCGCCGTGAGCGATTGGAATTTCAATCAGCTCACCCTCCGCGTAATCACGCGTGAAAGCCGTCGTGTTGTTCTCCACTTTGAGAATCGTTTGGTGGCAGCGGAATTTCATTCCGTTGTTGCGCAGCAAAGCGCCTGGCAGTAATCTTGCTTCCGTTAACACTTGGAATCCGTTACAAATACCTAGAATGTACTTGCCTTCTTCCGCAGCCTTAACCACAGCTTTCATCACGTTCGTAAATTGTGCAATCGCTCCGCAACGCAGGTAATCCCCATAAGAGAATCCACCCGGCACGAGGATGCAGTCGTATTTGGACAAGTCGCCATCTGTATGCCAAACATACTCAACCGGCTGACCAATGGTGTCTTCGATTGCTTTGTACATATCGATGTCGCAGTTCGATCCCGGAAATACAAGAACCGCAAAATTCATGACGTTTTCCTCCTTCTTCTGGTTTATTACGCCAACTCGTAGCGGTAGTCTTCGATAACCGTGTTTGCAAGCAGCTTCTCGCACATTGCTTTTACACGCGCTTCTGCTTCTGCTTTATCCGTTGTATCCAGTTCTAACTCCAAGTATTTCCCAATGCGGACCTTACCAACTTCGTCAAAACCCATGGAATGAAGCGCTCCTTGCACCGCAGTTCCCTGAACATCCAATACGTTCTGCTTGATCGTTACGTAGACCGTTGCTTTCATTATTATTCTCTCCTTAGCGTTATTCGCCAGAGCAGCTGGCATGGACTTATTCAGGAACCTATTTAGAAGTCCCTAAAGGCTCTTATTTCTCATTTTTCTTACGATATCCGGGGAATAGCAGCTTCTAAAGACTCTTATTTCCCAAAAAAGCAACTATTTTACTGATAATCATGGAAATAAGAGGCTTTAAAGACTCTTATCCGCATTTTTTTGCGTTTTTCTTAGAAATAGGAGCCTCTAGAGACTCTTATTCTCAACTTCGGTGGGAATCGGACATCATTTTTCTGCTAATCCACCAAGCGATGTAAAATTTCTTTATAACGGTTCGAAGTTTCTTCCACTACGGAAGCTGGCAGCTCATCCGGCTCACTATTTTTATCCCAGCCCGATCCGGCTAAATACGTACGAACGGGCTCTTTGTCCATCGAATCAATCTCGATATCCAGGGCGTATTTATCTTGTGACCAGTAACGCGAGGAATCCGGCGTGAAAATTTCATCAATAATAATAAGTTCTCCTGCGTAGAAGCCGAATTCAAACTTCGTATCTGCTAAAATAATACCCTTTTGCTCACAAATCGAATGAGCCAACGTGTAAAGCATGATGCTTCGCTCTTGCAGCGCATAAGTCAGCTCTTCGCCGACTAAATCAATCATTTGTTCCACGGAAATGTCTTCGTCATGACCGACATCATTTTTAGCCGCAGGTGTGAAAATAGGATCTTGCAAGCGTTCGTTCTTACGCAGGCCTTCAGGCAATTTGCGACCGTTAATCTCGCCTGTTTTCTCGTACTGTCTCCAGCCGTTGCCTGTGATGTAACCGCGAACCACGCATTCAATGGAGATGCGCTCCGCTTTTTTCGCTACAATAATACGTTCCTTTAGAAGCTCTCTATCTTCCGCACTCGGAATAATCGCATGGAGCTTTTCTACGTCCGTGTGCACAATGTGATTGCTCATGTAACCGCTCGTCACGCCGAACCAGTATTTACTTAGCGCATTCAGAACGTAGCCCTTATCAGGAATTCCAGGCTTCAACATGTAATCAAAAGCCGAAATTCGATCCGTCACCACGATAAGGAAATGTTCGCCCAGATCATACAGTTCACGTACTTTCCCCTTATGAACCAGGGGAGCGTTAATCATTTCAACAGCTGATTCCAAGATATTGTTAGCCACGAACCACACATCCTTTCCTGTTAAAATGCCCTGCTTTATTTCAAACCTAAACGGTTAAAGATCGTGTCTACGTGTTTCAAATGCCAGCTTGGATCAAAGCAATCTGCGATCTCTTCCGGGCTAAGCACTTCTGTAATCACGGAAGCATTCTCCACGATTTCGCGGAACGAACGCTGTTCTTCCCATGCTTGCATCGCTCTTGGCTGAACCGTATCGTACGCTTGCTCACGAGCAAAGCCTTTGTCGATCAGCTTCGTCATCACGCGGCCAGAGAAAGGAACGTCATAGGTGCTGCGCATGTTGCGTTTCATATTTTCAGGGAACACAGTCAAGTTCTTGATGATGTTGCCTAGGCGGTTCAGCATGTAGTTCAGCAGCTGCGTCGCATCCGGCAGGATAATACGCTCAACGGAGGAATGCGAAATGTCGCGCTCATGCCAAAGCGTCACATTCTCATAAGCGGAAACCATGTGCCCGCGAATCACACGGGACAGACCGGAAATGCTCTCGCAACCAATCGGGTTACGCTTATGCGGCATGGCGGAGGAACCTTTTTGACCTTTCGCAAACGGCTCTTCAACCTCGCGGAACTCACTCTTCTGAAGTGCGCGAATTTCAGTCGCGAATTTATCAAGGGACGTAGCAACCAACGCCAGCGTCGCCATGTATTCAGCGTGACGGTCACGCTGCAAGGTTTGTGTAGAAATCGGAGCTGCTTTTGTGCCCAGCTTGCCGCATACATACTCTTCAACGAACGGATCGATGTTCGCGTAGGTGCCTACTGCACCTGAGATTTTACCGAATTGTACGCCATCAGCAGCAAAACGGAAACGCTCCAGGTTACGCTTCATTTCCTCGTACCAAAGGGCCATTTTCAAACCAAAAGTCGTCGGCTCTGCATGCACACCATGCGTTCTGCCCATCATGGCTGTATCTTTATGTTCGATCGCTTTATTGCGAAGGATTTCGATGAAATTCTGAATGTCTTTGTCCAAAATCTCGTTCGCTTGTCTCAGCAAGTAGCCAAGTGCCGTATCGACAACGTCTGTCGAAGTCAAACCGTAGTGAACCCATTTGCGCTCAGGTCCCAGCGTTTCAGAAACTGCTCTAGTGAAGGCGATCACGTCATGACGCGTCTCTTGCTCGATTTCGTAAATGCGGTCAATGTTGAAGCTTGCGTTCTCGCGCAGTACTTTCACATCTTCCTTAGGAATAACTCCGAGCTCTGACCATGCTTCGCAAGAAAGAATCTCGACTTCAAGCCAAGCTTGGAATTTATTTTCCTCTGTCCAAATGCGTGCCATTTCTGGGCGTGTATAACGTTCAATCATGTTATCCGTTCCTCCAATGAGTTCTTTTACTTACTTTCCCAAATGCTTGTCTGTTCTATCCAAGTCAGTGCTTTCGCGACGTCGCTTGTAAGGAGATTGATGTGTCCCATCTTCCGTTTTTCTTTCGCTTCTTTCTTGCCATATAGATGAACCTTCGCGGAAACGCCTAATTCACTGTGTTCCAGGAAATTGGGTTGGTCGATCAATTCTTGCAGACGTTCGATATGCTCGCCAAGCAAATTGACCATTACGACAGGTGACAGCAGCTCGGTAGAACCAAGCGGCAGGTTGCAAATCGCGCGAACGTGCTGCTCGAACTGTGAAGTTCGGCATGCTTCCATCGTGTAATGACCTGAATTGTGCGGACGTGGCGCAAGCTCATTAACGTAAAGCTGTCCATCCTTGGTCAGGAATAACTCCACTGCGATCAAACCAATCACACCAAGCGATTCTGCGATGCGTACGGCAAGCTCTTCAGCTTCCTTTTGCACCTGAGCAGGGATTCGCGCCGGAACGATCGATTGATGCAGGATGTTATGTACATGTATATTTTCAGCAGCAGGAAAAGCCTTTACCTCGCCGCGTGGACTTCTTGCCGCAATCACGGATAATTCTTTGTCAAAATGAATGAATTGTTCGAGAACCAGCTCTGTTTTGGCGCGGCTGAGCGTTTCGTAGGCTTCCTCTACCTCGTCCAGCGAGCGAAGCACCCATTGTCCTTTGCCGTCGTAGCCGCCAGTTGCTGTTTTGAGCACGCACGGTGTTCCGAAGCGTTCAGCCGCTTCACGCAAATCAGCTGCGCTGGTGATTTCAGCATATGGAGCCACAGGTACGCCAGCTGCTTCAATCGCTCTCTTTTCACGCAGACGATGCTGGGTCGTGTATAAAAGCTCACTTCCTTGTGGAACATAGGACTCATTCATTAAAATGTTGGTCACATGCGCATCAACGTTCTCGAATTCATAGGTGATGACATCCGACAGGGCTGCGAGTTTTCTCGCCGCTTCCACATCATCAAAATCCGCCTGAATTTGCTCATCCGCAACTTGACCGCAAGGCGCGTCATCCGTAGGATCTAGCGTCACGAAGCGATACCCCATGTTGCGTCCAGCTAAGGCCAACATTCTGCCTAGCTGCCCACCGCCCAAGATGCCGATGGTGCCGCCTGGCTTGATAACCTTGTCGCTTAAGTTTGAGGCTTCGCTCATAACAAGTCACTGCTTTCAATCACGGTCTGAGCAATTCGCTCGCGACGCGCTCTGACCTTCGCTTGCAGCTCCGGCTCGAATGCGCCCAGAATTTGCGCCGCCAAGAGGCCTGCATTCGTTGCACCGGCATGACCGATTGCTACCGTCGCAACCGGAATGCCTCCTGGCATTTGCACGATCGAAAGCAAGGAATCAAGTCCGTTCAGCGTGGACGTTTTGACTGGAACACCAATAACCGGAAGCTCCGTTTTGGCTGCTACCATCCCTGGTAGATGCGCCGCTCCTCCTGCTCCGGCAATAATCACTTGAATGCCGCGGCCTGCCGCTGAAGCTGCATATTCGAACATCAGGTCCGGCGTTCTATGCGCAGAGACCACCTTTTTCTCATAAGGCACTCCCAACTCTTCCAGCATGTCGCATGCGTGCTTCATCGTTTCCCAATCCGATTGGCTTCCCATAATGACACCAACACGTACCGTCATCATAAACCTACTCTCATATTGTAATTTTAAAAATCAACTTTGATAACGAAGATTATGCGATGATGTATCTCGACATCGAATCTTGAACGAAACCTGGGAAGTCCTCTCGGTTCTGAAAGCTAACTTTTAAAACTTTCATTATAAATAATTACTATACTATCATGCCCTTAAACCCAAAAAACGCCCAGAGCTAGAATACATGATTCTATCCGCTGGACAGCAAAAGAACCGAATGCAAAAAGACCATCGTCTTCCTATGGTTTCCCTCATTCGCTTCCTCGTAGTCCAAAAATTCATGGTTTTTGGGTAGAAACTTTCAGGCCTTATCCCTGATTTTATACGAGTTGATTCGACATTTTCAATTAGTGCGGCTTCATTTCCCGCTTCCCTAGTTTACTACCAACTAACGTGCGATGTCAATTTCAAAAAACGAACAATTTTCGTCTAAATCTTTTGGATAGTTCGCTTTTTGGTGCGTTTTCTATCTTTTAAACGGTTTGCGACCTCAGATGAGATTCTCATCATCTCCTGAGACCCGATCTGTCTGTTGTACAGCTGTTCATAAGCGACTTGCCCAACCCTAATATTTTTCGACAAGACCTTTATTTAATGCTTAACGCACTAAATACCGGCTTACGCCTTCAATGGGTGAGGCTGTTTAAAGGCTAATTTGTTGTACAACAGCGACCGTCGATTCATTCATCCGTTTTTTTCACTTTTGAACGCGTCTTAATTCGGAGCAATCGTCATCTATACTGGGTTGAGGTTACTGGATGCATGAATCCCTATTTGCGGTTGAACGATGTTGTAAAAAGTGCAACAATTCTATAAAGCCCCCTAATTAAGTTGGACACTTTTAGGCTAAGAAAATACAATGAAATTAGCCGGAGGTTGTTCGTATGAGGGTAAAGCATAGCAAGTTTGACGAAC